>CAYPBZ010000001.1:0-102975 GCA_964409135.1 Microcaldota archaeon
TAGTATGACAGACCAAAAAATAAACATAAAACTCATTAAAGCGGTGAGAAGTGGAAACACAGCAGCAGCGGTCAAGCTGCTTGATGCAGGCGCAAACCCCAATGCAGTAGACTACGACTACAATATGCCACTGCACTATGCTGTACGTAACAACAACCCCAAAATCGCAGAACTCCTCCTCAAACACAACGCAGATCCTAACACAGCAGACGACAGCGGCCAGCCGCCGCTGCACCATGCTGCAGAGTACAATAATATCGTAATAGCAGAACTCCTACTCGAATACGGCGCAAACCCCAATGCAGTAAACTCCGACTACAATATGCCACTGCACTATGCTGTACAGTACAATAATATCGTAATAGCAGAACTCCTCCTCAAACACAACGCAGATCCTAACACAGCAGACGACACCGGCCGGACGCCGCTGCACTATGCCGCACGTGACAACAACCCCGAAATCGCAGAACTCCTACTCGAATACGGCGCAAATCCCGACACAAAAGACAACCTGGGCCTCACGCCACTTCATCTCGTTGCGAACGACAGCTCCAAAACCGCAGAACTCATTAGAAAACACGTAGAGTTAGCAGAACAAAGCAAGCAACTCCTCCGCACGGCAGACAGAACTGCGTCCACAGAAGCCGGAACACCCAGACAAAAAATTAAAAAGGGATAATGATACGGACAAATAAGAGTAAGGCAAGGAAGCTGTATATAATTGGCATAGATTCTGCCCCTCTCTGGCTGATAAAGGAGAACATCGACAAGTACAGGCTGGACGGCTTCAAAAGGTTGCTCGAGAACGGTGCACTCACCGATATGGAATCTACATTGCCGCCCATGACCGGACCTGCCTGGCCGAGCATATACACTGGGTTCAAGCCCGCAACGCACGGGGTCCCTGATTTCTTCAGGCTTGACAGGGATTATAACAAGGACCTCGTGTTCTTTGATGCGGATGCGAGCGAGCCATTCTGGGATGCGTTAGCAAGGAAGGGAGTCAAATCCCTTGTCATAACTCCTGCGATGGTGGTTCATCCATCGGCAGAGAGGAATGTGGACATGATGACGGGGTTTCCTATGACGGCTAGGTTCAGCTCCGCCGAGGTCGAGAGGGCTGCGTCCAAACACAGATACAATGGAGAGCCGAATATAGAAGGGGACATGAGAAGCGGGAAGATCAGCCTGAGCGAGGCATCGTCCCGATATGTGAAAAGCATAACGTCGAGATCGGCAATAGCGAAAGATCTTATAGGGGGCAATGACTACCGCCTCGCATTCATATGTTTCACAGAGACTGACAGAATGCAGCATTTCTCTCTCAACAAAGGTGAATGGAAGGATTACATCATGCCGATCTACGAGAGCATCTCTGACTTTATGTTATGGGTGATGGACAGGGCGGAGCACGAGGGCTCAACCGTTATTCTCGTCTCCGACCACGGCGCGCAGCCCATACATAACAAATTCCTGATAAGTGCATGGCTGATAGAGAAAGGTTATGCGAAGCTCAAGCCATCTGTGGATAGGGAGGGTGTAGAGAACAGGACAAAGGTGGGCAGCGCCCGCTACATGGTGCGCGAGGCTCTGCTCAAGAGCGGCTTGAGAGAATGGGTATACAATCATCTACCCAATAACGCAAAGAGGGCCGCAAAGAGCATATTGCAGGCAGCACTGTCTGGCTCTTCCGGGAGTGATTACACTCGAATACACGACTTCGATCTCGATATGCAGAACACCAAGGCGTTCGCGAGCATATCGAACGGCCCGGTGTGTACGATATACCTGAACGACTCCAGATTCTCCAATGGCATAGTTGGGACGAAGGATAGAAAGGCGCTGAAGGCTAGGCTCAAGCGCGACCTCACGAAAATAAAGGACGCGAATGGGAAGAGGCTCATCAAGTCTGTGATAGATACGGACTCTTATTACGAGGGCACCAAGCTCTTCATAGCCCCTGACATCATGGCAGAGGCGAGAGACAGATATATGTTGGACATCTTTGGATATATGAGAAGTGGGAAGCTCACAATGAGGCCTGAGATATCGAAGAGCGGAGACCATACGAGAAATGGGGTGTTTGGCATGATCGACTACGGCAGAACCAGAGATTACAAAATGATAAGGTCCGGCAAAATATACGTGTATAATGTGCAGCCCACTGTGATGAAATACTTCGGCATCAAACCCAAGAACGACAAGAGGTACAGGCCCGTAGGAAGATAAAATTGGATACAAATCATACGAGATACCTGACTGTCGAGTCCAGCGGAACAGCCATACAGCTGAATCTGGTGCAGAAGGCTGTTGCTTTGAAGGGCCCAGACGGCAAGTTTTGCGTAGAACCGGGATAATGAGGGAGGGGAACTTTATAGAGAAGGTTATAAAATAGCTGGTCTCGAACAGCTTGGTTATGCGGAGTTAGAAGGAGCAGTAGCACCCCTTCGCGCCGCCGTAGTACCAGAAAGTTTTGCGATAGGCGCGCTGGCGAGCGTAAGCGTGGGCGAGGCGGGCTCACTCGCATTCACAGGCAAACCAATGGGCGCACGAGCAACCATCAACGACATTGTACTAGGCGGTATCTCTGGCTCCATTCTGGCAGACGTAGGAACGGCAGGGCAAGCCCCAAACATCGCTAAATATGTAGCTGTTCAAACCGCGAAGATGATCGGTGTCAATGCCGCTTTCGGCGCTGCTCTAAGTATTTTTGAAGGTGCTCTGACGCCTTCGTTATATCTCTCCACCAAGAACGGAGAAGGAAATACATACCAGTCCCCACCCCTACAAGCATCACAATCGGCAAGAAAATCGCCAACCACGCAGGAATCATGGTATGCACCAATACAACAATATCCTTTAAGGTATTTAAGCTTTGTGGGTAAAGGGGCATTCGCAGGCGCACAATTCGGCGCAAACTTCGGAGGCGAGTTCGAAGCCGGAGGTGCCGTACTAAAAACAGCATCTTTTAAACTGCCATCGGTGGTACAAACAGCACTCTCTTCACCTCTTATATCCCGACCATTAGTAAGTGCAGCCAGTGGCACAATCCTTTATGGAGGAGCACTCGCAACCGGCGCAACCCAAAGAGAGGCATTAGTTGCGGGAGGGGTCGGCGCATTCTTCCCCTTCTTCCTCAGCCTCGCATCGACAGCCTCGATAGAGAGTGAGATAAATACAAAGCCAGATAGGTCATGTCTTATCTCCTACCTTTTTCTATACATATAAAAACATATCCCTGCAAATTACTATAATTAGTGATGAGAACCAGATGAGAGTTTGCAAATTTCACATACATCCTGACGCAGCACAGTACAACAACATTCAAAATTTATGCTCGTACTCTCTCATGGCATCTGTATATAATTTGATGGTTTTATGGCGCGCAGCACACATCCGAAAAGACAGCTAAAGACATCGGCAGACATAAAGGTACCTGAGAAACTCATCGACCAGGTAATAGGCCAGGACAATGCTGTCAGCATAATAAAGAAGGCCGCGAAGCAGAGGAGAAATGTACTCCTTATAGGAGATCCTGGAATAGGCAAGACGATGCTGGCGCAGGCCATGGCAGAGCTTCTTCCTGCGACAGAGCTAGAAGATATACTAGTATACAAGAACCAGAATGACGAGAACATGCCTCTGATCAAGGCCGTGAAGACATATCTTAATGTCGAGGCGTTCAAGGCAGGAGGTGATGGCCAGGGAAGGCAGGACCTCCAGAAGGCAAGGATGAGCAACAGGACGGCATTCGCCCGTTCCGGTTCGATAATAACTCCGCTCGTCGTGCTGCTTGTCGTGATAATATTCGGGCTCTCCCTGAGCGGGCTGATAAAGGGTTATGAGATAATCGTTCTCGCAGCACTCATGCTCGGCATAATGATATTCGGGTCTATGGCACTGTTCATGACAAGCATGACGCGAAGAGGCATGCCAGGCACGGGGGCGCTCGACGAGCCCAAGCTTATAGTTGACAACACGAACCAGAAGACCGCACCTTTCATAGACTCCACAGGCTCCCGCGCCGGCTCCCTGTTCGGGGACGTACGCCACGACCCTCTGCAAACTGGCGGTCTGGGCACACCTGCACATCTAAGGGTAGAAGGCGGAGCGATACATAAGGCCAATCATGGGGTGCTCTTCATAGATGAGGTGGCGAGCATGGACCCGCGCTCCCAACAGGAAATACTCACAGCCATGCAGGAGAAGAAATACCCTATAACAGGGCAGAGCGAGATGAGCTCTGGAGCGCTTGTTAGGACCGAGCCCGTGCCGTGCGATTTCATACTTGTAGCTGCAGGCAACCTCCAGGACATAAATAAGATGCATCCTGCCCTGCGGTCAAGGATACGTGGGTACGGCTACGAGGTATACATGGATTCCACGATGGAGGACACGAAGGCGAACAGAACCCTTCTGGGGCAATTCGTGGCGCAGGAGGTGAAGAAAGATACCAAGATCCCAGACTTCGACGAGTCTGCGATAAACGAGATAATAGAAGAGGCGAGAAGGCGCTCAGGCAGGAAGAAGAGGCTATCTCTTGTGCTGCGCGACCTGGGCGGCCTTGTGAGGGCTGCCGGGGACATAGCTAAAGAGGACGGCAAGACCATCGTCACAGGCAAGGAGGTGCTCCGCGCGAAGAGGTTCGCATACAGCATAGAGGCGCAGGTCGTCAACCATGCCATAGAGAACATAAAGGATTACAGCGTGTTCGCGACACGCGGCTATAAGATAGGAAAGGTCAACGGTCTTGCGGTAATGGGAGGCAACATAACCTCCGCAGGTATAATACTGCCGATAGTGGCAGAGGTCACGCCAGCAAGCTCTAAGTATGAGGGCAGATTCATACCTACAGGGAAGCTCGGCAAGATAGCGAGCGAGGCTGTCAAGAACGTCAGCGCGATAATAAAGAAGCACATAGGCAGGGACGTCTCCAACTTTGACATGCATGTGCAGTTCCTGCAGACTTATCAGGGTGTCGAAGGGGACAGCGCGAGCATATCCGTGGCAGTGAGCATACTCTCTGCTATGGAGAACCTCCCGATAGACCAAGGAGTGGCAATGACCGGCTCACTCTCTATAAGAGGAGAGGTACTGCCCGTAGGGGGCGTGACGAGCAAGGTCGAGGCCGCCATAAGCTCAGGGATAAGGCGCGTAGTCATACCGAAGGCTAATGCTGCGGATGTATACCTGAACAAGGAACAGCTGAAGAAGGTAAAGCTGCTGCCGGCCAGCACATTCGCAGACGTCATAAGATACGTCATAAAGAAGTCCAAGAGGCGCGACGAGATAATAGCCGAGCTCAAGAAAGGAGAAAGATAAGATGAGAGGAAAAACATCGAAAGAGAGGCTCGAGGACCTCGGGAAGGGCATAGTTGGGGACATACACGAGATGAAAAGCCCGAGGTTCGACACTACGACAAGAACCAGGTCCAACACGATATATGACAAGAAGGCAGGATACCTCAGGCTGGGCAGCGCCACCGAGGCGCACAGCTTCATCAATATGTCACAGTCCAAGAGGTTCATGCAGACCATGGCGATAGCAGCGAAATGCCACAGCTTCCTGGAGCAGAACCTGCATACGTCCATAAGAGGCCTGTTCTACCAGCTCAAGTACTCACTAGGGGATGAGATAGACGAGAACCTGTTCAATGAGCAGACGGAGTCTAACCCTCTTATAGAGGAGCTCGAGCTCGCTCTGGACCTGAGAAGGGAATCGCTCAACCTCAATGCGAACCGCAAGGGGGTCCTTGTAGGGAATATGCGCGCAGTGGACCGCTTTGGCGAGGGCGCTGAGATAGACATGAGCAGAATGGGCAGGAGCGGATGGTCGATACCCAGCGATGTTGACAATGATATAGAGTTTGTCGATGTGAAGGCAAAATATGTGCTCGTAGTGGAGAAGGACGCACTGTGGGTAAGGCTCAATGAGGATGGTTTCTGGAAGAAGGAGAACTGCATACTTATGTCTACGATAGGCCAGGCTGCCAGGGGGACGCGCCGCCTAATAAGGAAGTTCGCGGACATGGGTCTTCCAGTATACGTGTTCAACGATGGCGATGTATGGGGCTGGTACATATATTGGACGATAAAGACAGGCAGCATGAACCTGGCGTATATAGGCAAGGACATAGCCACACCTGAGTCTAAGTTCCTCGGTGTCACGATCTCCGATCTAGAGAGGTACGAGTTCCTGAAGAATATGACTATGAAGGCGACGGAGTACGACCTGAAAAGGGCACAGGAGATGCTGAAATACCCGTGGATAAACCAGCACAAGGAGTGGGTGCACGAACTCAAGCTTGTGCTGAAGACCAAACTGAAGCTGGAGCAGGACTCGCTCCAGGGGCCAAGGCTGACGTTCGTCGATGATTATATACGCGACAAGATAAAGAGCAAGCAGTACCTGCCGTGAAGGCCGGCAAACCCGGATGTTCTACGCACGTTAAACCCCACTGTAAAACCCCACTGTAATGTGTATATATCTGAACGCGGTGCACGAACCTATAAATATCTAGAAATCCATAATATACTTGACAGGTATATCCTGCCGATGGGCGTTATATATGGAAGGGAAAATGGAAGAGAAAAAAAGGGACAGCACTACAAGAATGCTAAGAAATGAGGGCAGAAGCCCAAGTGGCTGGCTTAGGCGCACGGCTTCCGTAGTTGTAATATCTACTGCCGCATCGTTAGTCGGAGGGTGCATGACACCATCAATGATGGCCGGAGCTCCTGGAGTAGTCCCTGTAGAGCAGCAGGAGGCGGTAGGCACAGTATTCAATGGAGTGGTAACAAATCTACAGCCGATAAAGATTAGGGACGTGAATCCGGCGAGCGGATACGGTTACGGATACATAGCACCCGCAGCAGGCGCGCTTCTCGGAGCAGAGGCAGGGCTCGTAGCCTCACAGCACGCAAAAAGTTATATTGTACAAGACATAGCTGAGTCAACAGGCGGCATTGCCGGTGCACTGATCGGCGAGGCGATACAGCAGCGTATAAACACCGCACCGGGCTGCCAGATCACAGTAGAAGTGAACAGCAACATCCAGAATCAGCCAAACAAACTGGTCGCAATAGCGCAGCAGGCAAATGGCTACTGCAAATCGTTCAGCAATGGCGAGAAAGTGGACATAGATGTGTTTGGAGGCAGGGCACGCGTCGTACCTTCAGCGACCCAGTAGAACGAGCAAAACATAAATATCTGAACACAGCACGCTAGCTAATAAATATGTAGAAATCCATAATATACTTGACAGGAATATTCTATTGAGGGGTGTCTTATATGGAAAAGAAAATGGAGGACAAACAAATACACAATAAGGGAGGCAAGGGCATAAGCATGCTAAGGACTGAGGATAGAAACCCACGGGACTGGCTCAGGCGTACAGTATCAATAGCTGCAGTATCTGCCGCGGCATTGTTCGTCGGAGGTTGCGCGACCCCATCGATGATGGGTGGGGCTCCTGGAGTAGTCACTGCAGGCCAGCAGCAGGAGACAGGTACTGTATTTGAAGGAAAGATAACCAATCTACAGCCTGTGACGGTTAAGGATGTGAATCCGGCGAGCGGATATGGCTATGGATATATAGTATCGGGCGCTGGTGCGCTTCTCGGAGCAGAGGCAGGGGCCACAGCGGCACAGAAAGCGAAAAATTATATTGTAAAGGATGTAGCTGAGTCCGTAGGGGGCATTGCCGGTGCACTGATCGGGCTGGTTGCACAGCAGCGCGTAAACACCGCACCGGGCTGCGAGATCACAGTAGAAGTGAACAGCAACACACAGAGCACCACCGCCAATGATGCTTCAGTACAGCAATCGAACAAACTGGTCGCAATAGCGCAGCAGGCAAAGGACCACTGCAAATCGTTCAGCAATGGCGAGAAAGTAAACATAGATGTACTTGGAGGCAAAGCGCGCGTCGTGCCAGCAGCAACACAATAGAACGAGCAATGATGGATTGCTAGCCAATCCATCACTAGCATGTCAAGCCCATGAACGGCTATACGACGTGTATGCTTGTCCTCTTGCTCATCGAGTTCATCACATGCTCATAATCGCGGTAATGTGCCGTAGCGGTTATCGTAACGGTGTACTCGCCCTTCGTAGCATCCAAGCTGTTCGTCACGTCTATCTTCTGCTCTCTCTCCTCCCCTGGTTTTATATCCCCAAGCTTCAATTCTTTGCCCTTCACCATACCTATAGAATCGAAGCTCAGCTTGGGAGGCAGTTCGACAGACACGGACGTAAGTATGTCATCGTTCGTTATATTCTTTACCTTAAGGAACAGCGTGGAGCTGCTCTTGCGGCCTGAATAGAGCTTGTACGGAATCCATTCGAGCGAGAGAGTGTATGGCATACCTCTGTCGTTTTGGGTCTTGCCCTTCCTTCCAAATATGTTGAACAGTGCCATATAATCACTAGCAACTATAATATCTTACACAACAAATCCTTATATATTTATTCTTACCAATATATGTGGAGTGTTTATTTAAATTTTGTTGAAGTGACCGGCTTTGCCAATAAAGTACAATCTTACGAAGTATGACATACTCGCCAACAGGATACACAAACTGTCACTGAAAGGTCTGCGAAACGGTACCAGTGCGGATCCTGTAGAGACCGAGGACGTGGGCGAAGACGAACAGCTCAAGACTATCGCCATAATACTTGCATCCTTCACCTCTTCACACTCATGGCAGACTTATAGGTGCATAGAGCAGCAGGCCGACGGCTTTAACTCGGAGATCGTGAAGAGCGAGTATCTTGAAGCAGTAAAGGAGAGGTGGAAGCACGTCACATCTTCTGATGTAAGCGAGCTCGCCAATCTTAAGGTAAGCGACTCTGATTTCCACAGGTGGCTATTCTTCAACGTGGGCAATAATGACCAAGAGAAGTATAAAGAAGCATGGTCAGAGTTGAAGGAGACGCTGTCCGAGCCCTGCGATGACACACAGCCGCAACCAACTGCTTGAGACCTAATCTACGCCTTCTGCTTCCTCTATTCATCAAAGAGGGCTGACGTCGGTATCGAGGACAATATCGCAAGCTTTTTAATAATAGCGGAAGTACTATTTGAGTTTTGTATACATCTGATTCTGTAATAGTTTATAAACCCCAGATACATATAGTGGTTGGGGATGGCATGACAGCTATTAAGACCGTTATAAAGAGGAGCAACGATAAGATTGCATTCGATCCGGGAAAGATCACCAGTGCTGTTTTTAAGGCTTACGCGAATGTGTACATGCATAGGGATAAAAAGATTAACATGCGCGAGGCGCAGATGATAGCCGATAAAGTAAAAGGGCAGCTCGACTCCATAGGCAAGGAAGAGATACATGTCGAGGAGATACAGGACATTGTGGAGAATGTGATTATATCTATAGATCCCACGGTGGCGAAGGCTTATATATTATACAGGCAGAAGCGCACGGATATACGCAACTTCAAGTCGTCTCTAGGCATAAAGACAGACGATCTTAAGCTCCCGATAAACTCTCTCATGGTGCTTGCAGCCAGATATCTTCTGAAGGATGAGTATGGTAAGATAGTCGAGGATCCGAAGCAGCTGTTCATGAGGGTGTCGCATGCCATAGCATCCGCAGAGAAGAACTACGGCAAATCAAATGAAGATATAAAGAGGATAGAGCAGGGCTTCTACGATGCGATGGTGAACTTCAGATTCATGCCCAACTCTCCTACATTGATGAATGCAGGAGCCCCCTTGGGGCAGCTCAGCGCCTGCTTCGTTATCCCAGTAGGAGACTCGATAGATGAGATATTCACCGCTGTGCACGATGCTGCGCTTGTGCACCAGACAGGAGGAGGCACTGGCTTCTCCTTCTCAAGACTAAGACCATCGGGTGATGTGGTGAGGAGCACTGGAGGGGTCTCATCCGGCCCTGTGGTGTTTATGAATGTGTTTGACGCAGCCACAGATTCGATAAAGCAAGGAGGCAAGCGCAGGGGCGCCAATATGGGTATACTCAAGATAGACCATCCAAACATACTTGACTTCATAGTCATGAAAGAGCATGAAGGGACTATGCGCAATTTCAACATATCTGTAGCCGCGACAGAGGAATTCATGAATGCAGTGAAGCATAACTACGACTACAATCTGATAAACCCGCGCACAAAATTAGTATCTGGAAAGCTGAATGCCAGGGCCGTCTGGAACCTTATAGTAACAATGGCATGGAAGACCGGGGACCCGGGCCTTGTGTTCATAGACAGAATAAACTCGAGCTATGCGAATCCCGTGCCGTCCTACGGTCCGGTAGAGTCGACAAACCCATGTGTCACAGGAGATACCCTCATAAGCACATCCGAAGGCATGCGAAGGGCAGCCGACCTGTACGTGCAAGGGACACCCAATATCGTTATGGTAGATGATAGGTTTGTCGGTGAGACAAGGCAGCTGTCATCACCTGTGATGATGACCGGAACAAAAGAGGTTGTAGCGCTCAACACCAATGAGGGATACTCACTCAAGCTGACTAGGGACCACAAGGTCTACAGCGAATCAAGGGGATGGGTATCGGCAATCGACCTCAAGAAAGGGGAGGAGATAAGGGTAGCCCGCACCTCCGGAGCATTCTCCAAAAATGGAACAGCATCTGAAGGCAGGGTTCTCGGATGGCTGGTAGGAGATGGGTATATAAACACAGGCCATATAAACGAGCGCGCAGCACTCTCATTCTATGGAAATGACCCCTGGCATGCTAATCCGTTCTCTGAAGATGTTAATTCTGTGATAAGAGAATCCGCGTCAAAGAGCCACATCAACAAGGCAGGAGTGGTATCGGTGCAGAAGCGCCACCTCAAGACAATCTCTTCCGAGAGGCTCAAGGAGTTCGCCGCATCTTATGACCTTGTAGAAAATAAGCTGATCGTTCCGGGGAAGGTATTCAGCGGATCGGAGGACATGCAAAGAGGGTTCCTGCAGGGGTTGTTCGAGGCCGATGGTACTATCTCCGTACTGGAGAAGTCAAGAAGGACCATAAGATTAGCCTCGATAAGCGAACGCCTGCTTGGTGACGTGCAGATGCTGCTGCTCAACTTCGGAGTTTTCAGCAAAATCTACAGGAATGAGAAGACGTCTGGCAGTAAACTGCTGCCGTACCCGGACAGGCAGCCGAAAATGTATGATGTAAAGATGTTGCACGAGCTGTCGATAGAGGGAGCCAACATACCCACGTTTGCCGCACGTATAGGATTTCTGTCGGAGTGCAAGAACGATAAGGTGGAAAGTGTGATAGGGAGCTACACGAGCGGTCCGTACGAGGAGCACTTCGTTGCCACTGTCCAGTCTCTGGAGAAACTCGGTAGCGAGATGGTTTATGATCTGAAGGAACCGGTTACACATTCCTTTATAGCGAACGGAATTGTAGTGCACAATTGTGGCGAACAGCCACTCTATCCGTACGACTCATGCAATCTCGGCTCCATAAACCTCGCGCAGATGGTAACTGACAGCGAAGACAAACCCGAGATAAACTGGAAGCTCCTCGAGGAGACGACAAGGCTTGGCGTGAGGTTCCTCGACAATGTTGTAGACTCCAACAAATACCCACTTGAGCAGATAGAAAGGGTGAGCAAATCAATAAGGAGAATAGGTCTTGGGGTGATGGGCTGGGCAGACATGCTCATAAAGCTGGGCATAAAGTATGACAGCAACGAGGCTGTCCTTCTTGCCGAGCAGGTGATGGAGTTCATAACCCTGAAGGGCCGCAAGATGAGCGAGGAGCTTGCCGAGGAGCGCGGACCGTTCCCCGAATTCAAGAACAGCATATGGTACAAACTAGGGCACAAGCCGCTCAGGAACTCCACCGTAACTACCATAGCCCCGACGGGTACCATAAGCATAATATCGGGAGGCACCTCGCAGGGCATAGAGCCGATGTTCTCAGTGGTGTATATGAGAAACGTGCAGTCGAGCCTCGGCTACAACCTCATCGAGATAAACAACGAATTCGAGAAGCTGGCTCTGGAGCATGGCTTCTATTCGGAGGAGCTCATGAAGAGAATCGCAGGCAAGATCTCAATACAGGACGTGGAAGAGATTCCGGAGGATGTGAGAAGACTTTTCGTTACAGCGTATGATATCTCCCCGGAGTGGCACGTGAGGACGCAGGCCGCGTTCCAGAAGTACACGGACAATGCTGTGTCTAAGACGATAAACTTCCCGAGCTGGGCTACCCCACAGGACATTGAGCGCGCATACATGTTGGCCTATGACCTTGGATGCAAGGGCATAACGGTATACAGGGACAGCAGCAAGAGTGTGCAGGTCCTGCAGTCCACGAAGCGCCAGAGCAGGATAGCCGACCTAAAGGATAGGCATATGAAGGTGGACAAGCCGCAGCTCACTGTGGGCGAGATAAGGAGCAAGGCAGGAAGCTACGTAATGTCGATGCCGCAGGAGGTGAAATGCCCGGACTGCAGTGCGACACTCATCGCGGCAGAGGGCTGCTTCACATGCCCGGAGTGCGGATTCAGCAAATGTGAATGAGGCAGTGTCGTCACATCTATTATTTTGTAAGGACCTCACATCCTCCTTCTACGACGGTGACCTGCGCCTCATGCTGTGCGACTATCCCTCCACCCAGCTCCACAAGCATTGGGTGGGGCTCAATCGCTCCGTTCCTGAACAGCTCGCTTACCGCCGCGTACATCTCGAACCTCGATTTGATTATATCTCCGAACCATCTAATAGCGAACGGCTCTGTCCTGTTCATGCCGACTATCGCATTGAGTAGTGCCCTCGAGCCCACAGATCTCGTCGGTGCCGCATATACGAGGCTGAATATCTCGACAACATCGCTGTTCGCCACATACCCTCTTCCTGATTCTGTGGTGACGAACGGCTCTATCGCTATGATGTCACCCTCCTCAAGCTCAGTGTCGTCGCCATTGTCAAAGTTAGGTATGAATGGGTCCGTATGAAGGTCGTGCACGCCTATCCCATGCCCTCCTAAATTCTTTATCGGCTTGAAGCCCATCCCTTCTACTGTGTCTGATATGCTCTTACCTATATCTCTTACCTTCGTTCCTGGTTTTATTAAAGGCAGCACGCTCTCCAGCGCCCTCTCCACAGACTCTACAAGCTTCTGGTACCTGCCGGAAAGGTCTACCGTGCATGCACAGTCCCCGAGTATGCCGTCCTTCGCAGCTCCGAAGTCTATCTTCACGACGTCATTGTCCTGGAAGGTCTTCTCATCCCCAAGCTTCGGGGTATAGTGGGCCGCCTCACTGTTGACCGACAGGTTTATCGGGAAGGCTATCTCGTAACCATCGTCGACCACGAATCTCTCCACAGCCTCTGCCACATCTATCAGGCGCACGCCAGGCTTGATGAGCCCTCTTGCCTTCTGGAGGGCCCTGAAGGATACCGATCCGACCTCCCTCCTTACAGCTTCGTTGTCCCTCTTTCCAGATTCCCCTTTATCTGCCTCGTTCTCAGGCCCGTTCTTGATGTTGTCTTCGTCCATGAAATCGTCTCATAACTTTTTCTGTTTCCCTAACCCTTTTAGCTCCTCCACTGTGAAGTTCATCTCCTTGAGTATGCGCATGGTGGCAGGAATTATCTGGTTATTTATATAATAATCAGGGTCATAATCTGTGGCGAACTCGGTGAGCGTAGCCTTGTCTGATATTGTCGCCCCATGTCTCGTTATTACATAGCTCACCACAGTGTGCTCCATCTCGCTCTGGCTCTTCCGTCCTGACTCTACTGCCTTCCTAACGGCCATCACCTCAGGGGATTTCGTGTCATAGCTGTCTAAGTTCTTTCTGAGCTGCGACCTTATCTCAAGCTCTTCCTTTGGGACATTCCCGCTTTTGAGCCTATCTATCGTGTCCCTCACTATATCTATTGCGCTCTCCTCCTTGCCCTCGTTCAGTATCGCCTCAAGCACCATCCTTTGCGTATCGCGTGCAATCCTGGACCAATCTCTTCTGACGAGTTCGAACCCTCTTATCTTTATGTAGCCATTGTACGTTATTAGGGCGTACTTCTTCTTCGCCCCGGTGGTGCTCTGCTCCACCTTCTTGCCCACGAATATGCCGCGCCTATAAAAATCCTCAAGCTCAAGGTTCATGGACTCGGGAAGCTTGTCGTTGAACTTCTCTACGAATGCCGATGCCTCTTCCTGGCTCTTGCTGTTGAGCACAAGCACCATCGAATCCGTGTCTCCGTATATGACTCTGAAGCCCTCCTTCTCAGCAGTAGCTATCGTGTCCTGTATATAGCGCCTCTCGTAAGCCGTCACGCTAGAGGCACATTCCCTGGAATACCATCTTGACCTCGCGTATCCCAGATAGCCGTAGAACGCGTTGGATATTATCTTTAGGGCCTGCGATCTCGATCCAAGTGTTATGTTGTCCTTGTCTTTCTTGTATCTTTTTTTCACCTCTACGCGCGCATCCATCAGTATGTGCAATATTGTTGGGATTATCGCCTTCCTCGTCTTCGAGAACTTATATCCTAACGGGGATTCATGGTAATCATCGCAGTCTGTGCACAGCGATGAGGGGTCTATATTGTGTGATATTATTATAGAAGGGTACATGCTCCTGAAGTCGAATACCGCAAGTTTCTCGTATATTCCTGGGTCGGGCGTCTTGACATATGCACCCTCGATCGGCTCCGACAGCCTTCTCCTTATCGCACCTTCGTTCGGCCTGTTGGGTATCAGCTCTCCGAATATGCGGGCGTATCTCATGAGTAGGAACTCGACAATCTGGCCAGTTGTCGACACGCATATGTCGCTGAGAGAGTTCCCGGATGTTCTTGACAGCTCTATCATTATCTGGATGAACGCGTCATACACTGTATGCAGGGCCTTCGAATCCCCGAGATTGTATTCTGCAAGAGTCTCGAGGTCTGACTGGCTGCCGTCCCACATGTTGTATATGTTCGCCCTATCGACCATCATCTTCTCGTCCTTTGATACAGCCCTGTACACATTCTTCAAAGTATAGCTGTTGAGCTTGAGTATGCTCTCTGCAGCCCCGACCACTGCTATGAACCTGGCCACAACATACATGTCGACATGCACTCTGCCGGCTATCTTCACCCTGTCAAATATCCCATGCCTCTCTATCTTGGTCTCGCCTACGAACCTGTTCATGTCGAACGGTATCTTTAGGGTCTTTGCCCTGTCAATCATGTACCTGACGTCAAAGTTCGCTGAGTTGTACCCTGTGATCACGTCTATATCAAGCTTGTCTAACATGCTCATAAACTCCTCGAACAGCGCCCTCTCATCCTCTACATACTTGACAAACTCCCTGTCTATTCTCTTGAACGTTATGACACCATTGCCATTCTCTCCATTCGATACGTATGAATAGCTCAACATTATCACGGGATCGGAAGAGGCTCTGGGCATCTCTGTCGGGCTGTATGTCTCTATGTCAAAGCACAGCACATTTATCTGGCTACTCTCTACATCGTGTATATCCTCCCTTCTGGAGAAATCTTTTAGTGCCAACTTCCCATTGACGTCAGCTACTCTGAAGTCATAGAATTCAAACGGCTCGATGGATTTGTCAACGAGGTACCTCTTTGCGAATGGTATGTCATACTCGTATGTGGTCCCGTAATCCCTTAGCCTGCTGCTCAGCCTCGGCACGTGCGCGGGCTTCTGCACATACACCCTGAATGTCTCTACCTCTTTCCCGAATATGCTCTTTTTCTCTTTAATGACCTCGGTGGGGCCCATATCCTCCCCGAATTCGTTGATTGATATACCACTTATAAGATCTACAGAGACGCCCTCCTCAGGCACCAGATAAAAATATGGGCGGAACCCGGTGTCGAATATCTCATATGCTCTTTCCTTGTCGCGTACCGTTATCCTTATCGTCGTGCGGTTATCAACCGTGAGGTAGTCCACATCAAGGAGGTACCCTATTATGTGCCTCTCACCCTCGTTCGAATCGCCAGATAAACGCTCATCCTGCATACACACACATCAGAAATACGGCAATACCTACTGCCAATTAAAATACAAGCGCATCAGCAATGGGGATTATTTATCTACCTTTTCGCTTACCTTTGTCTGGCTGATGACCAGTGGGGGTATCAGTCCCAGGGAGTAGGCTATGAGCGTGCCTGTGGCGCTGCATCTGAAGTTCAGCCCGTTGATGACCTCCTCTGTCACATTCACAGGAAGGTTTCCTTTTGATTTCCACTGTTCCATTATCTCGGAATGCTTCTCCTTCGGTTCTGTAAGCTCGACAACACCGCCCATCTTTATGTGGCCTATATCTTTGGCTTTAGCATTGTCCCCATCTTTGTAATCCGCGAGGAATGTGTAAGACACCAATATCTTTCCGTTCTTGTCTTCCACTCCGTCTATGGATATGTTCAGTTTCGGGAATCTCTGATTTCCTATCGAGCTGATTTCATCTATCTGCGCATCTACTTTCTCCATAGTAAAGTTTGTTATCACATAATTCACCTTAACGTCATTTTGTTGCATGTGCTATAAGCGCAATAAGTATTTAATAAGAAAAATGAACATATTTAACTGTATCGTTCTCGTCATATATCGCCGCATCTAAGCGTTTCTGTTGCCGGTTTTTCTCACCATAAACCATACTATCAGCCCGGCAACTATTATCAGTGCTGCTGCAATAATAAGTAGTATTATCCCGTTGCCGTGCCTGCCGGCACCTGTAGTCTGATTGGTCACGTTTTGCGGTGTCGTGGTATAATTGGATCTTGTTACTGTTATGCCTACTGTAGAGGTGTTTGTAATTGCAGTGGTTGTGTTTCCGCCAGAATATGGCGGCACAGTGCTGCTGGTGGCAGGTATTGTGGTGCTAGAAGTCGTCTGCGATGTAGAATAAGGTATTGTAGTGTATCCCGGTATGGTTATCGGGTAGGCTGTGCTTGTAGAGGTAGTTGTAGTGGTTGTCGTTGTGACCGGCACCTCTGTGTTTATCGGGGCGTAGTACGCATCGCTTGTTGGTGATTCGCTGCCGCTTGCCGTCATCTTGTCGCCACCTATGCAGTATATGTATGATGAGGATGTGATGCAGTTGAGATCTGAAACCTGCTCGGGATAATTGTAGGTTGCGTTGTACCAGTATAGTGCACCTGCAGACGAAGAATAGCTGAAGTATGTGAAGTTGGTCAGACCGGTCTGGATCCCCCCGGAAGAGTTTGTGTAGACTCCCACGCCTCCCACGCAGTAGGTGAAGCTAGCGTACGTAGAGCATCCATTTCCCGTAACAGTCATCGGATAATCGGCAGATTCTACCCACGTCCCAGGAACGTTTGCGCTTACGTTGTCCAGGAGGTAATATGTGGAGTTCGTGCCCCCACCCACGCAGTACATGAACCCATCATAGCCTGTGCATGATTGGCCGCTCACCTGCAGAGGGTAGTTATCCGCACTGACCCACGCACCTATCCCGTTAGGTCTCAGAGGTGCATAATATGTTGAATTGGTGATGTTTGTACCATTTATTCCGCCCGTACAATATATATACCCTAAATCCGACATGCAGCCAACATCTGTTATATTCTCCGGGTAATTCGTGCTCGCTGCCCAAGCGCTTACCTTGCCATTAGACAGGTTTGCGTAATAAGTGTCCGAGCTCCCGGCCCCGCCTACACAGTACACGTAGGATGAGTTGGTTACACAAGACAACCCTAAATTCAGATTGTTTGGGTAATTTGTACCATGCTCCCACGCACCTATCCCGTTAGAGCTCAGCGGAGCATAATACACCGCCGATGTGGGGCTGTTTGACCCCACCCCACCAATGCAGTATATGTTGGAGGAATAGACAACACACGACTGGGACGTTATGGGTAACGGGTAGCTGGTAGACTGCCGCCATTCTCCTACTCCGTACGTCGTCTGACCGTATGCTGGAGTAGCCCAGTACAACATGTATATCAACAGTCCAGCAAGTAAAACCACTCCGAACGTCCTTGTAGATTCCACCTTATACCCTCACTGAATCTTTAGTTAAATATAACAACATAACTATTAAAAGGCAACTTGTGGAATCCTATGTGTTGGCATACGTAGGAAGTATGCCATAACCAATATAAAAGATAAACAGTGGAATCATGTTTCAGGATTATGTTAGAGAGTTGCTGCAGGGGCCTGTAGTATTCGGAGTTCTGTGCGCGCTGGTGGGAGTATCTGCAGCATCTCATTATGCTGGAATCAGCCCATTCACCTCTGCTCTTATCCTGATAGGGGTGTTTCTAGCACAGGCCGCGGTGAATACAATAGACGACTACATAGACTACCGGAAGGGCATAGACAAGGAAACCATAAAGACGAAATTCAGCGGAGGTACAGACAGGATAGTCAAGGGCATCATATCGGCAAGGGGCACACTGACTCTGGGACTGTCATCTCTGGCCATCGCGCTTGCGATAGGAGTGTACCTTATTGTAAACACATATTCTCTGATTCCATTCGTCGCGATTGGTGTCATAGCTATAGTGCTTTACGCCGGATACATAACTAAGATACCCTTTCTCGCAGAGGCTATGGTAGCTCTGAGTTACTGGTCGGTTGTGATGGGCAGCTTCATAGCATCGATAGGCCATCTACAAAACATCCTTGTACCGACGCTTATCGGAGCTCCTGTGGCTCTTTCTATAGGTACGATCGTGTTTGTCAATGGCATACCGGACAGTAAGGTAGACAAGAGGCATGGGAGGAATCCAAGCTACTCCATATTCAGCAAGCGTATGTCGTCTTATTACTACGCCGCGTGGATCACCGCAATATATGGGTTGATCGCGTATGGGGTGATAATGGAGATAGTGCCCCGGGCTGTCCTTGTCGTTTTTGCATTGCTTCCACTTCCAATAATGACATACATTGGAATAAGCAGATACAAAACAGCGAGAAGGCTGGAGAGATACGAAGGAATGAATGTCGTATTCAGCATGCTGATGATGCTGATATTCATATCTGCATATTACATCATGATGGTATGAAGGCAATAGGTTTCAATAGATTCGGCGGCCCGGAGGTCCTGGAGGAGCTAGAATTGGAGGATCCGATTCTTGAGGAAGGGTATGCACTCGTGCGCCTATCCGCAACCTCTGTGAACCAGCTCGACTGTGTGGTCAGAAGAGGTTACAAAGGCATGCTAAACATAAAGCTACCTCACGTACCAGGCAGCGACGTGGTGGGCACAGTCAGCGCCATATCCTGCACTGACAGCCCGGAATTTGCTGTTGGAGACAGGGTAGTGGCCAACACCCTTCTGGGCTGCGGCAGATGCGATATGTGCACCTCTGGAAATGAGATGCTGTGCAGGTCGTGGAGTATAATAGGCAGAAATATCTGGGGGTCGTACGGCAGTATTGTGAGACTACCGACATCTATACTCATAAAAGCTCCAGACTCGTTCACAGATGCTGAGCTGGCATGTATGCCGCTCTCCCTCTCAACCGCATGGCGTGCCTTAAAGACGCTCAGCGGCCTGTCGGAAGGGGACACTGTGGCCATAAGGGCCACGTCAGGCAATGTGGAAATATTCGCGGCATTGCTGTCAAAGGATATGGGAATCAATATAATAGGGTTCTCAAGAGGGAAGAGAAGGGCCAAGGAACTCGAAAGGATAGGTGTAAAGTTCGTGGTGGACCAGGAGATGCAGCCTGAAGACATAACAAAGGAGGTTATGGACTACACCAACGGCAGAGGCGTAGACGCTGTGCTGGAGTCCGTCGGTATGACTCTCCCAGGTTCGATGGATATTGTCAGGCCCGGAGGCCGCATAATCGTGTACGGAATCCTCGGAGGCATTGAAGCGACCATCAACATCATGAAGACGTATCTGAAGTCTGTGTCTATAATAGGGACGCACGTCTCTACCAAGCGCGAATTCGAAGAGGTACTGGCTTTCATGTCCTCGAAAAACATAAAGCCGATAATAGGGAAACGTCTACCTCTGAGCAGGGCAGCCGAGGCGAACGCCTTATTCGAGAGTTCAAAGGTGTTTGGCAAGCTCGTCCTTGAGAACGACCTGATACCATGAAACACATAGATTACCTGCTGCTGCTTCTCCCGGTCCTGCTTTGGCCTCTGACATTCGTGGTGCTGCACAGCGTGTTCATCTACGCGATGCTGGTGTCAACGTTCATACTCGCTGCCATATCGTTGTCCAGATATAAAGACCTCATAAAATGGCGACATAAAAACATATACGTGACGGTTGCGTCAGGGATTCTCGGGGCGATAGCCTTATACCTTATCTTCGTGGGCGGAAATTATGCTACACTGTATCTGCACGTAAACGGCCTTGTCGGGAATGTCTACTCAACTATATACAGTAGTGTGTCCATAGTGCCACTGACTGTGATGCTCGCATTCATAGGCCTGTTCGAAGAGGTGTACTGGAGAGGCGCGCTACAAGGATACATGTATAAGAATGTGGCACTGTTGTCTGGAATACCGTGGATAGGCTCCTCGATATACTATTCGCTCGTTCACATATCGACATTGAACCCGATTCTTGTGCTTGCTGCCCTAGTTGTCGGGCTGATGACCGGGAGCCTCGCGCACAGATACGGGATAATATCATCTATTATAACACACATAATGTGGATAGAGCTGATAGTTGTGCTGTTTCCCGTGGTGAGAATATGAGCAACAAAATAAATAAGATGTTTTCAGACATACACAAGAACTATGACCTAATGAACAGCGTGCTCAGCCTTGGATTCGACAGAGTATGGAGAAAGGCTGCAACAGCAGAGATAGTTTCAGCGTTGGGCAGCGGCCGTGTAAACGAGGTCCTTGACGTGGCGTGCGGCACAGGCAAGCTGTCTATAATGGTGGCGAAAAGCGCTGCGAAGTCTGGCATACGCGTTCATGTGACTGGCATGGACTTCAACAAAGACATGCTGGGAATAGCCAATGCCAAGCTCAGTGGGCATCCAAACATTCCAGTGAAATTTGAGGAGGGTGATGCGCTCAGGATGGATTATCCTTCCAGAAGATTCGATATTGTCATAACAGGGCTTGCACTCCGGGATTTCGATGATCTCTCGATGTTCTCGCAGGAGGCGCACAGAGTCCTGAAGAGCGGCGGAAAGCTCGTCATACTTGAGATGTCAAAGCCCGAGCGTGGGATAATGAGATACGCATTCAATCTGTATTCCAATATCATGATGGCTGAGGGAATGTTCGTTGATAGAAGAGCGTACGAGTTCCTTGTGGAGAGCATAAAGACCTTCGACAAGGGGCGCATGTCTAAACTGTTGACGGAGAGCGGCTTCGACAATGTTCACACAAGAAGCCTGCCGTCCGGAGCCGCATTCCTGATGGTAGCGCACAAACGTGGACGCCGCAAACCAGGAAAGTGATGCGCTGCATCAGAAAGGTAATATTTTTATATTCCTGCTGAACAGTATATCTGATAGTATGGCAGGAAGCAGAGTTGCAGGGCACGCACTCATATTCATAGGCACAGTTGTGCTCCTGTTCACAGTATATCTTGGATATATCTTCTTCAATTCAGACATATACAATGCATCGCACAGCCCAGCCTCGCAGCAGGCGGCGGCCAGCGGCATATTGGGCCTGCTATCGACGCCGGTTATATCTTCGTTCGTATACTTCATCATAGCCATCGTGATAATGGCAATTATTATAAGCATAGGCGCCAAGCTCATAGGCAACGGGATAAAGGTGCTGGCCCTGCCGGATTCCGACCGCTCTGAGGGCCGTACCAAGAGAAAAAGAGACATGGAAGACGTTTGAGGTAAGACCATGAGACTGAAGTGGCTAGGACATGCAGCGTGGCAGATAGATTTTGGGAGCAAGAAGGTACTGATGGACCCGTTCATAACCGGAAATCCGTCGTGCCCTGTGAAGCCCGAGGACCTTACAAAGATAGATTACATCTTCGTCACTCACAACCACAAAGATCATCTCGGGGATGCCGTTCTCATATCTAACAATACGGGAGCAAAGGTAGTGTCGATGTTTGAGAATATTAATGACATGCGTGGCTCGGGGCTGAGGTCCGAAAACGGGATTGGAATGAACAAGGGATCTGGTTTGGTAGACCTGGGAGGCATAAAGGCCGCTCTAGTAGATGCCATACATTCAGGCATGGAATGCGGAGTCGTGATAGAATGCGAGGGGCAACGCCTGTACCATGCCGGCGACACCGCGTTCTTCAGCGATATATCGTTGATAAAGCGCTTCTTCGGGCCTATCGACGTGGCTCTGCTTCCAATCGGTGGGTACTTTACAATGGGGCCTCTGCAGGCCGTGGAGGCTGCTAAGGCCATCGGGGCAAGGGTAACCTTACCTATGCATTACAACACGTTCCCCCAGATAAGGCAGAACCCGAACGCATTCAAGGAAGCGCTGAGTGGTATAACCGACGTGATAGTGATGAAGCCTGGGGATGAGCGCGAGATATAAGGATATTCGCCTCCAGCCTGGTTCTGCCCTGCCCGCTTACGGAAATAGTCTGGATTTGTCACGCGCCAGGAACGTCGCCTCCCTCACATTCTCCACGTTCAGCATCGCCATGAGCGTCCTGGTCAGCCCGAACCCGAAACCCCCATGCGGCGGGCATCCATACTTGAAGAAATCAAGGTAAAACTCTGTCTTCTTGATATTCAACCCTTTCTCCACTGCCTGTTCCCTCAGGACATCATACCTGTGCTCTCTCTGGGAGCCGGTGGTAATTTCTAATCCGTTCCAAAGGAGGTCGAAGCCCATGGTCACGCTCATGTCCTCTTCCTTCCTCATATGGTAGAATGGTTTTACCTTCCAGGGGTACTCTGTCACGAAAACGAATTCATGACCGTTCTCTTCCTTCATTATCTTCCCAATGGTCTTCTCTTCCTCTGGAGTCAGGTCGTCATCGAAGTCAACCTTCTTTCCTGTACTGGCGACCCTCTCCTTCACCTCCTTGAGGGTAATAACAGGGAAGGGTACCTTCGGGGTCGTAATCTCTATGCCGAACTGCTCCCGTACCTCATCTCCGTACTGCTTCTTTACCTCTGATATGGCATACGAGAGCCATTCCTGCTCAAACTCCATAATGTCGCGTTGCGAGTCTATCCATGACATCTCCATATCTACAGAGGTGAATTCAGTAACATGCCTTTGTGTATTGGATGGTTCGGCCCTGAAGACGGGGGCTATCTCGAACACCCTGTCAAGACCTGCGGCCATAGCCATCTGCTTGTAGAATTGGGGGGACTGTGCCAGATAGGCCTCCCTGCCGAAGTACGGCAGCTTGAAGAGCTCTGCGCCGCTCTCGCTCGCAGTGCCTATCAACTTAGGAGAGTGTATCTCGATGAATCCCCGCTCCACCCAGTAATTCCTCATCGCCGCCTCCAGGACTGTCTGCACCTTGAATACCAAGGTGTTCTTCCGTTTCCTTATGTCGAGAAACCTCCAGTCCAGTCTTGTGTCTAAAAGGGTGTTGGCCTTTTCAGAGATCTGCATTGGTAGAGGCACAGCAGCAACGCTGAGCACCCTCATCTCTTTCGGGATTATCTCGAACCCCCTGTATGCCTCGCCGTTCGTTCTGACAATGCCTTTGACCGCTACGGTAGACTCTCTGGAAAGTTCGTTGAACTTTTCCTTGGTGGGACCATCAATCTCGCCATCTTTAACTATGAGCTGCACTCTGTCGTCTCTGTCAGCTAGAACGATGAACCTTATCTTTCCGATATCTCTTATATCTCTTACAAATCCTGCAACTATGACCTCCTTGCCAGATAGCTCTTTGTTTATATCCTTTAGAGCCCCTGTTCTCTTCCAACCTTCCATCTGTTCGTGTTTCTGCACCAATCGGCTCACCAGAAGTTATAACATGACAAATATTAACGTAATCAATATTCTTAATAGTTGAGGTACGATCGGAGCAAGCGTCTGGCGCAACAATGCACAATAAAACGGAATTGCCTTTCGCAGACTCTCCCTCATTCTACCTCTAATAGGGGTGTGGGTTTTTCTATGAATGACGATAAACGCGGCGAGAGTCAACCACCGCACGATACCAACAAACCAGATACTAATACCTAACACTATCACACAATTTTCAGTATCTGCATGGATAAACCCATCAGGCTCGTTCTCATCGAGAGGGGATATTTTAGGAGAGGGTCCGCCGTCTGGAACATTTGTGCTAACCGATGACGGGGCCGACAATGTACAAGTATACAACACATCACTCTCATCAAATGAGGTGACTGCGCTCTACAATGAGGGAATAGGAGGCAAGCCCATCGACATACAGAACATTGTATGGTGGTGGCCGCTGAACGGCAATGCACAAGATTATTCAGGCAATAGCAATGACTGCACAGCGACCAACACTCTCTTCACATCTAACTGGGAGAGCGGATACACTACTCCATGATGTTCGATGCTGTGGCAGCACAACAAAAAGG
Organism: Microcaldota archaeon; assembly: GCA_964409135.1. Lineage (GTDB taxonomy): Archaea > Micrarchaeota > Micrarchaeia > Micrarchaeales > Micrarchaeaceae > JAJYXL01. The sequence goes on from CAYPBZ010000001.1 coordinate 24,426, forward strand.
AATATAAACGTGAACGGAGATAAACAACGTGGTTCCAAACTCTGGCCTAGCGCAAACTCCGCGCCAAGGGGGATGCTCGGCCAAATGCGTTGATCATATGGAAAGGCTGCCGAGATACAAAACATTCATACTTGACTGGGACGGCACTATAAACCAGCTCAATGTGCTGTACAAGCTGAACCGCACAATGAACCCGTACTGGTTGTATAGGAAATCGCACAGCTTTGGCAGCCCTGTCTCCAAACCTTCCAATTCCGAGATAAGGATGCTTATGCATAAGGCATATGTGCGCGAGAGAGACTCTCTACGCGAGGAGGAGAACCTCATCCTTGCCAGGATGGTCGATTTCCTGCACATGTTCGTAAGGCCAAGGCTGAGCTACGGCGCCGGGTCGCTTCTCAGGACCCTAAAGAGGAGAGGGGTCTATGTTGCGGTGTTCAGTGACGGCAATGTCGACAGAGTTATAAGGGAGGCGCGCTACCTTCGGGTCTACAACTATATAGACGCAATACTCAGCGCACAGTCTATACACAAGCTGAAGCCTAATCCTGTTGGGGTAAGCGTGCTTCTCGCTGTATCTGGGTCCAAGGCAAAGGATACCATTATGGTCGGGGACATGTGCGATGATATAATAACAGCAAGGAACGCAAGGGTAGACTCGTGCGCCGTCTGCTCAGGAATCTCAAGCACCGAACGCCTAAGGATGTGCAGGCCGGACTACATATTCAAGAATATGGAAGAGCTTAGACGCTCACTGTGATTGAAAATACAAAAAAAGAAAAAGATTGGAAAACCAATCTTTCGCCGAATCAGGCCTCTGAGATCCCTACTCCTATTATGGACAGCACGAAACCTACGAGTGCCAGCCACAGCCAGTTCGTTCCTGCTGTGAACGTAACCAGTGCGAAGGCCGTAAGTACGGCGGGGGCTGTTGCAGCCTTCTTGAACCTTGAATCAGCCCTAAGGTTCCCGAAGCTTGTTATGAAGAACAACACCGCGCCTATGAATGCTGTAGCATAAAGGATCGGCAACCAGACTGATCCCTGTCCGCTCAGAAGTGGGTTTCCAAGTCCGTATCCACTTATGGATACAAAATATACCAAGAACAGGTATATTAGACTACCTATCATTTCCAGAGCGAACGCGCCTGGATTTATATGTCCCTTTGCCATATTTATCACTATGTTGGGTTTCAGTGCGAAGGTTTTTAAAGCTAATCCCTGCAAATGTTAAGAGTTCGTCAAGAATCAAATTCCACAAAAGACGAACATAGGAACGTATATCAGCCAAATCTTTATATATGGGCGCGCAACCCAGAGATGATGAGTCAAAATGAGCGTATTGAACCGCGGAACACCCCACAACCTATTCGGTATAGAGGACCAGGACTATGGCTCATCCAGGATAGCCGTACTTCCTGTTCCATATGACGGTACAGCATCATATAGAACAGGCACCAGGGAAGGACCGCACGCCATGATAGAGGCGAGCCGCAACATAGAGCTGTACTCGGAGGAGCTTGGCTCTGACATAAGCAAGATAGGCATCTTTACATTAGAGGAGATGCTTCCGAATGTCTCCTCGCCCGACGCGATGGTAAAAGAGGTCGAGAATGAGGTATCTGCCATACTCGATGACTCCAAGGTTCCGCTCATTATAGGCGGGGAGCACAGCATAAGCATAGGCGCCATATCGGCACTGGCAAGGTCCTCGAACGGGTTTAGCGTGCTTCATATGGACGCGCATTCCGATTCGAGAGACACGTTTATGGGCAGCAAATACTCCCACGCCTGCATCGCAGCGCGCGCGAGGGAGCTGTGCGGCAGCTGCTACAGCGTAGGTGTCAGGAGCATAGACGAGGGTAGCGCGAAGAGGTATGATGACACCATCCTCCTAAGAAAGGACATGCATCATATGTCAATGGATGAGATAGCCGATAGGATATCGAAGAACACGAACGACAATATATATCTGACGGTAGACCTTGACGTGATCGACCCGGCAGAGATGCCGAGCGTAGGCACTCCGGAGCCTGACGGCCTGACCTTCCACGAGCTCTCACTGATATTCAGTAAGGTCCTGACGCACAAGAGGGTCATCGGCCTGGACTTTACAGAGCTCAGCCCGATCCCAGGAATGGTCGCTCCAGACTATCTGGCAGCCAAGCTCGCATACCTCACGATAGGATATGCGTTCGGTTCATCGATCAGATAGGTTGTTGCAGGCACAAAGATGCTTCAAATGCCCGCGTGCCTTCTAATCAAGACGCTTTATCATGGAAAGGGTTTAGCGACAGCGCGTCTATAATGTCAGGATTATCGTTCTCTGTTGCTACAACCTTCTTCACGATTCCGCATTTAGAACATCTGTACGATATGCGCACACCTCTTCCCGAAGGCATGGCAGAGATAGGTTCCATGAGCCCACCGCAACGGGACTCTCTATCGCCAGGGTGTATGTCGACATGTTTGCTCCACAGGCATGAGGGGCAGTGGTCTGTGTAACCATTGCCTGCTACCTCTGTACCACATCTCTCGCATATGAAGCTCTCTACACGCCTTGTGAATCTCTTTTTTTCCATATGGAAGCATCACCGGTTATCTTTCTGGTGGGCCCGCGGAGAATCGGACTCCGGATCTCCCGCGTGTGAAGCGGACGTCTTACCACTCGACTACAGGCCCTATACAACGATTCTCATTCCGTCTTCAGCTACGTCTGTGTTCCTGAATATGCGCCTCGACTCTTTAAGATGCGCATTTACATTCTTATACCTTGCACTGAGGTGCGTGAGTAGCAGCCTCTTCGCTCCTGCTCTTTTCGCGATCTTCGCGGCCTCCTCAGCCGTGGAGTGCATCCTCGACCTGGCCAGCTCTGCATCCTCTGATGCGTAGGACGAATCGTGTATCAGCAGGTCGGCGTCTCTTGCCGCTGCCAGGGTGGACTGTACGGGCCTTGTGTCTGCCGCATATACGACTTTCTTACCCTTTACTGTTTTGGTTATCTGCGACAGCCTCACTGTCTTGCCATTCGCTGTAATCCTCCCTCTCTTCTCTATCTCGGAGAACATCCTGCCATCTATGCCAAGCCTTTTCGCCTCGCTCTTTATGAAGTGGGGACGGTCATCCTCGCTGAATGCATAACCGTATGCTGGAATAGAATGCCTGAGCCTGAACGCCCTGACCGATATGCCGCCATCTGAGTATATCTTGCCGCTATGCACTCCTACTATGTTCACCTTATACAAGATCATGGCTGCATCGAAGTCCACCAGCATCTTGACATTATTCTCGTACCCCTCAGGCACGTATATGTTTAAAGGGCGGGTGCGGTTGTACAGGGCCAGAGTCCTCATGAGTCCTGCTATCCCTATTACATGGTCGCCATGTATATGTGTTATGAATATCGCGTCTATCTTCGAGATGTTGAGGCCGTACCTCATCATCTGCCTCTGCGTCCCCTCTCCACAGTCCATAAGGAAGATCCTGCCATCGTACCTTATCGCTATGGCCGATAGCCCGCGCTCCTTGGTGGGCGCGGAGCCGGCCGTACCAAGAACGATTATCTCTATATCTCTCATGCCCTTACAACTCTATCTCTACCGTCTTATTTTCAAGGTCGACATTATATATGGTTATGCCAGGGAACATCTTGATAACCTTTTCCCTGGTGATGTGCCTATCTGCCTGCGCCGCCTCTATGAGCTGGTTCACCATATGCATGTTCTTGAATATTGCTTCTCCTATGCTCTTATTCGCTCCTATGCCCTCGACCATGGAGCCGAGCACCTCCTTCTGCTTCTCTATGCTTATCTCGAGCTCCTTTGCCGCAGGATTCTCCCTGGTCTGCGGCCCTTCCTGCGCAGTGTGATAAAAATGGTCGAGCAGCTCCTGCACGCTTACGAACTCTATGCTCTCCAAGTCGGAATACTTCTTTATGTCTGAGAGCGAGTAGTCTATAGTCTTGCCATCACTCATGTATATGCGCGGTTTCGGCCTCTCGGCGATGCTGCCAAGACTGGCAATCCCTTTAGATATGCTCTTGATCGCCTGCTCGTCAATCCCTGATATTGGCTCCCTTGGATTTATATCGAGCCTGTTGAGCACGTCCTCGACATACATGGAGCCGAGGTTGGTAATGCCTGCCAGCACCTTTATCACAGACTTCTGCCTCTCAGCAGATTCGAACCCTGCGCGTATCATGCCCTCTGTGCCGTCCAGATTGGACATGCGCACGGCCGAGTTCTCCGGCGCCTTGTACACCTCGCCCTTCCTTACAATTCTGTCTCTGAACCTGTGCCTGAAGTATGCCATGTCTATCGTGCCGTCGCCCTCTGTTATCACAAGGTTGCACTTGGCGAACATCTCTAGTATGATGCTAAAGCGCCGCCCATCCTTTGACAGCACGAACTCTATTATACGGTCGTCGTTCAGCTGTGTTACCTCCTCTATGACCGAGTTTGTTATGCGTCTCCTGGCGCCCTGGGCGAAGCTGGTTGGAAAGTCCGCGCTCTCGACGTACGAGGTCGCGTTGACCGTTTGCCCCAGAATGCACAGTATGTCGGTCTTAGAGGTAAGGCTGTGCGCACGTATCCTGAACCTGCCTCTCCCGGTCTCATAGAACTTGTCTATCCTGTAATGAATGAGATTTCTAAGCTCCCTGACGAGGGCGGCGATCTCCAGAGTGTATATCTGGCGCATCCGAATCTATCCTTTTTTCAACTTCTTCCTCCCTTCCTCTTTGGTGATCCGGGAGAACGAGCGCACTCTCTTGTATGTGTCGGATACATTCTCGAAAGCTGTCCCTATCTGTGCTATGTCTCCGCCGTTCGAGTAGACATCCCTGAGCTGCTTGAGCGTAGAGACGCCTCCCGCAACTATATACGGACATGATATGGCGCTCCTAACACTCCTTATGAGAGCGTTCGGCACAGGGCCGTAGCCCATCATCTTCGGATCAGATCCGGCGTCCGTTATTATGATCCTGTGGCCGAGGAATTCGCCTGCCATGGCTAACGCAGCCGCTATCTTGGGCTTCTCTCTCGGAACCATGTTGGCATCGCCGACCCATCCGACGGTCCCGCCAGGCTTGACCACTATGTACCCGACAGGGAGCGGCTCTATTCCGAACTGCTTGATGAGCGGCGCCGATAAGGTCTGGGCCTGCGTTATCCAGTAAGGGTTGCGCGCGTTGAGAAGTGACATAAAATATATCGCGTCGGCATATGGGGTTATTGTAGCTATATTGCCCGGGAATATGATGAGCGGCACATCTATATTTTCCTTTATCTGCTTCGACACATTGTTCAGGAGGTCTCCCTGCGCGCCTATGCTGCCCCCTATTATGACTGCGTCCGCGCCCCCTTTGGCAAGCGTTATCCCGTTCCTAATCGCAGAGCTCTCGTCTTTGTAGTCGACCGGGTCTATGAGGCAGAACAGCATCTTTCCATTGCTCTCGAGAGTCTCATGTATGTAACACTCTACTTTCTCAACCATAAAATCAAACCCTGTTCCTGAGCTGCGGCCTTGACACAGAGCCAATGAATTCTTTTATCATAGCGGCCCCGTCGGCCTTTATGTTGTGCTTGCATCTGAACCCCAGATTCTTTCTTATCCTGTCCGTGCTCACGACCCTATTGCTGGTTATGAACTTGAACTCGTCAGAGCTTACATTGATTATCTTCCTGGTAATCTGACCGACAGTATAAGGCACCCTGGTCCTTGGCACGCCGACCTTCAGGGTCGATGCGGTCAGCTCCGCAAGCTCCTTTAGCGTGTGTGGGGGGTTCTCCACTACATTGTATGTATCGGACCTGGTGTCATCCATCGACAGGACCATCGCATGCGCAGCATCCTCGACATTTATAAGCGTGAGGCTGTTGGTGCCTTTGCCGGTGTACATCATTTTGCCGTCCCTTATCAGCTTGAATATTTTGAAGAAGTGCCTCTTGTAGGCACCCCCGTAGAACGTGCCGAACCTCATTATGGTGTACCTAAGGCCCTTGTTCACGTTGGCGAATGCCCTGACTACCTGCTCCCCCATGACCTTACTCTCAGAGTACTTGCTCGAGGGCTTCAGCTCCGATTCCTCTGTAAGGGTCTCAGCAGAGCGCCTGTAGCCGTATACCGTCACGCTGCTGGCATAGACGAAATGAAGTTTGCGCCCGCGGTTCGCCCTGACATAAGCGCTTATAACATTCTCCGTTGCTATCACATTGGTGCTTATGAGGTTGCTATAGGAATGGCCCTCATTGTACGCCAGCCCTGCTATGTGGAAGAGATGGTCGACCCCGACGCACGCGAGCTCCAACTCCTTCCTATCCTTCTCGTCCTCGAGGCGTATGTCTACCTTGTATGGCTTCACCCCTGGAGGCAGCATCTTCCATTCAGGGCTCTTGGATGGGTGCTCCCTGAGCGTCACCCTGACCTCGTGCCCTGCCCTGAGGAGCCCCTCGATAAGAACCCTGCCTATCCCGCTGGTTGCTCCTGTAACAAGTATGACCTTCTTCATAGACGCAGATTTGGTGGTTCTTTGCATATGTACCATCAAGATGCTCTTCCGTCCAAGAGCCTTGTAGCGATCTTATGTGTCTTACCCTTGGTGAGCCTGTGCACAGCATACGGTATCCAGTCCTTTCCGTATGGGGTATAAACATTCAAGCTCTGCCCGTCCTTTGTCAGTGTCTTCAGCTTCCTCCTGCTGTATCCGAATGGAACCTCAAGTATTAAGCTCTTTCTGTATGCCTTCTTCGAAATGATCTTGAGAAGCAGCTTCTCGTCCTGCGACGATATCGTTATGTCTGTGCTGTGGTTGACCACACCCCTTATCCTATCTATATACGCATCGACCACACCGTTGGTCTTACCGTGCCTCTTGCCATGCCCGTAGAACACATCATGGGACGCGAGAACCTTGATGCGCTTGGCAGCACTTATCCCTGACACAGGCTTTCCCTCGGATTTAAGAAGAGAGTCAGGGACCTCGATGCCGAGCATGTCTGATCTGTTGGCCTTGTATATGCGCGATATGTCTGACATGGACATCTTCGGCTCGTACTCCGACCATATGTGTATGTCGTTCTTCTCTGCGCTCCCTACTAGAGTGCTGAGCAGTGAATCCGCGAGCGCCCTGTCTACATTGTAGCCGAGCTGCGATATCCTCACCGATACGTCGGCCGATATGCACAACCTTGATATCTGGTGGACGAGCTGTATATATGCGTTCGCGTTGTACTTTGCCTTGGCCTGATTGTCCACATGGTCGCTGAGGAACGTCAGGGTGACGCCCATGCTCTTCTCGTTGATCTGCTTGGCTCTCTTCAGTGCCGTAGCTATCGTAGGCCCTGCCATGTTCTTCCTGACGAGCCTGAACACCAGATTTCTCAAAAAGCTTTCCTCTTCCGGCAATTTATCACGCGGTGAACTAGTCTATAAGTATTCTAAGTCAACATATTAAATGGTTTGTTATCGCTTCGCAACCCTTGCATCTCTCAATCCGGATGAATAGGAACACATGCTGTTAAGGGGGCACTCTTTGCATAGAGGGCCGGTCTTCCTGCAGTAATTCTTGCCCAGCTCTACAAACTGCGCATGTATGTCCTTGTACAGCTCAACGTCCCTGGCTGCCGAGCCTTCCAGCATGCTCTTGAGCCGGCTGTATTCCATCTCCTCGGTGCCCAGTATGCGGGACATCTCCCTGATCGTGTATGCGTCTACCACAAATGTGGGCACCTCTGCAGCATACAGCATTATTGAATCGGCAGTCTCCCTGCCTATCCCATTCATGCCCAGAAGCACATCTCTAAGCTCCTCGGGCTCCAGAGAGAAGAGGTGATCGAGGCCGCCGATGTCAAGAATCGCAGAGCATATCAGCTTGAGCCTCGCGGCCTTCTGCCTGTAGTATCCCGACGGCCTGACCATCACCTCAAGCTTTCTGACAGGTATGCCTGCTATGCCCTCGAGAGACATTGCGCCTCCTTCCTTGATCCTTCCGATCGCAAGCTCAACGTTGCTCCATCGGGTGTTCTGTGTCAGTATAGCCCCGACAAGAATCTCAAATTTCGTGTCGCCGGGCCACCAGTCCATAAATCCGAAATGGTCCAAGAGCTTGAGGTAGATGCGCATGACGGTGTTGCCGCTTATCAAACCTTTATCTCTCCTGAATCTATCTTCAGGATCGCCTCCTTTGGATCCATGTTCTCGCATGTTATCCCCATACTCTTGCATGTGCCGAGCACCTGCTTGACCCTGCTCTTGATGTCTGTGCCGTACAGTGATCCAGACTTTGATTCTGCTATCCTCTTCGCCTGCTCGATGGTCAGATTGCCAACCTTTTCGCCCTTCTCCTTCGCTCCCTTCTGTATGTTCAGCTCCTTTAGTATGAGCGCACTGGTAGGCGGCATTCCGACCTCTATCCTAAAGCTCTTGGTAGTGGTGTCGACTATGACCTTGACCGGCACCTTTATCCCGGAGAGGTTCTCCGTCTTCTTGTTTATCTTTGCAATCACATCGCTGACATTAATCCCCATCGGCCCCAGCGCGGGTCCGAGCGGTGGTCCTGCTGTTGCCTTTCCACCCTCTACCAGTCCTGTTATTATGCTCTCTGCCATAAGATCATCACTTGTTCTTTGACCTCTCTATAACTCTTGCCGTGTTCATCTTTGTCGTCACAGGTATCGGCACAACCACGTCTATAAGCTCTACTGTTACCTCGCTCTTCGACTCGTCGACCCTGAGCACCTTCGCCTTGTAACCCTTGAAAGGCCCGCTTGTGAACTCTATAGTGTCGTTCTTCATAATCTCCTGTGCAGCTATGCTGGTCTTGGTGACGAGCTTCTCCACCTCGGCCTCGCTTATCGACCTTGGAAGTATGCCACGTACGTTGCGGACCTTGCTTACGAAGCTCCTGCACGCGGATTCGTCCTCTGCCTCTATAATCACGTAGCCGCGCATGCCCTCTACGACTATGACTGAGTATATAGGGAGGTCGCTCTTCTGCTTCTTGCTGCTCAGCATGTTTGCTGCGATTCTCTCCTGCCCGGACGTTACCTTTACTACGAAGTACAATAAATCACTGAATGGCGTTCAATATATCTAAACATCTAAATCCTTGTAAGCAACAATTGAAATACAGTACATCCACGGCTTCATTAATACCTGGATAAAATATAGCAATAGCTATACCCATAAAACAAGAAAGTATGCAGAACAAAAGATTAAAAGGTTTTCTAAGAGCCTTTGATATGATTGTGGCGGTCTAGATGGTCTCCAAAAAAAATGACGTCGGAAATGTGGATGTCTGTCTGAGGGGCTCGTCAGGAGGATACGACCTTCTCGGGAACATAGCCGCGATAGAGCCCAGGCCAGGTGCCACGAAAGCCGAGACGAAGGAGTTTGCAGAGCGGATAATGGGGAGGCACAAGAAGATAACGACTGTGCTTGCAAAGGCAGGTCCTGTGTCTGGGGTGTTCAGGACAAGGAGCTTCAGTTATGTCTCGGGAAAGCGGACATTCATCGCGTTGTACAGAGAGAGCGGCTGCACATTCAGGTTCGACGTCAGGAGGGTCTTCTTCTCCAACAGGCTTGCGTACGAACGGTCAAGGATATCGTCACTTGTAAAGGAGGGCGAGACGATCGCTGTGCCATTCGCCGGGGTGGGCCCGTTTCCGATAGTCATCGCAAAGAACAGCAAACCCTCATCCATACTCGCAATCGAGCTTAACAGGGTAGCTGTGAAATACATGAAGGATAACATAAGACTGAACAGGGAGGGAAACATAATCGCGGTGAGCGGAGACGTCAGGAAGGCCGCGAAGAGTTACAAGGGCTTCGCAGACAGGGTCATAATGCAGATGCCGACGCAGAGCCTGGAGTTCCTGGACGAGATGGTGACTCTTGCGAAAGAGAGCGCGGCGGCCCATATCTACTTTTTCTGCGATTCGAAGACCGGGACAAAGGACGCGAAGGCCCGCATAAGCAGTTTCATGAAGGAGAGAGGTTATACCATCAGGTACACTCTGACGAGGGTAGCCAGGACGTACTCTAAGGATAAGATAGAGGCCGTCATAGACTTGAGGTTCTCCAAAAAGGGAAGAAGGTCGTCGCGCTAATCAGTCCATATCGAGCTGCAAGAACACCTTCTTTGATATCTCGTTCCCGAGTATCAGCTGCGTCTTCTCCTTGTTCTCCCGTATATCGGACACAGACTTTATGCCATTGGCATAGAGCCTTCTGGCTCTCGCCCTCCCTATTTGCTCAAGCCTGACAAGGTCGAGCAGCTCCTCCCTTATTCCGTACCTCAATCTCACCCTTGTGGACACAAGCGACCTGTAAGGCTTCCTAAGAATCTTAGAAAGCTCTATTGCAGAGTATATCATCCAGTCAGCATTCGAGATCTTCGAGTACAATGCTCCCGGGGTCGTCTTATACTCCTCGATTATGGACTCCTCGCTCTTCTCATCCATCCAGTCGCCCAGCGCCATGGACGTAGCGAATGCGCCTACCTCATCCTGGTAGCCGTACGACATCTCTTTCGACGCGTGTATATGCCCGGAATCCATGTACATGACGAACCTGTCCTCTACCTCATCCATCTTTGCCCCGCCAGGCCTCATATGCGGGCGCATCTCCACAGTGTTTGATATTATGTAAAGGTCGGAAAGTGTATCCTTCTCATAGTCTATGTTGTCTATCATCCATTTAGCGGACAGCGGGTCTATGTACAGCTCGCTGATGCGCCTGCCCACAATCGTCGGGAGAAGGGAGCTGCCGCTTACGCGTATGAACTCCCATCCTATCAATTCGTCAACAACGTCCTCTACTATCCTTTCCATATGGGACTCGACGCCATACTGCATGTTGTAGAACGTCTTGCCAAGGAAGGCATTGAGCCTCGCCTTCGTCGTAAGGAATCCTGTAGAGATGAATGAGAGTATGTGCGTCCTCAGTACCGGAGCGACTCCAAGAGCGGAGTCTACGGCTTCTGGGTCAGAGTTTATATACCTGTCAGCCACCTCATTCACTGACATGCTAGCGCTGCACTGGAGAAAGGCCCTGCCCTCTGTGTCATATTTCGGGCGGCCCGCCCTCCCGAAGAGCTGCATGACCTCATTCACGCCTATCCTGTCCATCCCGCGCCCCGAATGCCTGAATATATCTCTTATCAGCACTGTATGCGCAGGCAGGTTGACTCCCAATCCTAGAGTGGTTGTGGAGCATATGGCCTTTATGGTGCCTGACCTGAACGCATCCTCTACCAGCGACCTCTGTGCGTTGAGAAGCCCGGCATGGTGGAACGCCGCGCCATTGCTAACCACTCTGGCGAGCTTCTCGCACTGTTTGGTCGGTCTGTCGAGTGCATACATAATGCCGTTGCTCACCTTATCTAACCCTTCCACATCCAAAGACTGCATATCCTTCATGTGCTCTGCGAGCCGTATTGCCCCTGCCTCTGCGTTCCTCTTCGTGGAGTAGAATATGAGAAGCTGCTTACCCTTCTTAAGAGTATCCTCAAGAAGCCGTATCTCAGTTATCTTGCTTGTGCCTTCAAGCTTGACTCTCTTTGCCCTCTCATCCTCCACAAGGTATGCGTTGCCGTCCTTTATCACTCCTTTTACGAGTTTAACCGGGCGGTAACTGCTCGTAACTGGATGCGCGCCCATCCATTCTGCTATCTCACCAGCATTCCCTACAGTGGCGCTTAGTGCTATTATCTGCGATTTCGTCACCTCTCTTATCCTTGTTATGATAAGCTCCAGGACAGGGCCGCGCGACATATCTCCTATCATGTGCACCTCATCGAACACCACACATCCTATCTTATGCATCCAGCTTATTCCATGCCTCATCAGGCTGTCAAACTTCTCTGTTGAGACGAACAGCATGTCATACTCGTTCAGCCACGGGTCGCTTGAATCAAGGTCTCCCATCGACAGTGCAGTCTTTATGTATGGATATGCCTCCCTGAACTCACTGTACTTCTCGCTCACAAGCGCCCTCATGGGCGCAATGTATACTGCCTTCTTTCCTGAGAGTATGGCGCTCACGCATGCGATCTCAGCCACAAGGGTCTTGCCGCTCGCAGTCGGTGCAGCTACTAATATGTTGCTGCCCTTGAGAAGCCCGGCCTCTATCGCAAGGGACTGTGGAGGGGTAAGCTTTGATATGCCTCTCGCGCTTATAGATTCTATTATCTCGTTGTGCACCTTTCCGTTAAGATCAGAAACCAGCATATGATATATACAACAATAACAAATATATTAACAACGTGAGCAGGAAATCCCACACTATCTTTAGTCTTTGTTCCACTTTACCGACCAATACTTTTCTTCTATACTCCGAATACCAGATGAAATGGCAGCACAACAAAAAGGCATATAAATAACATTACACTAATACCTATTGTATAAAAGGTTGGCTACGATGGTTCAGGAGAAGAATGAGAGCAAACCAGCGGTGAACGAGGCCGCTAAGGAGCACTGGAAGAAGGGCAACAGCCTCTTCGAGTCCGGATCGTTCGAAGAGTCTGTGGTGGAGTTCGACGAGGCAATAAAGATTGACAGCAGATATGCAGACGCCCATTTCAACCGTGCCCTTGCGGAACGCATACTTAAGAACTTTGCTGAGGCTAAGGCGAGCCTTGAGAGGGTAATGGAGCTACAGCCCAGCAGTGCGGACGCACCTCTCCTATATGGGGACATATTGGAGGTGGACAATGATATACTCGGAGCGAGAGACTGGTACAGCAAAGCCCTAAAGATAAATCCGGACTACGTGGAAGCTAAGAGCAGGATGGAGCATATAAGCTCGCTGATCAAGACGAGTTCGGGCGGCGGAGCGCCAGGTAAGGCGGAACTCTCGGAAGAGAATGTAGAGGTAGTGCAGGACGGTCAGATAAAGAGGGTGGCATTCTACAAGTCCCACATAAAGTTCGACAGTGTGATCGGGCTCAAGGGGGTTAAGCGGTACCTCCATGAGAATGTCGTGCTTGCCATTGAGCGCCCCGATCTGTTCAAGAAGTACGGGAAGCGCCTCGGTGTCGGTCTTCTTTTATACGGTCCGCCAGGTGTGGGAAAATGCGTGACCGAAGACACGCTGGTATTGCTTCCTGGTGGGAGATGTGAACCGATCAAAACAGTGGTTGAGAATAGGGAACCGTATGTATTGACGCTTACCGAAGACCATAAGCTGGTTGTAAAGAAGGTTGAGGGATGGTGGAAACTGGATGGTAAGCCGCTGCTTAAGATAACTACACAAAGTGGGCGTGAGATAAAGTGCACTCCCGAACATCCGTTCCTCATCAGAGGGGGATGGACCCATGCTGTAGATCTTGAGAAGGGCACAAGGATAGGAGTGCCGAGATATGTCCCGGTATTCGGGAATACGGTGATGCGCGAATGTGAGGTAAAGTTGCTGGCTTACTTCATATCCGAAGGGACTTTGACACAGGGCATGCCTCTGTCCACCAACGTAGATTTGGAGATGCTTGAGGATTTCCAGTCCGCAGTCAAGCAGTTCGATTCGCACTTCAACAAGACAGGTAGGGAGAAAGTAGTGAATATACAGGTATGTGGCAGCCAGCGTAGCAAATATGTGGGCTTCATGCACTCCAAAAGCTCGCTGCAGACATTCCTTGGCGAGCACAAGCTCTCCTTTACGGATTCCCGCAATAAAAAAATACCTCCTGCCGTATTCCGACTTCAGAAGCATCTCCTCGCCCTGTTTTTGAACAGGCTGTTCTCAGGGGACGGATGGTCCAGGACAGAGAATGGCGAAGGCCGTTTATACGGCCCCAGAGACTCCAGAATTATAGGTTATGCCAGCAATTCAGAGATTCTGATAAGGCAGGTGCAGCATTTGCTGCTGAGATTCGGTATATTATCCAACATAAGGAAGAATAAGGATTGCTGGGAGCTCGTAGTGCACAGGGACAGAGACATCGACATATTTGTAGAGGAGATAGGGATGTTCGGAAATAAATCCAAGCTCTCCAAAAAGAAAGATTCTTGGAGCAAGGTAAAGAAGAAGGGCGAGAATAGAGTCGTTTACGAGACAATAAAGAGCATAACCAAACTGCCGGTCCCGGAGTTCGTGTATGATTTGACAGTGGAGGATACGCACAATTTCGTAGCGAACGATTTCTTCGTGCACAATACCTACATAGTCAACGCCATTGCAGGAGAGGCCAAGTCCAACGTAATAATAGCCAGAGTAAACCAGATAGTTGACATGTATACCGGCAATACGGAGAAGAACCTCCATGCCCTGTTTGAGCAGGCCAGGAAGAACCCGCCATGCATCATATTCTTCGACGAGCTGGATTCTCTAGGCGGGAAGCGCGGCGGCGGAGACAGAGAAGGCGGCAGTAACAATGCGATGAGGTTGGCGGTCAACCAGTTTCTTGTAGAAATGAACGGTGTGGAGGAGAATCCATCCGGCCTGTTTGTCATAGGCGCGACGAACAATCCATGGGACATAGATCCTGCCCTCAAGAGGAGCGGGAGGTTCAGCGATGCAATATACATACCACCACCTAAATACGGTGACAGAAAGGGCCTTTTCGAATTCTATACGAAAAACACCCCGAGAGGCTCTCTGAGCTACGGCCGACTGTCCAGAGCCACATCTGGGTTTGCGCCCTCAGACATACAGCACATATGCGATAGGGGCGTGATGCGTCCCCTTCTCCATGAATACTCCTCCAAGAAGTCACGCAAGCTCACGATGACCGACCTGATGGCTGTTATGAGGGAGAAGGACTTCAGGGGCAGCTCTCTGGATGAATGGTACTCCATGGTCAAGAAGGACGTCGTAAGCAAGACAGAGACGCAGACGGTCAACGGGAAGAAGCAGGAGATAGTGAAAGAAGGCAAGCTGGACGCGCAGGAGAAGGTCATCTACAAGACTATGGTAAGGGACATAAAGAGGAACACGAGCGCATCCGCGATAAGGGTCAAGAGGCTCTTAAGATGGTGGGCCATCCACGCTTTCTGACATATTGGGATTTCGGGTTGTGATATCGAAGTATAAACCCACTATATCGTAAATGTGATTGGCCTAGGCCGGGAGTTGAACCCGGGCCTAAAGATCCACAGTCTTTCGTGCTAGCCGTTACACCACCAAGGCTCAATAGAAGGAGCACATACACATTAATAACGTTTGCGATGCGCGGCGCAGTACATATTTATCAATGTGAGCGGGAAAACCCATGCTCTATCAAAAGAGGGCAGTTGCCGAAGAACTGAAAACATACTCTGCACAAAAGGAGTGGAATCCATGAATGCAGGGGAAGCCCACACCATTTATGGGTGGGAAGATGTCACGCGGATCTTACCCCATCCATTACCTTCGCGGATTTCTGCACTGTTTTTATTATGTCCTTCAGCTTCGGGTTGAGCCGGTAACCAAGACCATAGCCGTTCGTGGTCCTTATGTGCGTAGGCTGTATCGCGTTCAGGTCTAGCGAGAGCTCCCTAAGGGCTATTATCAATGTCTTCCTAGTGAAGTCCTTCTCTAGTATGGAGTACAGCTCCTTCGTCGCTCTAGGAGACTTCTGGAGAAGCAGATTCAGCACCGCATAATTCGGTCTACTGAGTATCTTCCTGTACGCCCATATCTCATCCTTCTTCTTCTCTCTTTTTGATGCCATATGTATTGTTGTTTGTTAATGTTTATAAACGTTTTTATTTGGATTGCTATTGGTGTAGTTGTATATAAGTGTTGCGAGTGCCTTACATTCCTTTTATCCAGATACACATTATACCAAGGTATTTAAATATATATCTCTCTAAATTATCTTTGATTAAAATACAAGGTTTAGTACATGGCTATCAGGACAGCGTTGAGACTAATCGCCAGGAGGCCGCAGCGCAGCCTCGCCGCTGCCGAATCCGCCGCCGAGGGCACCGAGCTGACGTTCTGTATAACTGACGATTTTCCAAAGGAGATATTGGAGAGAGAAGGAGACATAACGATAGGAAGGTCCAGCCGCAGGAACGTGTGGTCCGTCATGATGCCCCCAATGTCCAAAAGGGAGCTGCAGGACGCCTCTCTAGTAAAGAGCAGGGTAGTCGATATGATTTCGTCTTCTGGCGCTACGGACAAAAAATCCTTTTTCGAGACCGCAAGGAGCATAGCCTCTAATATATCCAAGGAGAACGCGAATTCTGTGCCGTATGCCGTTGCACATGACGTGGCGGGCTACGGCCCGTTCAGCATCATACTCGACAACAGCAATGGTCTTGAGGAGATAATGGTGAATTCGCCCACGTCCAACATATGTGTATATCATTCGAAATATGGTTACTGCACGACCAATCTAAGGTTTCTGGGCGAGGATGGGTTCAGGTTCATGATAAACAGGATGATATCCGATACGGAGAGCGAGCTCAACAGTAGCTCTCCAATCATAGACGCGCATGTGGGTGACAGGTTGAGAATACATGCGCAGACGAGGCCGTACTCGATCGGAGGAGGGGTCGCATCAATAAGGCTACGGCCGAAGAGGCTGGTCGGCATAAATGACCTTATAAAATCCGGCACGGCAACACCAGAGGAGATGGCATATGTGTGGATGGCTATGGATTCCGGGCTCAACATCGTGATAGCTGGTGCACCTGCATCTGGAAAGACCACGATGCTCAGGGCCATCGGAGCGTTCGTGCCCAGGTTTGACCGTGTGATTACTGTGGAAGAAGATGTAAGTGAACTGTACGGCTTCGGGAACTTCTACAATGTGGTGCAATTGAAGAGCTCGACTCTGGAGAGAAGGGTCTCAACAGGAAGACAGGTGATAAACTCTCTGCGCCTCAGGCCGGACCGGCTGGTTGTCGGCGAAGTGAGAGGGAGCGAGGCGAGAGACATAATGTTCGGGGCCAACATAGGCGTGCCTTTCATCACAACGATGCACAGCAGCAGCGCAGAAGAGACAATCACAAGGTTAAAGACAAAGCCGATGAGCGTTGACGACGCGCTGATAAGCATGCTCGATGTTGTGGTGTTCATGGGAAAAGCCGGCGGTGCGCGGAGGGTCGATGAGATAGCTGAATACAGGTGGGGAAAGGATGGGGACACAGCCGACGTGATGAACGAGCATGAGACGCACAGGATATTCAGCCGCTCTGCCATGCTGAAACCCGAGCTTGTGGGATCCAAGATGATATCTGGATTCGCAGCCCTTAACATCCTGACCAGAAAGGAAGCGGCGCTGGAACTGTCCAAGCGGGCCAGGTTCCTGTCGGAAATCCCAGAAGGCACAGAGTCAAACTGCGCTGATTATATAGAGAGGTACGGTGAGCTCAGATGAGGATAGGCAATAACTCTTTGGTATTCCCGATCGTTATGGTAGCATCAAGCATTGCTCTAGAGCTGTACCTAAGGGGAGGTATCATGACAATGCTGATGACTGTGGGCTTTGCCGCCGGTCTATTCGTAGTTATAACCATTTCGGATCTGAGCTACTCCAATAAAGTGAGGCTGAAGAGAGAGGTGGAGGAACTCGAATCGGTGTCAGATTCATTGTACCGCGGACTGTCGCGCAACGAGAGGTTCGAGAACTCCCTGAGCTCCGCGATTGCAGGGATAGATAGCAGAGGGGAATGTTATGCTGCACTCGATACAGTAGCCAGGGCTATGCGCTCCGGAAGCAGCTTTGCCGAGGCAGTGAGGGTCGCAGCCGCCTATCTCTCAGCCAATTCTGCCACACTATCGTTCCTCAAAAGGGCCGGCTCCAGCGGTTATTCCGCACCCTCCGCAAGCGCGGTGCGCGCAGAGCATATGCATATTCTGTCGATGCGGAACGAGATGATGGAGAGGGATTCCGGGTCTGTGCAGCGATACATAACTATGTCTATGGTCGCAGGCACGATCTTCCCATCATTTGTGCTTTTCGGATTCATGGGTTATTCTATACTAAACTTCTCGACCTTCGGAGTATCAATACTGTTAATTGCCCTGCTGGTGCTCATACCAGGGGTATACTCTGTCGTGAGGGCGAGACTCGCCGGTGTATATGGTGTTTGACAATTACGTCAAGGCAGGCATAATCGCGGAGATGTACTCCGCCGCAGTAGCCGCCTCGTTCGCCAGCATATATTACACTCTTGCCCTCCTCACTGGAAACGGGGCGCTGTATCTGTACATGTCACGGTCCAACAAAACGGACCGTGCTGTGGATATAGAGGCCGAGATGCTCGTGGATTCTATGCTCCTCAACTACTCAGATGAGAAGGGAGCGATAGGTATATTATCTGAATCGCTGGACGATAGATGGGGCATATCGGATGCGTTAAGGGCAGCGCTCAAATCCTATAGAATGTCAGGTGGCATAGACAGGTTCAGGAACACCGGCTCTGGCTCCTCCAGCCTTAACTCTGTGGTCCGGCTTGTATCGAAGCACACAGCCCATAGGAGTGGCATGCGCGCAGAGCTGGTGGAGCTTAAGGACAGGATGTCAAAGAGGAGAGAGTATGAGATGCGGAACTATGGGATAGTGCACAATGGATTAATAGTCATGGGGCTGGGCACAATGGTGTTCTTCCCGATATTCTCCGGTATCGGTCTCAATGTGCTGAGGTTCTCTGGGTTCGGATTGGAGGGCGTCGCGGCAAACGCCGTGCTCCTCGGGGTATCTGCATATCTGCTGCTGTCCAACTATCTCAACTTCAGGTATTCTGGAAGGCCGATCTCATCGAAGCTGATGGCAGGCGGCATGTCAGGGATGGTCGCACTCTCAGTTTTCAGGATAACGCTGCTCATGTCAAGTATAATGTTAAGGTGATGCATATGGAAATAGAACTGGCCAGGCTGGCACGCATGCTGCACAGCCTGATAAGGTACAGGAAGGCTCAAGGGTCTCTTGAGTATATAATGATGCTGTCGGCAGTCAGCATAGTCGTAGTAATAGGCATAGCGATAATGATGCAGCTGAAAGGGGTGGCATTGCAGCCTTTCTCTGGCGGTGCTGGAAATCTGACCTCCACGCTCTCGAACGAGATAGCCAACCTTTCCAGCATGGTGAGGTGATGAGAGGGCAGCTCTCGCTTGAATTCATGCTGTACATCGCTGTCGGCGTGCTGGCCCTGTCCGGAATGCTGTACGTATACATGCAGAGCTCGGCATGGATGCGCTCGGACATGCAGGCGAGCTACATGGAGGAATTCGTAGCTGCGGTGAACTCCAACATGGGCTATTCAAGGTCCGAATTCAGCATATTCGTACCGGCCGGGCTGTGCGATTCGGCTTCGAACGCCACCTCAATCACGGCAGGCACAGCGCTGCACTTTGATGCCGGTGTCGAGATATCAGACAATGTATGCAGGATCGATGGAAGTGTAGGCAATCTGACCATGACACGCCTTCAGAACGGCACATATGAGGTCGACGCATGATGAGGGGGCAGATAGCGTTCGCAGGCATGCTCACGCTCTTGATGGTCATTCTATCCTCAACACTCATGCTCTGGTACCTGCATTCATATGAGCCGGGCGGCTGGAGCGCGGCCACACCGCAAAACATAAGCGCCACGAGAAGCAGCGTGAACTCAAGCATATACCCGTACAGCAGGTTTGGAATACGCTCGGATGGTTGAGATGAAGGGGATCATACAAGAGATTGACGGGCTTGTGGGCCTAACCTTGTTCTCCACTATATTTGTGGGGCTGCTGTTCGCATATGCAGAGTTTGGAAACTCGGCAGGCTTGGGCATAGCGAGCCTGCAGACATACATATCCGATGAGTCGGCAGCACAGCACGTCCTGTATATCTTAGAGGGCTCCAACGCCTCTACCAACTATTTCGATGAAACCATGGACAGCTCAGGCTACAGATACGCACTGCTTGACCTCAACAACTCTCCGCACCTGTCTGGCACAATGGGGCGCATCGCAGTTATACAGGGCAAAATGTACGTTGTGGAGGTGGGATGATGAGACTGCAAAGCTCCTTCGAGTTCATTATCCTGCTCGGCGCGGTAGTCGCGCTCAGCACAGCGATATTCGGCGTGTATATCAAAATGCAGAATAGCGACTACGCTGCGGTGAGTAGCTTTCTATCCAAAAACGCCAATATCACAGTGAACGCCGCGCCGCTCATGCAGGGAAACGTATCTGTGAGCATATACACTCCGGAGGAGATGCATATCGGCAATGCCTCCTCTGTACTCTCATTGTTCTCGGGCGGATATAACTCCACCATACTGAATGCAAGGCTGGAAGCGACGAATGCGGTTGTCATGCCTGACAGCTACAGCAATGTGCCGATAAATGGTGATTATATACTGAGCTACGATGTTGTGCCGACCAGCACCGGGTACGTAGAAGTTAAATTATCTGCAAACATATCGATAGGAAACACAGTACAGCATATCTCAAAATCTGCTGAATCCTACTCATTAAACTCTCTGGCGGGGAATGCCTCTCCAAATCCCACATACTCTGCAGCCATATCTTATGTGTACGATAATCTGGTATACAATGCAAGCACCCCCTCTGGCATGTACACTGTAAGCCAATCCTCCCATTGCGCATACACTGGATGGGCCGGCGGCCTGCTGAACCTCAACGGGCAGTGCGGCTCCAGTGCAACCTGGGATTACTTCATAGAGTCTGCGGGGTGCTATTATGGTGCAGGCACAAGATACCGGGCCTACTGCATGTACAAGAACAGCGAAAACGCAGATATATACAACGTAAGCCAAGTCCCGAAATACAACTACAGCATAGTGCTCAGCCTCGACAATTCCTCTCTGAGCCTCGAATCCATACTTGACAGCACGAAAACGTCTAACGTAATCGTGTCTGTGGACGGCTCTGTCTATGGCAATGCTGCTGTTTCCGGATACGTCTCGGGGTCCGGTTATTCTCCAGCGCCGTATTTCATAATGCACAAAGGCTCCGACATCCCTATCACATCATCCCAGTACCAGACGTACTCACAATATCTAAACAGCATGGATTCTCTTCTCAACTACTACAACGGCACCAAGACCTCAGACAGCGCAGGCGCGGCCATGTCTGAGAGCATAAACTCCTTCAATTTGGAGATGTATGCGCTTCTGAACTCAAACTCTACTGATACCAACTGCACCTTCTCGCCATCCGGCTTGAATTACGTGTATATATGCCAGTCATACCAGGGATTCCAGTTCTCAAATATAACGGCTGCCATAAACGGGTACATAGGCACAGAATCTATAAACGTGGAGGGCTCTACCATCAATCTGAGATGACGTTATGAAAGGCCAACTTGCGACCATCGAGGCGATAATTGCAGCAGCAATCATATCCTGGGTGGTAATATTTGTGGCGAACGCCTCGTACGGCATGTCGATCACGCGGAAGAGCGCAAACGTCGAGAATGCAGTGTACGACTTCTCCAACATCCTGTACAAGAACGCGACAGCATATGGATGCATAACCAGCAGGAATACAGGGTGCATCAGTAATATACTGGACGAGATGCGAAGCGTATACGGGCTAAAGTACGCCGGACTGAAGATCGGGAACCTCTCAGTATACTCTGGAAGCGCATGCGCAGCATACGAAAACTTCTGCTATACGGCCGGTGACAATGGCATAGCGTGCCTTCTGCTCTGCGGTGGTTGAAGTGGCGTTCTATGGATTCCTTATTATAGTTTCGATTATTGCTGCCGTGTTCATACTTAACAACGTCTCCTACATGGCCGGAGCGAATGGGTCTATGTTACACCAGCTTCACAGATACAGGAACATAGTCATGCTTGAGGCGTTTCAGAACATCGTACTTAACACCACTGGCTCAGCTGCCCTGTCCAACAACTCTAGCGTGATTGTAAAGGCTGAAGCAGAAGCGGATGGATTTGTTATAACAGGATATGGGAGAGCATCGGTCGTTTCGAGTGTTGACGGCCCATATGTATACTGGACGCATTGAATACCAGTGCCCGACTACTTCAGGCTAACCTTCTTCTGCTGGCCGTACATCTCCTGCACCTCCTTCGTTGTCGTAGCGTCTTCAGGCCCCTTGTCGTTCCTTATCATCTCAGTGCCGATTATCCTCGGGAACCTCAATGCGTATCCTGCTTCCTTGTTGTCCTTGTCAGTGCCTAACCCACACGTGTGCATCGGCGACCTAGTTATCTCATCCGCCCTTACTGTCACAACGTACTTGGGCTGGACCCAAAAGTCCGGCTCTATGGTCGAATGCACTCTCGCCGGCCTTTTCTTGACAGCTATCTTTCCAAGGACCGAGCTAAGCTTTTTCATGTTCTCCTCTGTGAATCCAGTACCTATCCTGGATACCGTCTCGAAGACGTCCTTCTTATCGTTGTAGACTCCGCACAGGAGACCGCCAAACCCGAATTCCGCCCGCGATCCTTTTCCCAGGTAGTATCCGAGTATGACGAGGTCCAGCGTGTCTGATAACGTGCTCCTATAGCTCCTCTTCAGCTTTATCCAACTGAATCTCCTCGCACCCGCTACATACGGGGTGTCTAGTCCCTTGGCGACTATGCCTTCCAGGCCACTTCCTATTGACTCCTGGAAGAACTTGCTGAGCGATTGCGCGGAATCAGTCACTACCATGTTTGAGATTGTTATCCTCTCTGAGTCCTTAGATATTATCTCTTTCAGGTATTTGCGTCTCATCTCATACGGCACGTTCAGCAGGCTCTTGCCCTCCAGGTAGATGAGGTCGAACGCCATAAGGTGCAGAGGCACCTCCTCTGCCATACGCTCCACCTCGTGCTTCCTCTTCCTCTGTATGGTTTCCTGGAACGGCAGGAATTCTCCTGTGGAATCGTTGAACGCCAGGGCCTCTCCATCTATTATCGCCTTGTCTGCATTTATCGACCTTTGCGTAGCGCTTACTATGTCAGGGAACATCTCTGTGGTCTCTTCCAGGTTCCTTGAGTATATCTTGACCTTGGTGCCTGACTTGTGCACCTGGCATCTGAACCCGTCATATTTCTGCTCTGCGGCGCATCTCCCCCCTACCTTCTCAATTATCTGTTCCGAGGTCGGCAATCTCTCGGCCAGAGCCGGCCTGATGGGTTTGAACAGTGTTATGCCAATAGCCTCTACGCCCTTTATGCCTTTCTTGAACAGGGTTTCGGCTATAATCCCGAGGTCGCTGCATATGTTATACGCACCCTCAAGCTCCTTCTTCGACTTTCTGTCTCCTGTCTTTGCGACCGAGAGCGCCTCAAGTATCGTGGAGTCACCAACACCTAGCCTCAGCTGGCCCATAGGGTATCTGATAAGATACCTGCATTCCAGGGGTGTGGAAGATGCGATCATGTCAGCCAATATGCGCGTCTTCATCTCCTTGCTGCCCTTGCCCGAGGTCTTGGCTATCTTCAGCATTGAATCGTAAACCATACCAACTGTGTACGAGCCAGAGCCCATCCTCTTCAGTTTGGATTCGCTCCGCAGCCTCTCAGCCGTATCGCCCAGGTCCCCACTCTTCTTGTATGCCGAGCTGACCTCTGATTTCTGAAGCCCGGTAGCCATAGATATAGCATCCTTAGCCATCTTCGCGGCGAGTCCGAACTCCACACCCTCGAACGGGGCGGCAAGCACTCCTTCCGACATGTACACTGCCTTCGCTACCTCGTCGTCTCCTATCTCTCTGAACACTTCTGCGAGTATCTCTATCATCTTCAGCCTGGACGATGTGTCTTCTATCTTTTGGTAATACTCTGCAAGTCTCCTAAACTGCATTCACGCACCGTTATCCTGCTTAACCTAGCCATCCGCAATTCTTGCTGCTGGTGTAATTGTTAGAGCTGTTCGTGTTCGACTCCGGATTTTGTGAGGTCCCCTCGCACGTTACACCGTACGCTTGTCCATAGAACGAATTTCCTGATACCCTGTTCTGCGTAGAGTTATTGAATATCCATCCGCTTCCGCTCAAACGGCTGGCTATATTGTTCTTTATATTCATCAGAGATGTGTTGAATATGTAGTACGATACGAATAGGGATTCGACGAAGTTATTGCTCAACTCACCGGCCGTGTCTCCACCGAGGTATATCCCGCCTGATTGCGATGTAATATTATTTTGGGAAATAGTCGGGCCGCTCGAGTCTATCACATTTATCACATAAGTCGAATTCAAGGAGGGCTGCGTGGCGTATACAGTGTTGTTGCGGACGTTCGTGTCAGAATTCTTCACATTCGCCAAGGCGGTGAACCCTTTTAGGTTGCAGTTCTCAAGAGTCGTGCCTGATGCGTCAATGAATGATGCAAATGTCCCGCCGTCAGTAGCTATTATAGTGTGGTTCGCGCAGTCTATGGTGGAGGAGTTCGTGTATACACTGAAGCATGTCGCTCCGGTTCCATATACTGCGTCATAAGCCAGGGTGTATGTCGATGGGTGCAAGAAAGATGCGCACTGGAGGACCTGCCCTTGGGATATTGCAGCCATCCATCTGCAGTTGACCTTCTTTGTTCCATAGTTTATGCCACCATTCTCTGCAGATATGTCAGAGTTGTCGCCGCTGCATATATAATCCGCATACGCGCTCAGTGACATACGATTGTACGAGACCGTATTGTTCGTAGAGTTTCCCCCAAGATATATCCCGGCATAGTTATTCATTCCGTTGTTGTAGTCCACCAGGTTGTCTATAGAATTCTCTAAATGTATCGCATCGCCCGGCATGCTGGAATAAGACAATGTATTGTTGGATATCTCGCTGTGCATGACTCTCGACACATATATATCAGATATACCATGCGTCACGGTGTTATTCACTACGTTTGCCGCTGTTACGTTGATGAGTGATATCCCGGTCTGTTGTTGTGGTCCTCCGAGCGTGTTGTTGTACACCGCAACGTTTGTGGAGTCGCTCACGTTTATCCCTGTGTAAAAATTGCTAGTAGTGCAGTTGCTTATCTCGATGTTGTTCTTGCCGCTTGCATATACTGCTGATGACCCCGGGGCTTTCGTATACTCATTTGTCAATATGTTATTGTTGCAGTTCAGGGTCACGTTATCTGCCTTTATAGGGAAGCAGTCCTGCTGTTCTGACAGGACGTTGTTCTCGAGCAGGTAGTTCCCAGGCAGAGTCAATGGCGTGCATGATGTGAGTCCAAAAAACTTAAGGCTCGCGTTCAGGTAATGGTCGCACGCTGCCCACGACGCATCTGTGACGCCGCAGCTTGTTTTCAAGAGGAGATTGTTAAGCGGAGACAGGCTGTCGTTCGACGCGTATATATCTATGAGTGAATTGTTCCTAGCGTAGCCGCCTGAGAATGTGTTAGAGAATGAGCCATTTACATATATACCTATAGTGTTGTTGTACACCTTAAATCTGAGGAACTGGTCTACGCTTGAATTTACTATGGATATGCCCCTATCGGCGCCTGTCACTGCCGTATTGCTTATGGTAAGGTCGTTAGAGCTCTTAATTATTATCCCGGTGTTCCTGGCATTGATGTTGCAGCCAGTCACGTTTACATTTTTTATGCCATCCATGCTTATACCAGTGCTCGCATTGGTTATCGAGTCGTTGTTGCAGTATAAGTTGACGGACGAAGACCTTATGCTTATGCATGGGAGGCTGCTCACCCATACATTTCCAAACGGCTCTACATATGTGGCGTTTATGCTATTTGCAAGGTAATAATCACCCGGGGACGTTATGGAGCCGCACGAGTTGATCTGGCTCGATAGGGTTATGTTAGACACATTTGCCAGTATGTTGTTCGCAGAGCAGTAGAGGAATGAACATCCGAAGTCGTTCGAACAGGTGTTGGATTTTGCAGTACTCGTCCCGTATACTCCACTGCCCAGAGTGCAGTAGAATGACACATTGGTATTGCTCACGTTGTTGTTCACGTAGCTGTTGTTCTCCGAGTTTACATATACTCCGCGGTTGTTGCCTGTGAGGTTGTTGTCCGATATCGTGTTGTTCTTGGATCCTTCCGTTATATACACGGAGCCATTCTCTGATGTTGTACCTACAAATGTGTTGTATTGGATGTTAGAATAGGTTGTGTTGCTTACGTATATGTTGGAGATTACGTTGTGTGATGCGTTGTTGTTGGTTATGTTGAGGTCCTTCGAGTTGAACGTGCCGATTCCGTAAGAGAACTTGGATATATGGCAACCTATTACCGAAACGTTTGACGAATTTTCCACATAAACTCCGTACGTGCTGTTGGATCCTGCTGCAAAGGGTCCGGAGCCGCTTATGCTGTTGTTGCACACCAGCTTAACGTTGTCCGAATTTATGGTTATGCAATTGCCGCTGAATCCGCTGTATGTTACATTCTTGGCCACGCTGTACACGCCCGGACTTGTTATCGAGCCACACGAACTGATTAAACTTGATGTGATACTTGGTATTGTGGTTGTGCTACTTATGTTGTTGTTCGATGCTATCCCACGGTATGCTAAGATTGCTATGGCTGCTACTATCAATATAATGATTACTGCGTATATTGTCTTATTCGCCTTCTTGGCTTTCGGCTTTTGCGCAGGCGTTTGCGGCTGATTCTGATACTGCCCCTGTCCGTATGCCTCCTGCTGCTCCTGTGTGGTTGTTGGGTGTGCCGATGGTTCTGTCATCTCTTCCTTCTGGTCGCTGTTACCATCCATTAAATCATTCGTATCAATGTTGAAACATGTCTGTTATGTCTGGCGTAATACAGCTAAATATAGAATCCCCAAGCTATAAAATACCGCAGGTTTACTAACTTATCGAGCATCACTATAGAATAGGAGATGCCTCGGTAGCTCAGTGGTAGAGCGCCTGTCTCGTAACCAAACGGGAAAACAGGAGGTCGAGGGTTCAACTCCCTCTCGAGGCTTGTCTATATGGGCGGTAAACCCGGCCCGATGGACTGAAAACCGAGGAGTTGAGTTCATAATTCATAAGGAAGCACATTTTGTCGGAACATCAGAACAGGGTGTGCTTCCCTGCGAGAATCTCCCTCGTAAGGAATCCTATATTCTCCAGGGCCTCCTCTCCGAGCTGGTTCACCTTGCCGGCGAGCTGCTCTGCCTTCATCGACCCGTTCATCTTGAGTCTTATGTTCATGTGCTTCGGGTCGTTTATCGGCCTGCCTATCTGTGATACTATCGACACATTGCACTCCTCTATGTCCGGATACAGCTTGACAGCATCGGCCGCTATCTCGTTCGCCAATACTCCATATATCTTGCCAACATGGTTGAATGGGTTCTTCCCGGCCGCGGCTTCGAGGCTCATATGCCTGAACGGCGTTATTATGCCATTGGGACGGTTGCCTCTACCGACAGAACCATCATCACCAGCCTCGCAGCTGAGTCCTGATTTCGTCAGGTATACGCTGCCCGTGTCGAGGTGGTCCCCATTGTTTACGAACACGCTCACATTGTGCTTTGTGATCTTCTTAGACAGGTTCTTAACATCCTCTATGACTGTCTCTTTGTATCTTATGTAATCCTCTTTTCTCGCTACATGCTGTGCAACGAACGCTATGGCTATCGTAAGGATTATCTCACTACTATCTCTGACGCCCATGACCTTTATATCCTCCCCTACGGCCGGCACCTTCTCCTTGTACGAGGCGCTGTTCAGGAATCTCTCGGTCTCCAAGGTGAGCCTCTCTGTTTCAGTGAAGGGTGCGAATCCTATGCCAAAGGAGGTATCGTTAGCGAGCGGTACGTCCGAGCCCCTGCCGAATACATTGGTGAGGTCTACGGATCCTTTCACTATCTTTGATTCTATTCTTGTCTCGCTCTCTATATCGAGGAAGCGCGTATGCTCGCGCAGATAATCCTTTGCCGCCTTTATGGCTATCGTGTCAACAGGTATCTCTATGTCCTGGTAAACCCTTGCCGCCCGTCCAGTCAGTATTATCTCTATAGGCCTGGTTATCCTGCCCGAGCCGAATGTCGCCTCAGAGCTCCCACCTATTATGAGGCCCTTGTCGACATTGTGGTGGAGTATCATCCCAGCTGTATTCATATACTCATTCGACAGCTCTATGCTGACCCTTTCCATTATCCCGTCAATCAGGCTGTCTGGGTGGCCTATACCTTTCCTCTCTACGTACTCTACCTCCTGCTTGTACAGCGGGAGCGATCTGTCTTCCGTGACTCTTATATTTGACATCTATCACACACCCTCACAAACGTATTAGAATAGAAAGTGAGTAAGTAATAAAAATGTGAGCCTCGCAGGAACGAAGGGACATAAACATTACGTCGTCATTCCTCGCCGTATCTCAGTCCGAGTATCTCATCAAGCAGGTCGGCTTCGTTCTCGTTTATCAGGGATGAGAACTCGCCCTTCAGCAGCATCGCGTCCTGCCTCCTTATTTTCGTGTAGAGTACCTGGTTCTCGCGCACCTGCCTGCCGAACATCGGCTCGTCCATAGAGACCGCTACCTCCGCGCCCGCCTTTGCCTCCCTGAGCGGAGACTTCTCGTTCTGTATCTCTTTTATTTTGCCTACACGCGCTCCAACCTCATTTATCATAACAACTCCTGGCCTTATCGTGCCCACCATGACCTCCACCCCAAACACTGCTGGATGCGATATCCTAAAGCACGAGTTCGGCAAGACCTTCACCTTCGCCGGCAGCACCATCCTGCCCAGCGCGGCCTCCTTCTTGCTCTTCTCTACCTTTTCGACAAGTGCTTTGTAGTCATCCATGATCTTGTATATGACACTATCGCGTATGACATTGACTCCGCTGGCGGACGCGGCCTCCTGCGCATCCGGCTCTATGTTGACATTGAACGCCAGCACCGTGGCGTATGCCTGGTTTATGGCATTCATGGAGAACGCATCAAGAATGTCGCGCTTCGTTACATTGCCTATCGCTTTCTTACTTATAGGCACGCCCATGCTCCCGAATATCTTTGATAGGCCTTCTATACCACCTATGGAATCCGCTTTCAGTACCGGTCCGGATGGTTCGGTCTTGAAGAGGCCTTTCAGCTCCGACCTTATATTCTTTATATAATCAGGGTCGGAGGAGTCTATTACAGTAGAACCGACTATAGCGTCGTCTAGCCCTACCGCGCTTATACGCACGCCGGTTGCTGCGGATGCGCTATCTATGTATACGAACTCGCTTGCGGACTCCCGTATCTCGCGCATGGGCTTTGGCTTCAGCAGCGCGCGTATCTTAGTTGTCTGCACCTTTCCCTGTTCATCGGCAAACGCTATAGTGTCGCCTGCGTGCAGCGCGCCGTCGTACAATATGACGTCTATAACCGTACCGAGCCCGCGGATCTCCTTCCTCTCAAGTATCGCGCCTCGTCCGGGCCCATCCACCTCTATGTTGAGCTTCATCTCCAAGAACCTCTGCGAGAGCCCGGCCACAAGCATGAGAAGCTCGGCCGTGCCCTCTCCCGTAATGGCGCTTATCGGGACTATGGCTATCTCCTTCTGGAAGTCTCTCACCTCCGTGTACACATTGCTCTGGAACCCGTATCTGCTTACCTCTCCTATGAGCTCGAACAGCTTTGTGTTGAGCATGTCCTTCACGTTGTCGTACTGCTTCCCAAGCGACTCAGAAATGGAGTAGGTCTTCTGCTTCTGCCACCCTGACAATGTGTCTACCTTGTTTGCGGCTATGACAAACGGAGTTTTGTACTCTCTGAGTATCTCTATGGCCTCTACAGTCTGCGGCTGCATGCCATCCATCACATCTATCACTAGTATCGCAAGGTCGGCTATGCTGCCTCCTCTTCTCCTCAGGTTCGTGAATGCCTCGTGTCCGGGGGTGTCTATGAAAAGAAGTCCGGGTATGCGCAATGATTTGGGATCGAAATTCTGCAGGCCTTTGCATATGTTCCTTATCACATCTATAGGGACCTCACTCGCCCCTATGTGCTGTGTTATACCTCCGGATTCCTTCGACACGATTGTGGTCTGTCTTATCTTGTCGAGAAGCGTGGTATTGTGTATTATCAGGCTATTGGCTATGAAGTTATGGGTATCCTCCACTGTGAAATCGTATACATCGAAATCTCCTTCTAAATGGACAACTTTTGTGACTGTCACAGTCCTATATGCTGAGAGCGTATCATGTGCGGATAATCTGGAAACGGTATCATTCGACCCCAATAATATAGTTTTGGACGGCAAAAGTAAAGTTTCGCCCTCCCTCATGCTAGCAGCTTCACAATATGTCATTTTTCCATCTTTTGTGAAAATCAGGAATTTATGTTCTGGAGTTGTCTTTACATCGTATCCAGCGCTTGTCGATACATGTACAAGCCTCTTTGACTTTAGCTTCCATACATGACTGACCCTTTTCGGCTCTGCGATACCATCTTTTCCTGCAGAGAGTAAGGTGATCTCTGTCGATTCGTATACCTCACCGCCAGACACCTTAACTGAGACTCCTTTTCTGTATTTATCGAAAATCTCCCTTGCGCTAAGCAGCCTTCCATCGCCCATCCCTATCAACGTGTCCCCTGCCACACATTTCCCATGATCTACATGGCCGAGAACGCTTATTATGGGTTGTCTTATCATACTAGGCACCTTTCATAGAACCAGATTCAGAGGCACATTACAATACAGTCCAAGATTTTTATTTGTTGTGATTGCTCGCTATGCCCAAAATTGCGAAAAATCATAAATTACTTAATAATATGTATAGTAAATCAATCTGTATTTGGTGATTGTTTGGAACGTACATTAGTACTTGTGAAGCCTGATGGGGTCAGAAGAGCACTTATAGGAAGGGTGATATCACGCTTCGAGGCCTCAGGACTGAAGATCGTAGGGATGAAGGCGCTTGTCCCCGACAGAGACATTGTGGGAAGGCATTACCCGGACGACGAGAGCTGGCTCTCCAGCGTCGGTAGCAAGGCAAGGAAGTCTTATGGGACCGAAGACGAAAGGCAGAAGATGTCTAATTCTGACATCGGCAGAGTGATAAGGAACCAGCTGATAGACTCTCTAGCAGGCGAGCCTGTGGTCGCGTTGGTGGTCGAGGGCAATGAGGTAGTATTCGCAGTCAGGAAGATGGCAGGCGGCACGGAGCCGAAGAGCGCCGATCCATCCTCGATAAGAAGCATGTACTCCACAGACTCATACACGCATGCGGACGAAAGCAAGAGGCCGCTGAGAAACGTTCTGCATGCCTCTGAAGATAAGGGGCACGCGGACTACGAGATAGCACTCTGGTTCAACAGCTCTGAGATCGTAGATTACAAGAGGGCAGATGAAGATATGCTCTAACCCTATAAACTGTATCTAAGGTCTTCGGCCATCATCTCCGGACTCCAGAGCGGGTCCCATACAAGATCTACGTCCACCTCTCTCACTCCAGGCACCGCCTCCACCCTGAGCTGCGCATCTGCGAGTATGAGGGATGTGACAGGACACATCGGAGATGTCATGGTGATAGTGAGCTTCACCTTCCCATCATCTATGCTCACACCGTATATCAGGCCTATGCTGACTATGTCCGCGTCTAGCTCCGGGTCCTTGCAGCTCCTGAGCGCCTCTATTACGTCTGATGTGCTTGGCATACTAATATACCTTAACCTTAGATATTAAAACCTTCTTGGCTGAAGCCCACAAACAGGTAAAATCTCTGTCAGCTTATGCTTATCTCTATCTGCACTGAATCAGGTACGGGTATCCTCATTATCTGCCTGAGTATCTGGTCGTTGGCATTGAGCTGTATCATGCGCTTGTGGACCCTCATCTGCCATCTCTCATAAGTGTGGCTTCCCTCTCCTCCAGGACCCTTCCTCACGGTCTGCGATACCCTCTTCGTCGGGAACGGCACAGGGCCGTTCACCCTGACCCCGAGTGTTTCCGATATGCTCTTTATCTGGCTCATTATGGAGTCGGCATCCTTGTGCGAAAGGCTTGACAGCTTTATCCTTGCTATGGTCATCGCATCACTTTGCCGGCACCAAGTCTAGTATGACCCCCGCACCTACTGTCTCTCCCATGTCACGTATGGCGAACCTCCCGAGTTGCGGGAACTCGCCGTACTTCTCAGCAGAGAGAGGCTTTGTCGGTTTTATCTTTACTATTGCTATATCTCCTGTCTTTATGGTCTCGGGGTTCTTCTCCATGGTCTGCCCGGTCTTCGGATCCTTCTTCTCGAGTATGTCAGTTATCGTGCATGCGATCTGCGCGGTGTGTATGTGGAACACGGGCGTGTAGCCCTTCGCTATGACGTTCTGGTGGTGCAGCACTATGAGCTGCGCGGTGAACTCTGCCACGACCGTCGGCGGGTTGGACGAGGGTCCTATTACATCTCCTCTCTTTATGTCCTTCCTCTCGACGCCCTTGATGTTGAATCCGACGTTGTCGCCAGGCTGTGCCTGCTGCAGCTGCTTGTGGTGCATCTCTATACTCTTAACCTCTGCCTTCTTGCCCTCCGGCATGATTATGACGCTGTCTCCTGGCTTCATCACGCCCGTCTCTACTCTTCCGACAGGCACAGTGCCGAATCCTGGCACACTGTAAACGTCCTGTACTGGGAGCCTGAGGGGTTTGTCCGTAGGCTTGGACGGAACTGTCAGGTTGTTGAGCGCATCCAGAAGCGTCATCCCATTGTACCATGACATGTTCTCCGACTTCTTCGATATGTTATCGCCCTTGTATGCAGAGTAAGCGATGACAGGTATCGTATCGGTCTTGAACCCGAGAGACTTTAGGAGGTCCATTGCTGCCTTCTTCGTCTCCTCGAACTTCGCCTGGTCGTACTTTGCTGCGTCCATCTTGTTTATTCCGAGGATTATCTGCCTTATCCCAAGGACGTTCGCGAGTATCGCATGCTCCCTGGTCTGCGGTTGCACACCGTCCGGAGCGCTGACTACGAGTACGGCAGCATCTGCCTGGCTCGCACCTGTAATCATGTTCTTTACGAAGTCTCTGTGTCCGGGCGCGTCTATTATCGTGAAGTAATACTTGTCAGATTGGAAGTCCCTGTGGGCTATATCTATAGTTATGCCGCGCTCCTGCTCCTCTTTCAGGCTGTCCATCACAAATGCAAATTCGAATGTGGGCCTGTTCGTCTGCTGCGTTATCTCCTTGTATCTGTCAATGTCCCTCTGGGTTATCACTCCGGTATCGAAGAGCAGCCTTCCGACTGTTGTTGACTTTCCTGCGTCAACGTGACCAATGAAAATCAGATTCATATGTTCCTTTTCTGCCATTTTTACACCTTATTTCTAATCTTTTTACCTTTTAATATAAATGTGTTTCGCAAGTGTGCGGACCCTTTGCTGCTGAGCGTAGGTCAAAAACCATACAAACAGC
Source organism: Microcaldota archaeon (assembly GCA_964409135.1). Classification (GTDB taxonomy): domain Archaea; phylum Micrarchaeota; class Micrarchaeia; order Micrarchaeales; family Micrarchaeaceae; genus JAJYXL01. The sequence goes on from CAYPBZ010000001.1 coordinate 57,632, forward strand.
CTTTGGATAGGCGCATCCTGCCTCACAGTAGTTTGGCCGCATACCTGAGAACGTCATGAATGCAGCATCCAGACCTCTATTTAGATATATACTTATCTCACATAAAGGTTTAATAATGTTGCTGTGAAGTCGGAGAAAAATGATGAGGATGACTTCTACAGAATAGAAGTTATAGAAAGAGGAAGAACAGGACCGATAGAACCTTGAGGTGCACTGTCCTATTATTCTATGTATCCTCTTTCATATTATTCATCAGCACAGCCTGTCTAGATATGTTTTTGAGGATTATAGTCAGACAAGTATACTGTTATAATCCTCCTAATCAAAGTATTATAGAGGAGAAGAATATTACGGCTCCGACCGTGACTATAATTTCAACGTAGCCTAAGCCCAAAGAGTAAAACTTGAAAAGCAGCCCGGCAGTATCAATCACTAACATTCCTAGCACGAACAGCCCGAACCTGAACCCTGATGGGATTATCCTTCTCATTATTACACCTATATATGCAGGAGCGTGGCGTTTATCGGCGCCCCTACGGCCAGCGCCCTAAGGTACAGGTCGACAAACACAAACAGCATGAGGCTTATCCATGCCCACTGCTCGTGGTGGGAGTTGAACCACGACTGCACGTCGAAGTATGATTTTGCCTTATTGCCGCCGAACCTGCAGCTATAGCAGTCATCCCTTCCTCCTGTAAGGTGCCTCAGTGCATGGCACGAGAACACATAGATTGTCACGAACAGGGTGTTTATCAGCAATGCCAATCCTGCTAGGGTCAGCGCACCGTTGAACGCTACGGCCTTATAAAAATCATAGTAGAAGAACGGCAGTATGGCTATCGAGCCGTACATGAAGTAGCGGTGCAGGTTCTCAAACCTGAACAGGCGCGTCTCTCCTGTGTATCCCCTCTCTGGCGCGTCTGCGCGCTCTCCGACAGGACAGGCCTGCGGGTGCTTGAAGATGTGGCGGTGGTAGTCTTTCCTGTAAGCATAGCAGGTAATCCTAAACAGCCCCACAAGCGGCAGTATAAGTATCGTAGGAGCATAGAACGGGTCTGTGTATCCGTCGAAAGGTTTTACAGGGAACACCATGAGGAGGTATATCGCAAGGCCGAGCGCAATTATGAACGCCCACACGCGCCAATTGGCCTCACTAAGCTCTGCTGGAATTATCGTATGCTTTGACACGTATGCGCTCTGTTTATCATTACTATTCCTGAAGCTCCAGTCCATCCTCTACACCTCTCTGCCTTTTAGCTTACGAGCGATCCACAGCAGTGGATCGTAATAACTGTCAACTGCACGCTCCTTCTCTTGTATTATCGCATTGTCCGTTATCTTTATCCCTTCAGGGCATACCTCCTGGCAGCACTTTGTTATATTGCAGAATCCTATACCTCCCTCGCGGTTCAGGAACCCCGACCTGTCTAACGAGTCCATCGGGTGCATGTCAAGTGATGCGGCTTTCACGATGTGCCTCGGGCCCACGTAGTCGGCTTTGTGCTCCCTTATTATGTGGCAGACATCCTGGCACAAGAAGCACTCTATGCATTTCCTGAACTCCTTCGTACGCTCGACATCGATCTGCTGCAGCTTCCATGGGGATCTCGCGCCGGGCTTCGGCCTGAACTCTGGTATGTTCCTTGCTATCTCATAGCTCTCACTGACGTCGGTGACCAGATCTGCTACTCCAGGGAATGCACCCATCGGAGCTACAGATATAGTGCCGGAAAGGCTGTCGACCCTTGTTTTGCACATGAGCCTCGGCATGTTGTTTATCTCAGCCGAGCATGAGCCGCATCTCGCGGCTTTGCAGTTCCACCTTATCGCGAGTGTCGTGTCAAAACGCTCCTGCACGTACCTCACTGCGTCGAGCACAACCATCCCCTCCTCGAAAGGGACATCGTATTCTTTGTAATCTCCTCCGCTCTCGCCGGAACGTCTGTATATCTTGAGCTTTACCATCTTCCGTGCAGAGTCACTCATCCTCATACACCTCTGGCGTTACGTACCTCGACAGGCGCTCCGGCATCTCAGGCACGGGCTCTTTCGACATCTCGGCTCCATTCCTGCCATTGCTGAACAGAATGTTCACCCTCCATTCCCTGCGCCTCTTCGGGAAGTCGGAGCGCGAATGCGCGCCCCTGCTCTCCTCACGGAACAGTGCGCTCCGGGTTATTGCCTCTCCGACCACAAGCATGCTGGACAGCTCGAGGCAGCCGAGCAGGCCATGATTATATTTGGTGCCACCTGGAACTCTCACAGCCCCTGCCTCCATCTTCAATCCCTCTATCTTTATTATCGCTGTCTCAAGGTTCTTCCTGTCCCTTATTATCCCGACATGCTTATCCATTGTCGCAGTGAGCTCGTCTATTAGGTCGTACGGGTTCCTCCCTTTTTCTCCAAGGAACGACCTCACTCTAGATATCTCTGCCTTTACTCCATCTGATTCTGCATGCAGTTGGCCGTTCTGCAGTGAGAAGTTTGCAGCAGCATCGCCTGAGAGCTTTCCGAACACGAGTATATCTGACAGCGAATTCCCTCCGAGTCTATTGGCTCCATGCAGCCCTGCCGATACCTCTCCCACAGCGTACATCCCCTCTACATCGGTTCCGCCCGTGTACGGGTCTACCCTTATTCCGCCCATTTGGTAGTGGACGGTGGGAGCGACCTCCATCGGCTGCTTCGTTATATCTATTCCGGCGAAGTCCATGAACTGCGAGTACATGCCTGGGAGCTTTTTCTTTATGAAGTTTGCGCCCTTGTACGATATGTCGAGATACACCCCGCCATGCGGTGTGCCTCTTCCTGCCTGTATCTCGAAATAGTTCGCCCTTGCCACTATGTCCCTTGCGTCGAGCTCCTTTTTCTTTGGAGAGTATTTCAGCATGAAACGCTCGTGCTTGGCATTCAGGAGGATCCCTCCCTCTCCTCTAACACCCTCCGTGACAAGAAGACCTTTAACTCCAGTAGGCCAGACCATCCCGGTAGGGTGGAACTGTATCATCTCCATGTTCATCAGCTTAGCCCCCACATCGTACGCCAGAGCGAGTCCGTCCCCTGTAGACTCCCAAGAGTTGGACGTTACTTTGTATACGCGGCCGCACCCTCCTGTAGCGACAATGAGGGACTTTGCTGTGAAGAGGATGAACTCGCCTGTCCGCATCTCGAGGCCGAGAGCCGCAGCAAACCTCCCATTAGACGTGAACAGCTTGGTGATATAAACCTCGTCGAATACCTTTGAGTTCGAGTGTATAACCTTGTCCTCGAGTGTGCGTATTATCTCAAGGCCGGTCTTGTCCCCCACATGGCATAGCCTTCTGTACGTGTGGCCACCGAACGCACGCTGCATTATCTTTCCCGACGGGGTTCTGTCGAATATTGCACCGAAGTCCTCTAATTCATACACGGAATCCGGCGCGTTCTTAGCCAGAATCTCCGCCATTCTCCAATCCCCTATATACACCCCTTCTATAATCGTGTCCGAGAAGTGGACCTGCCAGCTGTCATTCTTGTCGACATCGGCTATGGCAGCGGCTATGCCTCCCTCGGCCATTACGGTATGTGCCTTTCCGAGCAGGGATTTTGTCACAATAGTCACGCCGCATCCTTTCTGTAGTGCAGATATGGCTGCGCGCATGCCTGCGCCTCCGGCTCCTATTATGAGAACGTCCGATGCGACAGTTTTATAATCTGCTATCAAAACACCCTAACCAGAGCTCGCCTGCGATTAAGATTGTTCGCAACATATAAAAAATATTGTTTCACTACCATACTAAATGGAATGGTGCATATATGCCAAATAGGATAGAGGATGACGTGCTCGGGCCCGTGAAGGTCGATTCATCCGCATACTATGGCTCTGAGACGCAGAGGGCCATACAGAACTTTCCAATATCTGGACTGCGCATGCCGCGGAGCTTCATACGCGCCTACGTAATCCTGAAAAGGTCGGCTGCCACATCGAACATGATGATAGGCAAGCTTGACAAGAAGATGGGCACTGCCATAACACATGCATGCGACGAGATACTTGAAGGTAAGCTGTCCGACCAGTTCGTCGTTGACGTGTTCCAAGCGGGTGCAGGAACAAGCACGAACATGAATGTCAATGAGGTCATAACGAACCTGGCGATACGGCTGCTCAAGGGCAGGTTAGGGGATTACAGTATCGTGCACCCGAACGACCATGTCAATATGTCCCAGTCGACCAACGACACGTTCCACTGCGCCACAAGGATTGCGGCGTATGCCGAACTCGGCTCACCGCTGCTACACGCGCTCGAGCGTCTCAAAAAAACCCTCGCGGCGAAGTCCGGCGAGTTCCGTTCTGTGGTTAAGATAGGAAGGACACATATCCAGGATGCAGTGCCTATGACGTTCGGGCAGGAGTTCTCTGGCTATTCGGAATCTGTAGGATACTGTATAAGCAATATAAGGGGTGCGATGAAAGGCCTTCTTGAGCTGCCGCTCGGCGGCACTGCTCTCGGCACAGGGATAAACGCCTCGGAAAGCTATGCAAAACACACCCTCTCCGAGATAAACAAGAGCACGAAGGCCCGCTTCTTCATAGCGAAGAACAGGTTCGCAGCCATGCAGAACGAGTATGCCGAGCTCATGTGCGGCGATGCACTGAAGAACACAGCGATAACCTTGAACAAGATAGCGAACGACTTCCGTCTCCTTAGCTCTGGCCCTAGGGCAGGAATCAACGAGATCGTACTTCCTCCGGTGCAGCCCGGATCCTCCATAATGCCTGGCAAGATAAATCCAAGCATGGCGGAGATGCTCAGTATGGTCTGCTTCCAGGTGATGGGATGCGCAGCCGTGATCGACGAGGCGGCAAACTCCGGCCAGCTCGAGCTTAACATCTTCATGCCCATAATCGCATACAATCTGCTGTTCTCTATACAAATACTGTCCAATGGGATATCGGCATTTGAGAAGAGGTGTGCGCGCGGCGTAAAGGTGAACAAAGATGTCGTAAAGAAGTATGTGGACTCCAGCACCGCGGTCGCCACCGCGCTGTCTCCATACATCGGATATGCCAAGGCCGCCGAGATAGCGAGGGAGGCATACCTTAAGAACAAGAGCATCATCGACGTGTGCATCGAGAGGAAGGTGATGACGACGGATGAGCTCAAGAGGATACTGGACCCGAAGAGGCTTACGCAGATAGAGGACTGACTCTGCTCGCTGCGGATGCCGGACCCCTACTATTATAAAATATCATTGTTTCCGGAGCAGCGGTCCTTGCAATATCACTAATCATGACAAGAGGCAGTATCTCTACACGGAAAAGACGCGGCTATGCCACAATAAATAGGAGTGGACTTCGCGGGATTTTCATGCTGCGCATCGCGGAGCATTTTGAACCCGCAACCTCCTGCCTGCCAGGCAGGCGCGCTACCGTTGCGCTAGAAGCCCACAGAATGTAATTGTGTGGAATATTTATATTCGTTCCCAAATGTAGACTGTCACCAACAGTAATCTCAGGAAGAGACGGGCGACACATATATTATGTTGCCTCCCCTTAGGAGTATCGTCCCGAGCTTTGCTTTCAGCTCCCCATCAGAGAGCTCTTCTGAGTTCTCCAGGACTACGTTCATGTGGGCATCGAAAGACATCAGGGTGCCGCGCACGGCCATCCCTCCTTTGAGCCTTATCAGAACCTGATTGCCGGTTGACTTGCTCAGAATGTCGAACGGCCTTTCTTGTGGCATATGTTTCATCCCTAGAATAGATAGCTTTCTTTCAACAGCAACATTCTTAACCCTTACTGTTTGGGCGGCTTCACTCTCTCGATATCGTCGTTCTTTATCATCAGCTTGACCTTCCCGGTGCCGACTGTTATCTGCTTGCCTATTATAACGTTCTCAGCCACACCTCTTAATCTGTCCGTCTCGGAGTAGAACCCTGCATTGACAAAATGTTTTATCGTCTCCTCATAAGCTGCCCTGGCGAACACAGAGTCCTTGTCTCCTGCGAGCCCGTGCCTGCCTATGCTCTTTATCTTGCCGGAGTATACCATAGTGTCGGCAAGGAGCGCGATGTGCTTGAAGTTCATCGAGACGCTCTCGTCATCCAGTACAAACATTATCTCACTCGCTATCGCGTTCCTAGCTGCTTCGACTCCGAACACCCCCAATACCTCGAATATGTCGTTGGTATAAATGTTGTCCGGCTCCACTCCTTCTATCTCTAACGCCCCGTTCATGTTGCTTCCGCTCGTTGCTATGTAGAACTCGTTCTTCTCTTCGTTTATCACAGCCTTGGACACTCCAGGCACGCCGCTTATTATCTCATCGCGTATGTGTACGAAAGCGGTCCTCGCAGCTTTTATATCCTTCCTCTTCCTGTGCCTCACGGTCACCTCGTTCCTCTCATTCGACACCTCGACATTGTCGAATCTTGAGGATATTATGTTCATTATCTTAGCGATGGTGACCGAGCGCTCCGACATCGCCTCCTTGTTGAAGTGCAGCACCATGGTGCCGGCCTTCAGATTCTCCTCGAAGCCATTTATGAGGGACTTTACCCTGACCTCCTCGAGCTTCTGCTTTATCTCCCTGACCTTCTCATAATCCTTCGCCGTTGCCTTGCCGAACCTTATGGTCATCATAGCGTTCTTGGGCCTCTTCCTGGCATCCACTATCTCTACGAGCCTCGGCAGCCCGGACGAGATGACTCTCGACGATATACCAGCGGCATGAAGCGCCCTGAGGACCATCTGCGTGGACCTCTCCCCGAATGACTGTGCTGTCACGACACCTACCGGCTCGCCGTACGCGACAGACCTGCTCGCCTGCTTTGATGATGGTTTTCCTTCCATATGAATCACTCTGAAACCTCGTACATCGTGTCTATCCCATCTGCCCCGTATACTGGTTGGATGAGGTCTCCTGATGCGGCTCTCACGCTCATGTCCGAATCAACATACACGTCCTGCAGCGCATGTATCATTCTCCTGTACAGGTAGCCGCTCACTGCGGTTATGAGGGACTTACCCATCGTGGAGTCGCGCGCGCCTATCGCATGCATGTAGAATTCCACAGGCTCCAGCCCCTCCATGTACGACGAGGATATAAATCCTCTAGACTTAGGTGATACGTCGGAGCGCCTGAAGTACGGGAGGACCCTGCCGGTGTAGCCTCTTGTTATGCGCAGGCCGCGCACAGACTGCTGACCCAGGAACATGAGCATCTGCACGAGGTTTAGTATGCTCCCTCTTGCTCCGAGGGTTGGTATGAGGTAGGCGGTATTGGTCTCGCTCATCGTTTTATCCATGTAATCCGCAGCCATCTCTCTGGATCTTCCTGTTGTTGAATGCGCAAGCATCTCATATGTCTCCTTGCGCGTGTACCCTGGCAGTAGCGTCATCTTGTTGGACCTGTATTCCTTGAACAGCTTGGCTGCCCTGGTGGAAACCCCTTCCACTATCTTCTCACTCTCTCTTCTCATGCTCTCGTTAGCGAGGTAATCCCTTATCCCAACGGAGAATCCGTTAATGTAAACAACATGGTATGAGATCTTTGTGAGCCTGTGTAGGAACTCGACAATCGCCTCGTTCCCGTACTCCAGGTATATCTTCCTGAGAAGCATCCCATTGCCTCCGATTATGCTCTTCTTCCCTACGAACCCCTGTAGTAAATGGCCATCCTTTATCACTACGCCGGCGCTTCCTCCCTCCTCGTAGTCCAGGTCCTTGGGCAGCAGCATGGAGAATATGTCCTTGCCTGTGTACATACCATTAGTCTCATGCTCAGGCAGGGACTCTATGCCGATGCCAGACAGAAGCATGCACGCCTCCTCCTTTGTGAACATGCGACCCTCTTTCGTGAGCATATACGCTCCGACTATGCCGTCCTCGTCCGCATGCATGACAGGAAGGCCGTCTCTTGAGGAGAGCATGAGGTCCATGGGTCTCATCAGGTAGCGTGCCTCTGATATGGCCTCCACCGTCTGGGGTATGTGCAGGTTCATCTCGTCTCCGTCGAAGTCAGCACCATAGGGTGTGGTGGCGTTTACCGAGAGTCTCATCGCCTTCCCACCAAGGACCCTAACCGTGTGCGCCATTATAGAGACCTTGTGGAGGGTCGGCTGCCTGTTGAACAGTGCTATATCCCCATCGATGAGCTGGCGCTCCAGAGTCCATCCCTGCTCAAGCGCCTCTACAAGATCCTCTTTATTCGACTCTGTCACACGCTTCCTCACCCCGTCAGGGCTTATGACGTTCAGTGCCATCGGGTACTCCTTCGCCCTTATGAGGCTCTTCGCGTAGTCCATATTCCAGAGGGTGATGTGCAGCGGCACTGTGAGCCTCTCTGCTATTATATTCGATATGCCGACCTCGTTCACTGTCAGGCTGGGATCCACGCAGATAACAGTGCGTGCAGTGAAGTTCACGCGCTTCCCACTCAGGTTGTAGCGCAATCTGCCTTCCTTACCCTTCAGCCTGTGCGCTAGGGTCTTAAGCGGTCTTGTGCTTCTGTGCCTCGCTACTGGCACGCCTGGCGTCTCATTGTTGAAGTATGTCGTTACATGATACTGCAGAAGCTCCCACAAGTCGTCTATTATTATCTGGGGCGCTCCGGCGTCTATGTCCTGCTCGAGCCTCTGGTTTATCCTCATGACCTCAACAAGCTTGTGTGCTATGTCGTCCTCGCTCCTGTCACCGTTTTCAAGTGTTATGGATGGCCTAACATTTACTGGAGGGACAAGTAGGACACTGAGCACCAGCCATTCCGGCCTTGTCATCTTCGGGTCTATGCCGAGGAGCTCAAGGTCCTCGTCGCTGATCCTGGACAGCCAGTCCTTTATGCTGTCAGGCTTCAGCCGCTCCCCATCGAGGTAGAAGAACGTCGGCCTCTCGAGCTTCAGCTTCCTCTGCTTGGAGCCGCAGTACGGGCATTTTCTCACAGTCCTGAGCCTCGACATCTTTTGCGGCTTTCCTGATTCAGTCACATTGCCTATGGACTTCTCGCTCATTAGTATTCTGTAGCAGTTGTCGCACGTCGACTGCAGAAGGTTGAATATCAGCTTCGCGAACTCCGAGTGTATGACTGGCCTTACGAGCTCTATGTGTCCGAAGTGCCCCTGACAGGTCTTGGCTCTGCCTCCGCATGTCTTGCACTTCAGACCAGGGTCAACGACACCGAGGCGCTGGTCAACGAGCCCCCCGTCTATTGGATAACCATCTTCATTGTATGTATCTGGCACTATGAGCTTAGCTACGCTGATCTTCCGTATCCTTTCCGGGCTTATTATGGAAAATTTCACGTTGTCTATCGATTCTGCTTGCATAATACCACTAATCACTCTTCATGTTTATCCTGGCAAGTATGTGCATCGACTTGAGCTCGTCGAGCAGAAGCTTGAAAGCATAGCTTATCTCCACGCTGTCAACCTTGGAGGTGTTGCACGCCTGGCACACCGCAGTGTTCTTCATGCGGTCGAAATATCCTGTGTCTCCACACTCCCTGCATATCCATGCTGTTGCCTTGTCGCTCTGGTCCAGCATGCGGTCCTTGAGCAGCAGCGATGCTCCGTGCCCTACGAGCGCGTCGCGCTCCATCTCTCCGAATCTTATTCCTCCGCTTCTCGGCTTCCCCTCTGTGGGCTGCCTTGTAAGTATCTGCACAGGCCCACGGCTCCTTACCTGGAGCTTCAGGCTTGTCATCTGCCATAGCCTCATGTAATATGATGGGCCGGTGAACACTGCGGATGTGAAACGCTTGCCAGTCCTGCCATCATAAAGCACATCGTCCCCATGGCGGTCGTATCCTGCCTTCTCGAGTATGTCGCCGTACTCCTTTACGAGGTCGGATCCCTTCCTCGAAAACGGGGTGCCGTCCATCCTCACACCCTTCACTGCCGCGGCCTTGCATCCAAGCATCTCTAGTATATGGCCGAATGTCATCCTGTTCGGGAGGCCCATGGGATTGAGAAGGAGGTCTGGGATTATCCCATCCTTAGTGAATGGCATGTCCTCCTGCGGAACTATGGCGCCTATCACGCCCTTCTGGCCGTGCCTCGACCCGAACTTGTCGCCGTGCTCCGGCACCATCTCACTCCTTACTACGACCTTCACTACCTTTGTCGTGCCGGCAGTCTCTGTCACAAGGACATTGTCAACTATGCCTGATTCCCCGGACTTCAGCTTTGTTGAGTTGTCGCGGCTCTTGTCTATGCCTGCACCGAACGCTGTCTGCTCCTCCAGGAACCTCGGAGGAGATGTCTTCCCTATTATTATGTCACCCATGTCCACACTCATACCCTCCTCGACTATGCCATCGTCTCCCAGCTTGGAGTATGCCTCCTCGCCCTCGTAGCTCTCGACTGTCGGACTGGGTATGATGAACCTGTCCTGCTGACCACCAGGGTATCTTCTCTCCTCGTCAGAATATGTCTTGAAGAATGTGCTCCTCCCTACCCCTCTCTCTACAGAGGCGCGGTTGACCACAATCGCATCACTCATGTTGTACCCGTAGAACGTTGATACAGCGACTATAAGGTTCTGTCCGCTGGCGTGCTTGGAGAGGTTCGCGTGCTTATAGACCGCGCTCTCGATGAGCGGGTTCTGCGGATAGTACAGAAGGTACGAGCGGGCGCTGAACCTGTTATTAAAGTTCATTGTCGGCAGGCCCTGCGCCTGCTTCATCAGCTGCCATGATAAAGGGTGCTTTCCCACAGTGTTGAACTCGGGGAACACGCTGCTGTTGACCGTAAACCCGAACATTATGGCCGGGTCCACCTCTAAGTGGGTTGTTGAGGGCCCTATCTCGTCCTCGCGCATCACCGCGTTTATATTTTCCTCTTCTTCCGCATCTAGATACTCGATTATGCCGCGCCTGACCAGGTAGTTGAAGTCTATCTCGCGATTCTTGAGCTTCTCCTCAGTAGGTGCGTCGAACCTGCTCTTCCCCGATTCTACCACTATGTAAGGCTTGCGCACCCTTCCCTTATCAGCGTTTATGTGCACCTCGTTGATCTTCTTCACGTATGCTACGTTTATCTCTCCGGATATGAGACCCTTCCGCCTGTTTGCGCGCACCTTGTCCGCGAAGGCGTTCCCGTCCTGCACATCACCTATGCGCTTCCCGTCAAGGAACACGATACATGTAGGGTTGTCTTCCATATCACATCAACTCCAGCTTCTTGAGGCTGTCAGTGAACTGCTTATTGTCCGCTCCTATAGTGACCCTCGCCATGAGCGCGAGGTATTTAGTGAGCCCGACGGACGTCCCTTCCGGCGTCTCTGTGGGGCATATCTTCCCTATTGTTGTGCCATGCACATCCCTTGCGAGGTAATTCGAATGGCGCTTGGCCAGTGTGGACTTCACCCTGCGTATGTGGGCCAGGCTGCTTGTGAAGTTGAGCCTGTCCAGGACCTCCGACACTCCTGTCTGTCCCGTCGGCCATGTCCCTGTGCCCATGGCGTAGAGTATCCTGTCCCTGAGGGTGTCAGGGTTTATGTTGGTGTGCATGGTCATCCTCCTTCCACGCGCATTCGTCCTCTCCACCCTGTATGTTATGTCGCGGATGAACGCCTTGAACGCTGAGCTGAAAAGTTCCTCAAGCAGGTCGCCGGCAAGCTTCACCCTCTTGTTGGCGTAGTGGTCCTTATCCTCGGGCTTCATATGGCCGTACGCAACCAGGGATGAGCGCTCTGCCATCTTTATGAGATAATGCGCCTTCTCCAGTCTATCCTGCTTCGTTGTGCCTATGTGCGGCAGTATGTAAGTGTCAAGCTGTGACTCAGCGCGCTTGATCTGATAGGATGTCGCCTGGTTGGGCGCCGATATCCTGCCCATATAGGACATTACGTCCCTATCCGGTATCTCATTGGTCTGGCTTGTCTCTATATTCAGAAGCATATCATTCTTAGCGTCTTGGTCGTTTATGAACTTTGTCGCATCGGGCAGGCTCATGCCAAGTGCGCGCAGCACAAGTATCATGTCTATCCCCTTGCTTATGGTCGGGAACAGCACAGAGTATATTCCGTATTTGTCCCTGATCACGCTGCATCTCGCTCTGAAGTTGATGGTCGTTGACGTGACGCTCGTGGTCGTTCCGCCCTTCTTGTCCTTCGACACCATCATCCTGTTCGGAGCTATATCTTCTATCCCTACAAGCACACGTTCCGTGCCCTTTATTATGAAGTACCCTCCGTTATCGTACGGGTCCTCATGCTCGGCGATGAGCTGCTCCTTAGTCATGCTTTTGGTATAGCACAGATTACTCTTCACCATCACAGGCAGCTCGCCTATTAAGGTTTCGCGTACCTCGTCGAGCTTGGCTATATTGCTTATCATAGGGGTGTATGTGGCATATATGAGCGCCGAATAGTTCAGGTTCCTAGCTATAGCCTCGTGTGGTAGTATCCTCTTCGCAGTGCCGTCAGACTCCAGAACGACAGGAGGTGCGAACCTAGCATTGATTATCCTTATGGAGTAGTCGCGTATGTTCGGCTCTATCAGGCTGAGGTTCTCTACTATCCTGTGTATGCCGCTGCCTATGAATCTGTTATAGCTGTCAATCTGCTGCTGCGACAGTGGATTCGACTCCATATAACTCCTGATGATGTCGTGATCGTTGTCCATCAAAACCACAGAAGGGTTTAACTTTCTATGACGTATCTGTAGTATGTGTATTTGCCAGTGGGGTCCTCCCTGCTTATCGATACTAATTGTCCTGGGACGGCTCCAATCCTCTCTACCTGCGGATCGCTCTTCAGAAGTTTCGGGAATTTGTTAAGGGGTGTGTTATACTTCTCGGAGACCGCCTTTGCCTCGCTATCGCTCAAGACCTTATGTTCTAACAAGAGCTTTAGGGGGTTCAAGGGTTCACCGTATCAGCAACAAACAATATACACTAACCCTGACAGCCAGTGCAAAGACACGTCAAGCAAATATTTATGTAGAAAGTATTATAAAGGTTGCCGAAAGGGCTGTTTACTTTATTATTTCGGAGGTTTCTCGCGTGTTTGTCGGAACGCGCAAATCACTCCAAATCCTCAGGAGCAGCGGTCTGGCAATCTTCATGTCAGAATCCTATCGACATGTGGAACCAGAAAAACTAGAAAACAGGGTAACATATAAGAATGCTGATGTAGAAATAGGCAGTGCGGCGAGGTAGCTCAGCCTGGTTAGAGCGCTAGACTCATATGCACAGCATCATGAGTGACGAGCATTTATGCTATGACGAGACATCTAGAGGCCGCGGGTTCAAATCCCGCCCCCGCCATTTTTGTTAATTATTAATGAACAACACACGGCAAAATTCACGCATAACGACTCCATACATGGATGCGATGGCTGTTGTAGCGGCGAGGAATTTAAAAAGTACGCCAAGGACCACAAAGAGGAACTACGACGAACCGGTCGTCCGGTCTACTGTTTTCGTCATGTGCCCAAAAATCAAGTTTTATAAATAATTCCTTTGGTAAATATAATGGTGTTATTGTGTCATTAATTCCAGGATTCAATGTGACTATCGGAACCATAATTCTGGCTGTTCTGGTCGTTATCGGTATATTCATCCTGTCTAAAATAGGGAAGCTACTTCTAAAGTTGATACTGAACAGCGTTGTAGGAATAATCGCCATATTAGCGCTGGACTACATATTCAACACAGGCATACCACTGAAGCTATACGTTATAATAGCTACCGCACTGTTCGGCATACCGGCAGTGGGGGTCTTCCTTATACTGAGGCTGTTCGGGATCCCCCTATAAAGGTTACTGGAAGGCGAGCTTGACGTCGCTGCCATAGACTGTCTTTCTCTTGGCGTGCTTGGACAGCTTGGCGGCCTTCTCTGCCGCGACGAACGCTATCCTGTCTATCCTGCTCTGAAACACCCTTACTGCCTCGCTGCTGACCCTGTCAGCACCCGCATCCTTCAATAATCTCTTTATTGTAGACTCTTTTATGTACATCGCAAAACCTCTGATTCTAGTCCGGGGTTATGGATAACCCCCCCAATCCTGGATAATCATCCTTGAGCAGCCCAAATATGAGGCTGTCCCTCTGGACGTCTCCACACTCAGCATCGAACCACCTTCCCTCTTTGTCAATGAATCTCCTCGTCCAGCTCTCTGCCACATTGGCAGGAATGCCGAGGCTGGAGGCCGCGGCAATGGTATCCACAACCCCTCCTTTTGCTATCTCCATGAATCGTCTGAACTCGTCTATGTACTTTGTTGTGTATGAACAACCTCTAATCTTACCCTCCTCTATGAACCCTAGGGATCTTAGCACCTTGATGGATGCGGTGTTGTCTGTGTGCGTCGTGCCGTATATCCTTCGGAATCCCCAAGTCCCGAATCCGACGCCCAGCATGATACGATTGCCTGAGGTCGCATACCCTTTGCCTCTGCAGCCCTTCCCTATCCAGTAGCCTAGCTCTGCCTCCAGCCCTATGGTTTTGGTACTTATCCCTACCATCCCGACTATGTTGTCTGAGTTGTCCACTATTGCCAGGTTGTGCTCCTCTCCGGACGCCTCCTTCTCAGCAGAGAGCCCTATGAACGCCAAGGCATCGGCCTCGGTGTATGGGTATGGGAACATGCCCAGATCATTAATATTGCAGGCTATCTCATAATCATTGGCTATGGCTGCCAGCCTTGCACTGTCCTCTCCAATCAGACTCCTAAGATATACAGGTATACCGTCTGCCTTTACCCTCATTTGACCGAGAATGATGCGTAGCGAACGTATATAATAATATTGCAATATTATGAGAGGGAAGGGATCGGTAGAAGAGACGCACAAACGGCCGAAGAGGTTTGTGAAGTACAAACTCACGACTGAGGAGATGGCCGATCATGACGTACAAGGACTGCTAGGTCACTCCTGAGGATTTGGAGTGATTTGCGCGTTTTGACGAACGCACCAGAAAGTAATATGAAGATGACAATAAAAGTATATCTGAATGCTGCCGCACATCTGGAGCAGCGGGTTAGTCTATGAGTTCATCAGACATGCGCAGTCTTATCCTTGGAGACACACACATGTATGAAAGGCTGCTGAAGGCCGAATCCAAGAGAATCTCTAAAAGGTATAACGATCCCGATCTTAAGCGCCACTTCGATGGCATGGTGACCAGATTCGTTTCTCTCGGACCAATGGCCCTATTCGATTCCATAGCATCCGACATAGGCATCAAACCGGACAGAATGCTGATGGCAAGCATAGGGCTCGCCTCATTCCATATATCCACGCATGACGATATAGTGGACGAGACGCCTGCCAACAAGGATGAGATAGCATCCCTTCTTTACTCCGGCAACATCTCATTCATCGAGGGTGTCGCAGGTATACTCAGGTACGGGAACCGGGATGTGCTCAATGCAGTGATGCACAGCATAAAGACCAACCACCACATGCAGCAGAGGGTTGTCAAAATATTGTGGAGTAGGAGAAGGCCGACAGAGGCCGACTATTTCGAAGGCATACGGCATATAATCTCATGGACCTCCATAGGCCCGAACGCAGCGCTCGCCCTTTCAGGGACGCACAACTACTCCGCATCCATAGGGGAGTTCTGCAAGAACTACGGGACCGCGATACAGCTGTTGGACGACATGAGCGAGATAGACGAGGACCTCAAGAACGGGTACTGGTCGCTTCCCATAATACTGGCGAGCAGGAAGAGTATAGACATAAAGCGGAACATACGGTTCAGGCGCGAGGCTGTGGACATGATGAGAGAACTTGCAGAGGAGAGGCTTGCTAAGGCATCGTCCTCCATCCCAAAAGGCTGGAATAGAATGCAGGAAAAGGTCTCGATGCTAAACAATTATATATCAGGGTACAAAACCTGATAGAACGGTGAATATCTTGGAGAAAAAAGTGATTGTATGGGTTGGTGCCTTCATGAAGGACAGTGAGGGCAGGTTCCTAATCGTGAAGAGATCAAAGGGCAGCTCATGGGGCGGCGGCCAGTGGCAGCTCCCAGGGGGCAAGCTCGAATGGGGAGAGCATCCGGAGGAGACCCTTGCGAGGGAGATAGGGGAGGAGACAGGTTGTAAGGTATCATCGTCTGAACTCGTATCCATAGGCACGACGAACATTGTAGCAAAGGGCATTGACCACCATGCCGTTCAGCTGTTTTACACCACCGAGCTGAACGGGGATGTGCGCATAAGCGACGAGCATGACGATTATAAGATGGTAAGCTCGGACGAGGCCCTTAACCTTGACCTTATAGAAGGACTTCCTGAAATAATAAAGAAGAACATGGTGTAGAGATAGAGAAAGGGAAGGCACTGCTCGTTACAGGCAGCTCAGGAAGCGGAAAGAGCATGTTCTCAGACGTTGTCGGCAGCATGTATCACATTCCGGTAATCTCCATCGGAGGTGTTATGAGAGGATATGCGAAGAGCTATGGATACGGCTCCCTTTCTGAATTCCTAAGGATGAACGGCACACGCTCCGGCTTCGAGATAACAAGAAAGCATGTGATGGATAGTATAGAGAATGCCATGCCTCCTGACCAGAACAGGTGCGTAGTAGTAGATGGGATGTATGATCAGGTCATGTATTACGCAATAAAGTTTATACTGGGCGACAGAAATGTGCTCATGGTGAATGTCAGTGCTGACTACGATGTGAGACGGGCCCGGATAAAGCTCAGGAAGGGACTAAAGTCAGATGATGAGGCTGTGGCAGAGATGCTGAGGCGCGATAGCACGAAATGCGAGGTCGGCCTGGAGAGCCTGACCAAGATGGCCGACATCACTGTGGCGAACGACCTCGACCTCGAGAATCTCAGGCAGCTGGCAAGGCACGCTATGGAGACGTTATTACATGGACAGAAGGTTGCGGTTTGAGACAACAAGGAAGGGCATGCATCTCATCCTTACGGTGTGGCCCATCTTGTTTGCGTATCTCTTTATCGAGAGATGGACTGCCGTAGGCATATACGTAGCGTACCTGGTATTCTGGCTCGTCTCCGAATACCTCAGGACAAGATTCGGAATGAACACTCCAACAGCATACATGTTAAAAAAGGTGTCAAGGCACTCCGTCGGCAGAAACCTCGACAGATCGCGCAGCAAGATTAGATTCCCTTACTGGATAGCCGCAGGCGTCGTGGTCCTCGCACTGTTCAACTACACTGTGGTCATAGCCTCAACCGTCTGCCTTGCTTTCGGTGACACGGTTGCAGGGCTTCTGAAATCTTCAATGCCAAGAAAGCACGAAGCTGCGTATCTCGGTACATTCGTAGGGTTCCTTGTGAGCGCTGCGATAATATTCGCGCTCACCAGCCTTATGTATGTTGCGTTAGTTGCAGCTGCGGTGGGCATGCTTGGCGATCTCCTTCCCAAGAAGCTGAACGACAACGCCACGATACCTCTTCTAGCAGCAGTAGGAGCATACGCCGTGCTGGCGTTATGAATTTAGTGTATGGGTTGCTGGCACGCAAAAGTTAACGCAATCATTATATATTTGGAGTGCGATGCGGTTGTGATTATTATGTCCACAATGCAAAGAGAGAAGATACACACCACGCCCAACATAGATCCGATAGTCGAATGGATTACCTCTATCTCAAGGGTGTTGTATGAAGAAGGCCATGAGATTATAAGGGCGTGTGTAATGTTGCCTATAAAACCGGAACGGTATTACGAAAACAGGCTTCGCCAACTCGAGAGGTTCACAAGAGCGAGCGCCGAGGAGATCGCAGAGGCGCTGTCTGTCAACTCATCAAGCATAGGCATAGCCATGAGAAACACGATACTGCGGATAGGCGCAAACAATGGGTTTGATGCTTACCCTCAGTATAAGTACGAGGGGCTGCAGGAGCTGGAGAATGCCGGGCTGATAGCGAGGCATGTCAGCCATGCCATCAGTCCTGTGGAGGGCGCCATTAATTCTAAGCCGGTCCATTATGCCTTGCTTCCTCTTGGGGAGATGGTTTACAGTAAGATGAACCTCAAGGGAATAATCAGAAAAGAGCCGATGCGGAACGATCCGTCCCTCTGATTCTGCAGCAGTGCAGCGCATAACCAGTCCAACATAGCAAGGTTCTTATTCTTGCGTATCATACTCTCATTATCGTACGCTTACGACTAGTCTATCCTATGCGTGATTGGATGAGAGACAGGAAGAACGTTATAATACTCGGTGCTGCAGGTAGGGACTTCCACGATTTCAACTTATTGTTCAAAGACAATCCCCACTACAAGGTAGTGGCCTTCACTGCTAATCAGATACCTTACATATCCAACAGGGTGTATCCAAAGGAGCTGAGTGGCAGGCTCTATAAATCAGGCATAAGAATACACGATGAGTCCAAGCTGCCTGAGCTCATACGCAGGACTAAGGCCGACGTGTGCGTGCAGGCGTACAGTGACCTGCCTTACCAGACCGTGATGAATAAAGTGAGCCTTGTCAACTCTCTGGGCGCAGACTTCTGGCTCGTGGCTCCAGAGAGGACTATGCTCAAGTCCACAAAGCCTGTTATATCTGTGTGCGCGGTCAGGACCGGATCCGGAAAGAGCCAGACCTCGAGGTACATCGCGAAGATGTTAAGGGACATGGGACTAAAAGTCGTGATAGTGAGGCATCCGATGCCGTACGGCATTCTAAAAAAGCAGAGGGTCGAGAGGTTCGCCTCCATGAAGGACCTTGACAGATACAAGACCACAATAGAGGAGAGGGAGGACTACGAGCCGCACATAGTAAACGGCTTCATAGTGTACGCGGGTGTGGACTACGAGGCGATACTCAGGGCAGCCGAGAGGGAGGCGGACGTAGTACTGTGGGACGGAGGCAACAACGATTCCTCATTCTTCAAGCCCGACTTGTCCATAACGGTTGCTGACCCGTTACGCGCAGGCAATGAGCTCACATATTATCCTGGGGAGACTGTGGCAAGGATGGCCGATATCATAATAATAAACAAAGTAGGTTCAGCGACAGCGAAGGAGCTCAAGCTCCTTGTGGCTAACATAAAAGGGATAAACAGCGCCGCGAAGCTCGTCTACGCCGATTCCATAGTCATTCCCGACAATCCCAAACTGATAAAGGGCAAACGTGCGCTCGTGATAGAGGACGGCCCCACTATAACTCACGGTGGCATGAGGCTCGGCGCCGGGCTCATAGCAGCGAGAAAGTTTGGGGCGCGCGAGATCGTGAGGGCGAGGGATTATGCTATTGGAGAGATAAAGGCCACGTTCCTCAAATACCCGAATCTTGAAATGGAGTTGCCTGCCATGGGATACAGCCCTCAGCAGATAAAGGACCTTGAGACAACAGTGAACAGGGCGAAGTGCGACGTCGTGGTGTCCGCTACGCCTACAGACCTGCGCAATCTGATAAAGATCAACAAACCATTGGTGCAGGTGGGATACGAGCTGAGGCCGAGAGGCACGCTCTTCGACAATGCGATAAAAGAGTTCGCAAGAGGCGTTAAGAGATGAACTTCTTAAGCTCGGCAGACCTGCCGGCCGATGAGATACGAAAGGTATTCAGGATCGCTGATGCGCTCGTCTCCGGAAAGAGGTTCGCGCTGAAAAAGGGATCAACCATAGCGCTGTTCTTTGCTGAACCGTCGACAAGAACAAGAGTCTCGTTCACTGTTGCAGCCACACAGCTCGGCTGCAGCTCTATCTACATAGACGCGAGGACTTCACAGGCATCAAGAGGCGAAGAGCTCTCAGACACAGCAAAGATACTCGGCCTGTATTGCGATCTCATCGCTGTGCGCATCAATGACCATGACAAGCTCCTTGCGATGGCAAAAAGTTCCGACGTGCCTGTGATAAACGCCCTTACATCTCTGGAGCACCCGACGCAGGCCCTTGCCGATACATACACAATATTGAGTAAGAAAGGCAGCCTGGACAAGCTGAAAATAGGTCTCATAGGTGACATAGCACAGAACACGTTCAACTCCCTGATGCTCACGGCAGCGAAGCTGGGCACAGAGATATCCTTGGTCGGGCCAGATGGTCTAAAGCCCAATCCGTTCTTTGTCAAGGAGTCGAGGAAGCACAGCAAGGTGAGCGTAACATCCTCCATAAAGGACGGGCTGAGAGGCTGCGACGTAGTTTACACTGACACATTCGTAAGCATGGGCATGGAAGGTTCGGCGGAGGCGCGCAGGAAGCGCTTATACAAATATATTCTTGACAAGAAGGCACTGGCGCACGCTAAGAGGGATGCGTTAGTGATGCACCCGCTCCCGGCACACAGAGGAGAGGAGATATCCGTGGATGTGCTTGAGGGAAGGCAGAGCGTAATCTGGGAACAGGCAAAGAACAAGCAGATTCTGGAGGAGGCACTGCTCATCTATCTGTCAGAGCATAGGTAGGCTATCAGTGTATATGCGTGCCTGACCTGCCCCCCAATATGTCTCTCAGTTTAAATATGCTGCCTATGAAGGCCTCATGCCCTCCGTTCTCTATGAACCTTATGCAGGCCTCGACCTTCGGCCTGATCGTCCCCTCTTCGAACGTATCAAGCATCCTCTTCAGCTCATCCGTCCTAATATCTCTTATAGCTCCTCTTCTCCGTTTGTAGTCCGTGTAGACGTACGGCACATTGGTCAGTATAACCATCGATTCTGCCCCTACGGTGCTTGCCAGAAGCTCGGTAGTCAAATCCTTGTCTATCACGGCGTCGACTCCTTTGATCGTCTTGCCTGACATGACTACAGGTATACCTCCCCCACCACATGTTATTACGACATTCCCCTTTATACTGTCCCGAATGGCACCCATCTCCAGTATCTGTATAGGCTTGGGAGATGGAACCACACGCCTGTATTGGTTTCCATGCCTGATGTACTGGAACCTGTCCAGCCTGAGCTCCTTCTCAAGCTCTCTCTTTGTGTAAAATGGTCCAATCTGCTTTGTCGGTTTATTGAACGCCAGGTCCTTGCTATCAACAAGGACATGCGAGAGTATGACACACACTCCTGTCCTGGGGCCTTTCATCGAGTTGCGCAGCGAGGTCTCTATCACAGTGCCGATGCTTGCCTGGGTCTCTGCATTGAGGGCGTAGAGGGGCATCTCCATAACGTATCCCTTCGCATGCTCCCCCCTTACGAGCTCGTCGCCGACCTGCGAGCCGTTCCCATGCGTAATAATTATATTGTAATCCTTCTGCAACGATATTATGCTCTCTGCCATCTTGGACATGTTATTCTTTTCTGTAGATAGGGATTGCTCACCTGACGGGTCGAGGAGAGCATTACCCCCAAGGGCTATGACAAGTATATGCATACTACCATCCACAATATCACCGTTCTCTCTTTTCTAGCGAATCAAGGAATACGTTCAGGCGCTTGTCGACCCTCGCTATTCCCGGAGCCTCTCTCGGTAGATTCGCGTATATGACACTCACGAACACGTGTTCCAGCTTCTTCGCGGAGTTGTACAGTCTCTTCATCTCCTTGCTCTTCGTTTTGTAAAGCCCCCCAAGCTGACGGACTACAAGCTCGCTATCAGAGTATATCTTGATACTGGTATCTCCAGTATCTATGTTATCCGTGCACCATTCCAATGCCCTTATTATGGCAGTGTACTCAGCAAAGTTGTTCGTCTTTACACCGTTGTATATGACGTCTGTATGAATCTTCCTGCCTTTCGAGTAGATAGCGAACCCCGATGCGCTCTTTCCAGGGTTGCCGCGCGCGGCGCCATCTGTGTATATTGTGACATCCATGCCCTATCATCTGATGTGTGTCAAAAGTATATATTTTAAAGGTTTTTAGCCAATATGTTTGTATGCATATATTTGATATAAGCGTTGGTCGCGATCTTGTACACGCTGCAAGGTCAGCGATAGAGCTCTGCATAAAGAATCCAGAGTTCGACCGTAAGATAGTACTTGGGACACTTGACAAGGCTCCAATGCACCAGAAGTTTGGGGTATTCGTGACCCTTACGCATGGCCCTACCGGTACCCTGCGCGGGTGCATCGGTTTCCCTGACCCAGTCATGCCGGTCGGGATGTCAGTGGTAGAGGCCGCGCTCGCCGCCGCTTTCGAAGATCCCAGGTTCGTCTCTGTGTCGCACAAGGAGTTAGATGAGCTTATCATTGAGGTAAGCATACTATCAGGCCAGACCCTGCTTCACAAGGATTGGAGAAAGAGGAAGAACTCCATAGTTGTCGGAAGGGACGGCCTTGTTGTTGAGTATGGTGTGCACAAGGGGCTGCTGCTGCCTGACGTGCCTATTGAACAAGGATGGGATACAGAAGAGTTCTTCGAGGGCGTGATGGAGAAGGCAGAAATACACAAAGGATACTGGAAGCAGCCGAATGTCAAGCTTTATAAGTTCGAAACCCAGATATTCAGGGAGGAGGAACCTGACGGGGATATTATAGAGGTAGATCTGCTGAAAAAGGGCCCGTAGCTTAGCCTGGTTGGAGCGTCCGACTGATATACATTTGAAATTCAGTAGTGCAGAAATCGGAAGGTCAGGAGTTCAAATCTCCCCGGGCCCATAATGTTTGATTGACTTATATATCGGGTTTTTTACACCACATTCTATAATTGAAAGGAACGGAACTTAGGTAAGAATACCCATTAAATATGTTGTCCCACCAATATATGTGGTACAGAGTGTGCCTTAACCATATGTGAGAGTATGTCTGGAATAGTCAAGCTGCAGTTTAGGATGTACTTGGTTACATTCCTTGTGTTTGCTGTTGGGTTCGGAGTGATATATGCCCTTATGACGCTTGTCGGGGCAGGCATGCTTCCGATAGCTGGAATAGCCGTGCTGTTCTTCATTATGCAGTGGTATATCTCTCCAAAGATGATAGCGTGGGCCTCCCACCTGCGGTATGTCGATGAGAAGGAGTTCCCAGACCTTCACAGAAACGTCTCGGAGCTCGCGGCATCAGCCGGAGTGCCGAAACCCCGTATCGCCATATCAGAGTCGAAGGAGCCGAACGCATTCGTGTTCGGCAGAACCCGGAAGAGCGCCACTCTCGTAGTGCATCGCGGCCTTCTGGACTCTCTGAACAAGAATGAGATAAACGCCGTGCTAGCACATGAGATCGGACACATACGCCACAATGACGTAGTGGTGATAACGTTCATATCGTTCGTGCCGATGCTCGCATATATAATAGCCCAGGAACTGCTGTTCGCCGGAATATTCGGTGGTTTCGGAAAGAACAACTCTGCGGCATACCTTGCCATAGTGGGCATCGGAGCATTCATCGCATACTTCATCTCGGAGCTGCTCATTCTCGCATTATCAAGGGCGCGGGAGAGTTATGCTGATATATACTCTGCGACCTCAACCAAGAAGCCGGAGTACCTGGCATCGGCGCTCGTCAAGATAATGGATAAAGGGGTAGCAGTCGCGCAGAACAAACAGCAGTCAAGAAAGTCGGGTTCGGCGGACGTTACGCGTGCCCTGTACATAGTGGATATGTTCAGCGTCAGGCGGGACATACGCGACCTCAAGTCGCATATGCCGGAGATACACAAGCTTCTGCCGGACCTCGATGTGGAGGGCCTGGTAAAAAAAGCCGAATCCACCAATATGCACCTGCATCTGATTTCAAGCCTGTTCTCCACCCATCCCTCGCTGTACAGGCGGCTCGTTACCCTTGCCACTTTAGATGAACAGATACGTTAGTGGGTGTTGCCGTACAGGTCGTATGTTCTGCCTCTCCACCGTATGGTCCTCATCCTACCACCTTTGAACAGGTTGAACAGGTATAAGAAATCAATCAAGAGATATATCAAGAATATTGCTGCGTATTTGCGCTCGGCTCGCAAGTACGTTTTCATGATGCCTATCGCTGCGGGCACGAACAGAACGATGAACAGAATGTTATACATCGCAGAGAGAATTATCGCGGACAGCAGCACTATCACATCCGAGGTGTACACCGCGATGCCATAATACCATATCTTCCTGTTCGCCCATACCGACAGTGCAGTCTGCCTGTTCGCCCATTCGTAGAAGCTGGCGAAGCTCTCCTTCGTATTTACATAAGCTATGCGCTTGTTCACGTAGCATATCTCAAGGCCCTGGCGCTTGCACGCTCTCGTTATCTCAATATCATCAGACACTGCATACCTCATTGACTCTATAAGATCACTGTCTATGAGGCCGTTCCTGAACGCCATCGAGCCCCCCCAGGCAAATCTGGTGGCCTTTGACTCCATCATGGCATTGCCAACAAAGTTCCAAGTCATCTTCACCTTGGACCAGAATCCCCGCACCGGCCTGAAGTATGGGTATGTGGTCGAGACTCCCACACTCCTCGACTGAAGGGGCTGTACCATCAGCTTGAGCCATTCCCTGTTCGGTGTTACGTCAGAATCCACAACGACGTACACATCGTAGCCGTGCATTCTCGTCATTGCGGTCAGCAGGTTCCTCACCTTACCGCTGCATCTGTTGAATCTGCGGTCCGCAAGTATGTAGCGCATCCCGATGGATCTTATCTGCCTGAGCGCGGGGTCTTTGTCACTATCCACAATGGCAACAACATCATAATTCTTATAGTCCTGGCCCTTCAGGGAGAGAAGGTTCTTCCTCAATGTCAGGTCAGTGCCCTTGCATGGCACCATGACCAGCGTCCTCGGATTGAATGCCCTTTTCTTCTCAGAGTCTGGATCCCAATTGAGATGGTCGTTCCGCCTGTATGTGTAGTTTAGCACGTCTAGGGAGATGCTGCCGGCCCATAGGAGCATAATGAACGCCACATACACATAGAACGCATACAAAAGAATCTGGCTGTACATGCCTACCCCAGCCCGTTTCTCTTGAAGAACCGTATATTTGCCCTTATCGACTCTAAAATGTCTCTATACTCTTCCTTGATGTCAGGGCGGAGATTCCCTCTCTTTGAGAAGAAGCCGCGGAAGTTTTCCAACCCATCCTCTGTGTGGATAATGTACCCTATCTCGACGAAATTGTTGAGCATCTGCGCCCCGGGATGGAACTCTCTCATCAGCAAGTGCCAATTCCTCTTCGTCCACTTCCACACGACCGGCTGGATGCGGATGTCCATCGATGCGGTGAGCGGTATCCCGGCCCTATCCTGTATCCTGACATTCTCGTTCTCGGTCATGTTACTACCTTTCCTGCCGCTCTTGTCTTGTATCTTGACATGTGTAGTCATGTTGAATTCCAGTGCTTTCTTTAGTATGCTCTTGTCACGGAACCGTCCAAGTGAATGCAGGTACTTTAGCCTCCTCTCAGGGAGCTTCTCTCTCTTGTACATCTTTACTATCTGGTTGAACGTGCTCATGGTGCCGTTCCGCGCCGCTGCGCCGAGCGCGGGAGAGAGCTTGTCATTCTTGATGTCATGCCCTTTGATGAGCCTGCCGTACATGGCAAGCAGCTTTTCCACTGTGTCCTTGTCCTCGAGCTCCACCAGTTCACCTATGGATGACTCCCTTGTCATAAGGTCTATGTTAGTATCCTTTTTGGACGAGTCCCAACCGAGCCTGCGTATTATATTTTTGTGGAAGTTGATGGATATCTCGGCGACCCTGTCGTACGCCTTGGTGCCCTCTACCATCATCAATGTCCAGGACAGGCCGTTCGCGATGTTGTTGTATGCCGGGTATTGGACGTCCATGCAGTATGATTCAATGAAGTCCAGATACCTCTCTAGAGGGATCATCGCGGACCTTGTCATCGAAAACAGGTCCCTAACAACTCCCAACGCGTCCACGCTGTCCAGCCTTCCATCCTTTATCATGGCGCCTATCTCTTCCAGCATGCCGGCTGAGTATTCTACCCTGTACATGTAGTTCTGGTGGTGGTTCAGTCCGATCACGCTCTGGTCGAGCCTCATCGTCATACTCTTCCTGCTCATAAATGCTGTGTCGTGGGCCTTTGATGTCTTGGTCACATAATCTATTGGAACGGGCCATGCCTCTTTGATGGGCCTTGTTCCGCTTATGCTGAACCTGCGCTGCTCCAGCCTGACCGAGCCATCGGCCGCGTCCATCCGTATTATTGGATGCCCCTTCCGCGTTATCCAGGTCTCTGCGAACTCCGAGACGCTCGGCCTGCCGTTCTGTCTCTTCGAGTGCCTGGATATCGCGTTCCATAGGTCTTTGCCCTCAGCGTTGCCATATGCATGTCTGCTCAGGTAGTCATGTAAGCCGTTCCTGAACGCCTCCTTCCCCGCATAGGACTCTAGCATGTGCAGCACTGTGCCTCCCTTCTCATAGCTTATCGGATCGAATATGCTGTCTATCTCGGCAGGGGTGCTTACCCTCGCAGCCACTGGATGCGTGCTGTTTCTGGAATCGGCAGACAGAGCGAGACCCATAACCGAGATGTAGTACTGCTTGGAAATGCTCCACTCGGGGAACACTGAATCCATAGCCTTGTAGCTCATGAACGTGGCGAAGCTCTCGTTCAGCCATAGGTCGTCCCACCAGCTCATTGTGACCAGGTCTCCGAACCATTGGTGTGCGAGCTCGTGTGCTACAGTTTCTGCGATCCTCTCTCTTGCTGATGTGGTGATATACTTAGGGTCTCCAAGCATGTCGGCGTCCCTGAACGCTATCGCGCCCCAGTTCTCCATAGCGCCGGCAGCGAAGTCAGGCACGGCGATTAGATCTATCTTCGGCAGCGGGAAATCTATCCCGAAGTAGTCCTGGAAGAACCTCGTGAAACGCACGCAGAAGTCCAAGGCCATCTCCGCGAGCCTTATCTGCCCCGGGACAGTGACGGCGCTTATCCTGAGCTTGCCCAGCCTTCTCTCTTTGCGCTCGAACCTCCCTATGCCCATATAAAGAAGATAGCACGACATGCGCGGGGTCTTCTCGAATTCTACTACTTTCCTTCCCTCCCCAAGGCGCGTCTCCCTCATAATCGGCATGTTTGATATAGCTGTTAATTGTTCGTTTATAACCAGGCTGAGGCCGAATGTCGCCTTGAACGCCGGCTCGTCGAAACACACGAACGCGCTCCTCGCATCAACCGGCTCGAACTGTGTCGAGAGCATGTGCGCCTCTCGGCCATTGTGGTAGTATATACTCCTGTAAAATCCATACATCCTATCATTATTCGTTCCTTCAAATGAGATATGGAGCTCCACCTTACCAACTATGCTGGATCCGAACCTAAACGTTACGCGCGCCTTTTTCTTGTTTGTATGTACTGAGGCATGCAGTGTCTTCCCGTTGCATATGGCGTATGCGTCCTTTATGTCGAGCTCTCTCGCATTCATGCATATCTCGGTAGTGTGTCCCTTTACGCTTAGGAACACAGTTTCATCGCATGCGAACCTAAATCTTTTGAGATCGGTATCGAACCTCAGCGAATAGTGGGTGGGCAGAGCGTTGTCTCCCAGTGTCTCATGCAGCGCCCGCCTAGCATTGCCTCCTTTCTTATGTATACGCAAGTCAATCACCAAATACTAGTGATAAAAAAGTAATATAAATACAATGCACGTGAATAGGTACGGCCATACCTTGACTAAAACTCAACTATCTTTATACGAAACAAATAAATATGTTGCTAAAGATAGTAAAATTAGATAATAGGAGATGAGTTATTGGCAAGAAAGAGGAAGAGCAGGAAGGTCGTCAAGAAGAGAGAGGTCTCACAGGCGGCAATGGAGTACCTTTCCGTATACGGATGGGCGCTCCTTATAGTCGCGGGTGCTGTGGCAGCCATACTCATATATGTCAATCTCCCAACAGCTGTCACCTCTTCGGCATGCAGGTTCTCCGAAGGCTTCTACTGTAATGGAGTCATTTTTGGAACTGGAAATAACCAGACACTCATGGTAGTGTCGGTAACCAATAAGCTCCAATATGCAATGATGGATCCAAATCTTATTGTTGCGTTCGGAGGCCAGAACCAGACGGTTTCCGGGTCATGCTTCCCGAACTACCTAGCATCAGGCGGCTCGGCAGTATGCGAGGTACCACTTTCCAGCAGCAATAAGGTCAACATTGGGCAATATCTTGCAAGCAGTGTATACCTGAAGGCGAAATATTGCGGCCCGACAGTGAACAACTGCACCAGTCCTCCATCAGAGACATACATAGGGAATGTACAGACCCATGCCACCACATTAGTGTCTCCAGATGTGGGACTGACGCTGACCGTAGCAAACACCACGAATCCAGCCAGTCCGAACGTAAGGGACGCGCTAAGCGCGCAGGTGATAATGCTGGGCTACCCATTAAAGGGCGCCACAGTGAACTTTACAGAGAATGATAGCAGCTACAACCTGACTCCGAAGATAATAATATCCGATTCGGCCGGTAATGCTACGAGTTACATATCCGGCTCCGCCACAGGAAAGGTCAATATCACTGCGACCTACGCTGGAATGTCTGCTAGCTTAGTGGTAACATTTACCCAGGCGGCACAAACAACGACATCAACTACATCGACATCCACAATCTCTCCCACATCATCGACATCTACTACATCCACCTCATCAACATCGTCTACATCATCGACAGCCACCACAACAATACAGCCCACCATCTCGCTTGATCTTAATCCATATGACACCTGTTCATATGTTACAACTCATCTGGATAAGAACTGCAGCTCTGGAGTAAGGACACTCGGTATAGTGAATGTAAGCTGGATTATTACAAATCCGGCGCCATCCACAACGTGTTCCGTGTATGTGAACAGAAATACTATAGATACTGGTCTGGGCAGTTCAGGATACGTACATACCTCTCCTCCTCCAGCCGATTTCGGTACAGCAGGTACAGAAAACACTACATCTGAAATCATCGGCGTATCGTGCAGCGGCACAGGGTGGGGCGGTAGCAAATCAGCATACGCTTATATGTACGCCTATAATGACTCTTAGGAGTATTATTGAGAACAATGTAGATTGCTTCTGGTTCTGGTTGAAGAGTATCGGCGGGGTGATTACCACTCACGCCAAGGATGGACGCGGCCGACCCTCTACCCCCTTAAACACTATCTTTTCCTCCTTAGTTATTATGTCCCGCACAGCCCCGCCATACCTTTCAATTATTGAATTGCAGAGCCGCATCGTCTGCTCTTCGGGGGTCGATGCACCAGATGATACTCCTATAGTCTTGTATCCCGCTATCTTATCGAGGATGCCGGCAGCCTCATCAATGAGGAACGCAGGCACGCCCATGCTCTCCGCGACATCCCTCATCCTATTGGCGTTCGACGATATCTTGGACCCCACTATTATCACGCACTCCGCCCCGTTTCTTACGAGCTCCTTGACCGCACCCTGCCGGTTGGTCGTCGCATAGCATATATCGTTCCTCATCACCGCATCAGGAAAGTACCTTCTTATTATATTCGCGGCCTTGGCGGTCTCATCGACCGACAATGTGGTCTGTGTCAGCACCGCGACCTTCGAACCTTTCGGCAGCTTCCTCATCGTCTCCTCCACCATCTCTGGCTTTCTCTCGTCTACTATATAAGACGGGGCGTATTTCGATGTGGACATCGTCTCTATGTGGTCCGCATGGCCGATAAGCACTATCGTATAATCATTCTTGCTGTAGGCCATGGCCTCGTCATGCACCTTATAGACGAGCGGGCATGTCGCGTCTATCACCTTCTGCCCCTTTGACTCCGCTATCTTGTAATGCTCGGGCGGAGATCCGTGTGCGGAGAATAAGACCACAGCCCCGTCTGGCGCCTCTGCCGGGCTGTCCACTGTTATAGCTCCCATCCCTGCAAGCTCGTTCACGACATCATAGTTATGCACCAGAGAGTGTTTTATGTAGATAGGGGTGCCGTATTCATGTATGACATCCTTGGCCGTGCTGACCGCTCTGTCGACACCTGCACAGAATCCCCTCGGCTTGGCAAGAAGTATGTCCAAATATACACCGCAATAATTACACCGTGAAAGATTAAAAGGTTATGCGGTGCATGCGGCAATCCGCGCATATGTGATTGTATTATAAACCTTTCTAAATAATAATTCTACTATAAATGAGAGTGGTTGTATGGCGGAAAAGGTATCAAAAGAGAGGATAACTAGGGCGCAGGGATATTTGTATTATCTTGGATCCGATGGATTCGTCTGGCAGAACCCTACCAGGTCAAATAAGAGCGGATCGAAGAGGAAGGTGGGAACCGAAAGAGTGAGAAGGGAGAAGGGCTATCTGTACTTTGTCGACAGTAATGGATATGTATCTAGGACGCGCCAGGGCAGGAAGCAGGCATAGTGCATAGAAACAATTAAAAAGACCAACTTTGCAACTCACGTACAATTGTGATCAAATGGGAACAAATATTGATAAAGGGAAATCATTGCCAAAGATGAAAGGCCAGTCGGCAATGGAGTACCTTATGACATACGGATGGGCGATACTCATAATTGCGATCGTGCTGGTCGCGTTCTTTGCGCTGGGTCTATTCAAGAGTCCGACAGGAACGACATGCAGGTCCCCGTCTGGATATGTGTGCAGCAACCCGATATTCAATTCCGGCACGAATAAGCTTTCTGTCACAGTAGGGCAGGGAACAGGATCGGACTGGACAGTAGTGACATTTACGATGAATGGCACTGGAATACCGAGCGCACTTACTGCCAATATGGGATCTGCCAATTCTATATCGCTGGCTGGCGGCGCTCTTGTGACTATCAACTTTACAATCCCAACTGCTGACACATCGCCTGGCAGTATATACGCACACTACACAGTGTCATCGACGAACCAGATAACACAGGTAGCAACGGCGAGCTGGAGCTAATTATACAGCTCCTCTCTCCTTCTTTTTCTTACCTTATTTGATTAGAGAGAGTCTCAGGACCAACCCGAAAGAGTGAGAAGGGCTATCTGTACTTTGTCGACAGTAATGGATATGTATCTAGGACGCGCCAGGGCAGGAAGCAGGCATAGTGCATAGAAACAATTAAAAAGACCAACTTTGCAACTCACGTACAATTGTGATCAAATGGGAACAAATATTGATAAAGGGAAATCATTGCCAAAGATGAAAGGCCAGTCGGCAATGGAGTACCTTATGACATACGGATGGGCGATACTCATAATTGCGATCGTGCTGGTCGCGTTCTTTGCGCTGGGTCTATTCAAGAGTCCGACAGGAACGACATGCAGGTCCCCGTCTGGATATGTGTGCAGCAACCCGATATTCAATTCCGGCACGAATAAGCTTTCTGTCACAGTAGGGCAGGGAACAGGATCGGACTGGACAGTAGTGACATTTACGATGAATGGCACTGGAATACCGAGCGCACTTACTGCCAATATGGGATCTGCCAATTCTATATCGCTGGCTGGCGGCGCTCTTGTGACTATCAACTTTACAATCCCAACTGCTGACACATCGCCTGGCAGTATATACGCACACTACACAGTGTCATCGACGAACCAGATAACACAGGTAGCAACGGCGAGCTGGAGCTAATTATACAGCTCCTCTCTCCTTCTTTTTCTTACCTTATTTGATTAGAGAGAGTCTCAGGACCAACCCGAAAGAGTCTGTTGACTCAGTAGTGGACAGGCCAGCCAACATAGCAATAAACGATAAATATTCCAAACCGCGATACAGTTATCAGATAGTTCCAGGACCGGGAGGTATTCGAGAAACTCGAAAAGTCAGTTATCTATTAAAATCAATGCAAAACATACAGATACTATAATGTTATTAGTATTACTAATTATATGTTAGTATTGATAAATAAATCGCATATTTTGCGATATGACGGCACCCAGATCCGACACATATAAATCTATGACCACTGCTAAAATTCTGCTTTAGAGGCTAATTATATGCATTGGTTTTGTCTAAAACACAGCCATTTTTGCCTGTAATACAGAGAGAAGTCTGCATAACAAAAATTCCATAAACATGAAATCTGCATTAAATATTCCATAATTTTGACATAAATTACTACCCCAGAGAGAAACCCTATCTTTTTATATACTTTTAGCCAACAAAGGGGATGGCCTCACCAGAACGCCATGTTTTCCATAATTATGAGATAAGTCCACGAACGGATTGGTGTTTTTGTTTCGAAATTATGGAACGTAGTTATTTTGATGTTGGAAAGTGTGGAATTTCATCATTATGGAATAAATCTATTGGAGGAATTTGTGTGCTATGATATTGTTAGAATTACTAATAAATAATTAGTAATTATCAGATAGTAATTAAAACAATGTTTTTATGTGTGAATTACCTCGGACTAAAGTCCGAGGCTTCCCTGCAGGTCAGTTAAATTGCAGTTTCACCATGCAAGGCATATTCGGCAGAGCTGTCAAGAGTATCTCAGCAAGAATGAGTTTAGGGATTATCTTGCTAGACGTGATAGATAAGACCAATCTAAGCCGCTCTCTTTTTCGGTCTTCTGAATTTCCCGTCAAGATACCTTGGTACAGGATTCTTTGAGAAATCAACCTTGAAACCAAGGGCAGAGAACCCTTTGATGAGGCATGAGCCGTAGAGCAGGCGGTTGAGCGCTTCTGCCTCGTATACTGCACCAATGAGCGCATTGTGTGGATTCGGCTCCAATGGCATACCTACGAATTCATATATGTGCCTGGAATGCGTGTCTATCAGCTCAGGGACGTCCTTGAACCTGCTGGTCGAATACTTGTACCTTTCAAGACATATGTCCTTCATATCTATTATCCTTCCGGGTTTTGGGCGGAATTCAATCCCTCCGACTCTTGCCGCATGCTTCAAGAAAGGAATGTCGAAGAGTATTATGTTCTGTCCCGCAAGTCTGCTGTTCGGGCTCTTCCTGAGCCATCTTATCCATTCCCTCACCATCTCGGCCTCTGATGGTTTCCGCCTATCCCTTACCTCAGCATATGAGAATCCATTTATGTCTAGGGCATCCTTCGCTATCTCCGCGCCCTTTCTGGCCCTGCACTCCATGTAGAAATGATTCCTGAGGTTATTCGCGTCTATCGCGCCTATACTGAGAATGGAATGTTTTTCTGGCAGGAGCCCGGTAGTTTCTATGTCAAACACTATCACTTACTTACCTGGTTCGTAACAACCTCAATACGTTTCTGAATTTGTACTCATTTTCCAACCATATTGCCCTCCTCTCATTACTGATAAATGGATTCATGAGTAAAGCTTTTGCGAAGAAGAGTTTGCCTAATACAAGCCCCTCCTTTTCTTCATCGTTCCTTATAGTTATACCCTCATATTTTAATGCCTTCTCTTCATCTACCTGGCTGATAGATAAGCTTAGATACGCATCGTCTATCTCTCTAAATAAAAAATTGCCTGCTTCAAAATCAATCAGATAAAGATTGCCATGCTCTGAGAGTATAATGTTATCGAGCCTTAAGTCTCCATGCACAAGTCCACCATTGATAACGGTTTGCGGTAGGTCTTCGGTTAAAATATTGGCCCTCATAATACCAAAAAGTTTTGGTATCATACTTCTTATTGAAGCTAAAGCATTAGCGTCAAATCTCTTTAACGTATTTGGATCTGAAATAGCCTTACCAATTATACGTTCATAGGTAATCGTCTTTTTTTCTACATCCACATCTTTTATTTTAGGTACTCTAAAATAATCCTTAAAAATATCATAAAATTCTCTCTCGCTATATAATCTTTGTCTTGATTTAAAGGTTTTTACGACTACGCCCTTATAGAGTTCAACGTTGTTGTAATTATTGAAAACTTTCAGTGGGTGTCTTTTCATATGCATAAATCAATCAACCAATTATTGTCGAACAGGTTATTCATTCCGTATGGAGAGAAAAGAACAGTACGTACTCCAAAGGCATATATCGGCATGATATCGAGTTTGCTATCTCCAATATAAACAATCTCTTCTGGTTGTAGGCCTGTCGAACTAAATGCATGTAGATAAAAGTCCTTACTGGGTTTAGGATATATCTCGCCTCCGAATACTCCTTTAAAAAGGTTGGAAATTCCAAACCTTTCTAACTCCTCTTTAACCATATTCCCATTGCTATTGGTTAGGATGTACTTAGGTAGATTTATTGTTTGGAGTTGTTTTAGAAGATTGTGGTTGGGCGTGGCACCGCCTTTCCAGAGAGTGCTATATTCGTTAATGATAGCTTTCATGTCGTGCTCTCTCACTCCGTTTTCTTTAAAATAGTCAACAGGATTAAAGAATCCTTTCGGTGAGGTACTGTATGTTACACCGAATTTTTGCCCTATTTTGTTGAATATCTCGTTTAGGGGCGACCTAATAATTATAGTATTGTCATAGTCTAAAAATAACGCCTTGGGTTTCTTATAAAAGTTATCCTTCATGACCTCATTTATCATTACAGGCATCATACTGCAATATCTTCTATCCAATCCCATAAGTTTGCCTGTTTTGTTTTTTGCATAGTAAGGACATCCATTTCCACAAATTAGTATAAAAGGGCATTTATTGCATGTTTTCTTATTAAGCGGGGATATATTGTGCCATTCATTTATCACATTATCTTTGCTAAATGTGTAATGTCGAGGTTCAGAAAATTTGAAAAACTCTCCCGAACCTAAAAATGCCTGACAGGGCCCGATTTTGCCATCTGCCCCTACGACTATCTGGTTGCCGCATCCAGCGCAGTCCTTAATGTGGGGAGTACCATCTATGATTTTTGTAAGTCTCCTCATAACTCTATCTTCATAGATTCCATACTGTTTGAATATACGAAACGCATTGTAGATTTGTAGCATAACAAACCCAAAATCATTTTCATTTATATAATTCTTGTCTGTATTATCTGTGCTTATTAAAGGATTAAAACCAACACCATTTATCCTGCCTTTATAATTGTCGACAACCCATTTGGCTATCTGCGGCAGATAGTTAAGATTATACTTTGTTATTGTCATTGAGAGAGAGACAGATACGTTATCTGCTAGGTATCTGTCTATATTGCCTGTCACTGTATCAAATGTCGGTCCTCCATTGTTTAATCTCCTACATTTGTCATGTAGCTCTCTTGGTCCATCAACCGATATTGATAATGACACTTTAGCTTTTCGGAATAAATCAGACAGGGTTTTATTGTATACAGATCCGTTTGTGTTAATAGCGATATTGACTTTTTTAATTTTATGTGGTAATTCTTGTTTGTTGTGTATATATTCTATGGAATTCTTTATAAAAGATTGGTTAAGTAGCGGTTCGCCGCCGTAAAATATAAATCGTATTTCACCTTCTGAATTATTAAACATATAGTCTATCCATTTTTGTGCTTCATTGAACTTCAGTGCTGATCTTTTGTTGGTGCTAAAATTACCCTCTATAAAACAATAACTACACTTAAAATTGCAGGAATCGGTAGGTATTAGATACATTATTTTTAACGATGGCTCTTTGATATATCTTTCTCTGTAGAATTCAAGGAACTCTTTTTCATAGCCCCTCTTAGTATATATTTGGTGCTTTATTAATTGCCTGCGCGTTGCTGTGTCGACTTTTAGATTTTTTATTTTTTTCCATTCATTAGAGGTGAAGGATAAAAATGTATGTCGGGGCGGCAGATATACATAAACGTGTTGTAGTGTGCTATAAGAATAAATGTATGGATTTAGATTTATAATGTTTACACTACTCTTGTGATTTATGTCTGATTCAGCCAATTTATTACCTATTGTAGATATTAAACACAGAACGCGGTGCAGCTACCTGAATCACACGTGGAGCAGCTACAGTCACAATACCCACAAAGACCACAGCTACATTCAGGAGTTACCATCACAGGTGTTATG
Source organism: Microcaldota archaeon (assembly GCA_964409135.1). Lineage (GTDB taxonomy): Archaea > Micrarchaeota > Micrarchaeia > Micrarchaeales > Micrarchaeaceae > JAJYXL01. The sequence continues at coordinate 93,280 of CAYPBZ010000001.1, forward strand.
GACCCTAAGAGACTATTAATATTTTTAGTTTCTGTGATTTTCATTTTTATATCCTATAAAATATTATGAATGGAGGTTTAAATAGATTTCCATCACCCAGATAGTTTCATCTGTCTCTGGGTGTTGTCCTCGCGCACGCATCTTCTTACAACATCTTCGGTGATGTTACTCACTGACCTGTAGAAATAACCAGGTCCCAGAAGTGACCTTTTCTGTACCTGAGTTTGAAGTTCGGATGTTTCCTGAAGAATTCGTACGAACTGGAACCCTTGGGGAGCCCAATTACACACGACACCGACATGTCCGGAGGGAGTTCTGCAACAACGTGCAAATGATCCTCCATAACTCCGAGTTCAATTATTTGTATTCCGTGTCGTTCGGGTGCGGAGCGTATCGTAGTCCTTCCAATGGGACTCTTTCGCAAGAGTCTGATATCTGTATTTCGAAGCGCCTACGTACAAGAAGTCAGTTCTGGCTTATATGAGTAGGACGACAGCCCGAAAGAGGTAGAGTCGGGCACGTACTTTAAGGCTTCAGTTCTGCCGCCTTCCAGCAAAGCGGACCGGATGGGAACTCCCAAATCAAAAAGATTTATATATGGATATGTCTAAAGATAAGCGATAAGATGGCCGGAAAGAACGACAACAGCGCCGAGAAACCTGCGAAGAAGAGGCATGTCCTAAGGAATATCTCGGTCACGATACTCATAATCATACTCATCGGAGTCGGGGCTTTCTACTACCTTTACCTTCAGGGAGGGATAATAGGGCTGGCTGTGTCTGCTGCGAGCAACCCGTCTAACCTTACATCCATACTGACGCAGAGGATAGCGCAGAGCAATGAGATTGCTGTGAGTTATAACGGCACCATACATGGCAATGTGACCCTGCCTACGGGCGACCCGTTATACACATCTTCGTTCAACGTCTCTGTCAAGAAGTACTACAACAACACCAGGGTGACATTCAGCCTGCAGAACGGCAGCATACTCCCTAATGGGAACAGTGGAAGTTTCAGCGCAGTGGGCATATCGCTTGAGAACGGGACCGATCACGTGTGCTACAGCGTGGATCACGGCGCGTATGTATGCGGAACTGTGATGGGCGGCAGCCTCATAAACACCATGAAGGGTCTGACATCCCTTTTCAACATAACCATTGAATCGGCATCAATCGGCACAGTGACACCGAGCTTCTACGGCAGCATGCCGTGCTGGAGGGTCAACGGGCATGCAGTGGTTATGTCCCCAGGGATAGACCAGCTGATTGGGAGCAGCAGCGCTGATATTTACTTCGATGCCTGCATATCACCGAAGGACAACATGCCTTTATACGCGGACGCGGCCATAACTACTCCAGGGAACGCCAACACCATTCTGATAATAGAACTCAATCACTTCAGCGAGACCCAGGCGACCACCGAAACAGAGGTAACAAACCTGCCTTGACGATACCAGGACCATTCGTTTCGCGTGAGGGAGAAAAAGCTTAGCGCTGAAATAGTAAAACGGGCAATGGATTTGATGTGATTGCACGGGTTTTGCACCTGTTAGCCCGCCGTTCTTTAGTATAACATGGGAATTGAGATGAAAGATATTATTAGACCCTATCTGATCTTTGCCTTGGTAGCTGTACTCTTCGCCGTATTCATATCGTTCATGTACCTGCACTACGGCGACCATTCAACATACTACTCATACATAGGCAATGTCAGTATAACCAACAAGACCTCTGACACGGCTTCGACATATTCAGTTATGGTTGCCATGACTCCTATGCAGTGGCGGCGAGGCCTTATGTATCGCAGCAACATATCCGGCACTGATGGTGTAGATGGGATGCTCTTCGTGTTCGGCAGTTATGGGAACGTGTGCATGTGGATGAAGAACACATATACGCCGTTGCAGATTGATTGGATAAGCAACCATACGGTAACGCACATTGAGGAGGCGTCTCCCCTGGACCTGACCCAGGTTTGCCACTACGGAGATTCCGTGCTAGAGGTATATCCAAACTCCACAATATACCCTGGAGACAAGGTGCTCCAGGTCGGCACGTGAGAACGTTTCGCTGTTAGGTGGTTGTGATACCTTGACCCTAGCAACTGAAACAAGTACGAACGAGGGATCTATCGTATCCCTCATTACAGAATCTGTTTTGCATCTGTCTGTTTCGTGGACAGATGCGGTCTCACGGTCCGGACAAGCTTTATTGCGCTTCTTGATAATGCATTCATGTTTCCATTATTGATTACCGTGAAGTTGACGTGCTTCTCCGCAGCGACCACGCCGTAGCGCTTCTCCTTCTCTTCCCTCCATAAGAAGTCCTTGTATGTTTCTGGCTCATCTTTGCGGTGCCTCCTCTTCATCCTTCTGTACCGGGTCCTCATTGGTGCAGTTATCCTCACAATGTAGATGCTGCCCTTTATGTGCTTCTTGAAGTAGTTTATCTCTGACGTGCTGCGCACCCCTGACACGACCACGTCTCCTTTGATTCCCCGTATCTCTCTGGCCGCGTATTTCGACACGGCTGTGCTCCCTTGCTCCTTGCGGATGCGAAGGGCGAATTCCCGTATGGTATGGTTATTTATCTCGATGCCTTCTTTATTCATCATGTTGCGCACAACGTCGCCCATCTCAAAAACCGAGAAGCTCTTCCTTGCCAGAATCGATGCGAGCGTGCTCTTACCACTTCCCGGCATACCAATTATGCAAAGAACTACCACAGCCATGCATTACACACCATCAACGTATCGCCGCTACAGATGTAAATCACTATCTGATATTGATTAGCATCAATTATACATTTATAGCTTTCTATTTTGCAGTTGCATGAAAACCATAATTTATCTATATCTTACCTAACTTATATTATAATATAATTTGAGTGATTTAATGACAACACCTATAAAGACATAGTGATGACAAACAGGAATGTACGTGAGGGCGTCAGGACATTCAACGGCAGAAACTACAGGGTCAAGAGAATAGATAGTAATGGCATGTTTGGATACTCCATGGTAAGACAGGGAAATTTCTGGGTGCCGGTGTCGGATGTGGAAAAAACAGCAATAGACATAGTAAGATTTTACGGACACATAACTGAGGATGAATTTACAGCAATATTGGCTGTACTCGACAGGAAGAAGCTGCGCGAATACCTCAATAGGTTCGGTACTGCGCTGGACAATAAGGTGCTTGATGAATTGCGGATGAATGATACGCAGAGAGGAAAGACGCGCAGAGCACAATCCGTATACCAATACAAATGAGATGACTGCAATAAAAACAGAGCAAAAAGATTAAAAATGCACATGCATATCATCTAATGAGTAGGTTGGTAATCATGCCGAGAAAAACAACAAGAGGACAGGGACACAAAAAGGACATGAATCCGTTGTACATACTCGCGTACGTGCTGATATGGCTGAGCGGAATAGTCGTTTACATGATATCGAAGCCTTCTGAGAAGAGGTTAAGGTTCAATGCACTACAGGCGGTGTTCCTGGGAATTATAATAACACTAGTATGCTGGATACCATTTATAGGGTGGGTGGCAGGCATAGTGTTGTGGATAATAGGGATCGTCGTAGGTGCGAAGGCATACACAGGAGAGGATACCATACTGCCGATAATAGGAAAGTACGCGAAGATGTATTCGTGACTTTGTTAGGGACAGCGTGTTTGGAATGGCCAGAAGAGAGATCGATGTAGATAGCATCATTAGGGACCAGGAAGAGGTAGAGTCGGTCAGTGAGACCGCATCGCATCTGGCGGATCCAGATACAGTCCACAGAACTGGAAGGGAGCATGTAGGCACTGTAAAGCAGTTCTTCGGCAAGATAGGAGTGGCTGCCGTAAAGCTGATTGGAAGCCTGGATGTGGGCGACATAATCGAGATAGGCGATGATGAAGACGCAATCCGCCAGAGAATCGCGAGCATGCAGATTGACAATGAGAACGTGGACAGCGCCTCTGCCGGAGACGATGTCGGTATCAAGCTGAAGCATGCAGTCAGTGTCGGGAGCATGGTATATAAGGTAGGCTAGCAGGTACAATCAGGAACTCTTGACCTTTCTCGCCAGCCTGTCGAACTTCTGGAAGAACACCTCCCATGAATAACTCTTCTCGACGCGCTTTCTCCCCTGTCTTCCCATACTCTCTGCCATGCTCCTGTGCTCAATCACGAACCTCATCTTGTTCGCCATCTCCTCTGGAGAATTGACAAGGAACCCTGTCTTATTATTTATTATGGTCTCTTTCGGGCCGCCCTCATTCACAGCTATTATCGGCTTTGAGCTGGCCATGGCCTCGAGTGGCACTATGCCGAAGTCTTCTCTTACTGCTGAGAAGAGCACGGCGGTGGCCCGAGAATAGAGCCTTAACTTCTCTTCCTCGCTTATGTTGAACCTGAATGTTGTGTTCCTTATGTTCATGCTCTTCAACTTCTTCACATAATCAAGATGCTCCTTGTCGTTCGACAGCGATCCAGAGAGCACGAGCCCGTAGTCCCTGTATCTCGGGGTGCTCTGCAGCCTCGAGAATGCGTCAATTACATAATCCTGTCGTTTGTTCGCATAGAACCTGGAATGATAGAGGAAGTACTTTCCGTTGCCCCTGTCCGTGAACCTCTTAGCGTCTATTCCTGGGTTTATCACTGTCGCGTTCCTTGAGAGGTACCTGTTTATCCTTCGGTTCGTGTTGCGGCTGTTCGTGGCTATGCCCTCTATCTCTTTTATGACAGGCTTCGAGAGCAGCTTGTACGCGCTTGCGAACGAGAAGTACAGGAACCTGTCCTTTGGCGTCCTATTCCTCATCCTGAAGTCGTACAGGTCGTATACCTCCCTTATGGGTGTGTGGCAGTACCACAGCACGCGGGGATTGAGGTGCCTTATCCATTCGCTAGGAGAGGTATGTGCGTTTATTATGTCATAGTCGTCATCTATTCTCTGGTTGTAGAAAGAATAGCCTGCGCGTATCCCCTGCACCGCCCGGTACGGCAGTGAGCCTGCGAACGGTACCCTTCTCTCAATCACCTGTATGTCAAGATCGCTGAAACCCTCGAATGTCTTCTCTCTGTCATACTCCACAGTCAGGATCTTGGCGTCGTATCGCTTCGCTATTCTCAGCACGACCTCCTCGGCGCCTCCCTTCAGGTTCAGGTATGGCTGCGTTATTATGACCCTCATGCGATTACTCTCCGGGCAGGCAATCGGCAGGGCTGATTGCCGTATGGTTTTTATGCTTTATACTGTAAATGTATTCTTATAAATTGTGGTCTTATGCAGGATAACATTGATGCGCACCGCTTCTCGATAAAGAATATGGACACGTCGGTAGACCCGAAAGAGGACTTCTATCGTTTTGCCGCGGGGGGCTGGCTGCGGACACACACTCTGCCGGCGGACACGCCCATATTCGGAACATTCTATGAGCTGGTAGAATACAGTCTCGAACAGCTCCGCGGTATAGCGGAAGAGTGCCATTCCGGAAGCGGAGCCAGGGACGGCTCCTATGAGAGGATGGTCGGAGATTTTTATATGTCAGCCATGGACACAGAGCGTATAGAATCCCTTGGGTTTTCGCCCATAGAGGGAATGTGGAAGAAGGTCGAGGATATAGACTCTTCTGAAGGGCTTGCGCGCCTAGTGCCCGAGCTCCATATGTGCGGCGTGCCTGTATTCTTCTCTACCTACTCCAGCACTGACAGTAAGAACAGCAAGATATATGCTCTGTACCTGTTCCAGGGCGGGCTCTCGCTGCCTGATAGGGAGTATTATTTACAAGACTCGTTCTCACAGATACGCAAAGACTTCCTCGAGCACATAGAAAGGATGTTCATCCTTAAGGGTATAGACAGAGGCACGGCGCACGACTGGTCAGCTAAGGTTCTTGAGATAGAGACAGAGATGGCAAAGGGCAGCAGGAGCGTCACAGAGCTCAGGGATGACAACAAAAACTACAATCAGATAAACATAGAGAGCATCGGGGGAAGGTACGCGGCTTTGGGCATCGCACATTACTTGAAGAAGTTAGAGGTTCCTGATGTCCCATACGTAGTGATCGGCCAGCCAGAGTATTTCGAGATGCTTGATAGATTATTCGTAGAACGTGGCGCTGATGGGCTGAGGCCATACCTGTATTGGAAAGTCATACATACATATGCCGAGTTCCTGCATAGTGCGGTCGATTCCGAGAATTTTGATATGTTCAACAGGAAGATTAAAGGCCAAAAAGAGCAGCGCGCCAGATGGAAGAGGGCAATATCTGTAATAGATTTGGGTGTTGGGGAGGCGATGGGCAGCTTATACGTGAAAAGGTATTTCAGCCCTGACGCCAAGAGAAGGGTGCACGAAATGGTGGACGACCTTTCCGAGGCGTTCGGTAAGAGAATCAGATCCCTGAGCTGGATGTCGGATGCGACGCGCAACAGGGCGCTGAATAAGCTCAGGAAGATAAACGTAATGGTCGGATATCCCGAGAGGTTCCGTGATTATGCTGGCCTTAAGATAGATCCGAAAGACTACGCCGGGAACGTCATGCGCTCCGTCGCATTTGAGCTGCGCAGGCAGACAAGGCGCGCTGGCGGGCATGTCGACAAGAAGGAATGGAGCATGGTGCCGCAGGTTGTGAATGCCTACTATTCCTCAGAAGACAACAGTATTGTATTACCTGCCGGGATACTCCAACCCCCGTTCTTCGACATGAGCATGGACGATGCAGTCAATTACGGTGGGATAGGCGCAATCATAGGGCATGAGATGACGCATGGTTTCGACGACCAGGGGAGGGTGCACGACGAGTACGGGAACCTGAACGACTGGTGGACCACAGAAGACGCTAAGAGGTTCAGAGAGCTTGCACAGTATGTTGTGAGGGAGTACTCATCCCATGAGGTCCTGCGAGGGCATTTCATAAACGGTGAGATGACGTTAGGAGAGAACCTTGCCGATCTCGGGGGCGTGGAGATCGCATATGACGCTATGGTGATAAGGCAGGGGAAGGAGCCTGGTAGGAGTAGGGTCGTGGACGGGTTCACACCGGAGCAGCGCTTCTTTATAGCGTATGCGCAGATCTATAAGATGTTGATCAGCGATGAGGACAAGCTAAGGAGGCTTGTAGTAGACGTGCACTCCCCTGCAGAGTACAGGGCGATTATACCCCCGACAAACCACAAGGAGTTCAGCACCGCTTTCAAGCCGCAGAACGGCAAAGAAGGAATGACGGGGCGTTGGATTGGGGTGTGGTAATTCTAAGAATATATCCGGCGCTCTGTGTCTGATGGGTAGAGAGGCTCAGAAGGCATGCAGGCGTTAAGCATATAGTATTATCCGCACATACTAATTGAGGAGATTTCAATGGCAGTAAGGATAGGAGAATACAAAGGCCACAAGACGATAAGCCTTCTGAGAAGGGAGGATGACGAGTATCCGTTCACATTCGGAGTCGGGAAGGCAAAGCTGGTCATTGAGAACATAGACGAGATAAGAAAGTTTGTCGAGGAGAACAGCACCCAGTAGCCATTCCTGCGGCTTGGCGGCTCTCCAGAGCAATCGCTATGCACGTTATATTTGGTCCGAGCCGCGTCGGTCGCAAGATCCTTCTCTAGAGTCGGACTCCATAAAGCACGGAATTATGTCCGTCTGGGAGCAGTGCCTGTATAGGCTGTCAGGGTTGTCAGAATTGTCGCGCCTTTCCATTTTCAGCAGATTCTTGTCAGGCATTCCCTCTTTTGTCTCGGTTTTTTCACTCATACGATTACCCATAGTATATTAGTTTTCTTTAGATGGAAGATGTTATGTGCCATAACATATCCGCCCAACTGGTATATGGTTGTCTTATTATTTATATGTTTTGTACAGATTTCCCGATCGTACGTCCCCATGCAAAGGCCAGGTATGGCCTTTAGACCTGCCGGCAATCATCTTATACCCTCAGCTTGACGCTATTATTGGCGAAGTATGGTCTGAAGTCATAGGCATACAGCACCCCGTTCACATCACCGGCCAGACCGTATCCCTTCTGCCATACGTTCCAGCGCGCCTTGACATGGTCGTAGTACTCCTTTCTGCCTGGGAAGTCCATGTCGCGAGTGAGAATGTAATAGGCGTATAGGGCAGCATCCCCAGCAGCAAGCCAGGACGAGGTCACTCTGCCAGTGATTATATTGGATCCACGCAATGTATCCTGTATAACGTCCCCGACAGCGTAATAAGCCGCAGTCCGTGTCGGATCCCATGCTCTATCGTATTGCGTCCCGTATACGCGCATACGTACCTCTCTCAGTGCTGATTCGGCTATCGATGTGGATGAACCGCACTGTTTGGCGGCCTCTACCCTCCACCACGCAGCCGCATCCGGCTTCCCCCGTCCGTCGAATGAGAAAAATTTCCATTCCGGATTTGGGGGGCTGTGTGGGTATAAGAACCTTGTGCCTGGGATACTGTCTATGAATTTCTGCAGCTCCTCCTTTGTTGATTCTGAAACACCGCTGAATTCAGTCTTTGATACCAGCTCTCTTCCTTTAGTGATCTTTATTGTCCGCATCTCCTCACAATTAGACGTTCTTTGGTTTTATGCTGCTACCATCTCAATAAAAGCCCTGTGGTGGCCTCTGGCCTTGCAGCACATACATACAGCATTCCATTTACCTCCGCCAATAATGAGTAGCCCTTCTCCCATACCTTCCAGCGCTCTCTGACATTGTAGTAGAGCAGCTCTTTGTCCGGAAAGTAGCGATCCCCAGATAGTATGTATAGAGCATAGAGACCCGCGCTTTTCGCCGCACCCAGCTGCACTGTAGATGCCACTCTCTCAACTGCATTTCTTACTGAGGCTGCGAGCGGCTCCCCCCGGAACGCCCCCAGCACGGCCTCCTCGGCTGCCCATGTGATTGCATCCAGCTTTTGCGTAGTGCCTGGTGCTCCCTCTATCGCAGACCAAGCTGCATCGTACGCCTCGTTTAGTGTGGGGCGCTCGAACAGCAGCCATCTTGGATTAGGATCGCCGTCCGGGCAGAGAAAGTTTATCTTTGGAATATTGTCTACGAACTCCTGCAGCGCTCTCTTTATGGGTTCCGAGACGCTGTTGAATTCTGGCCTTGATACCAATTCCTTTCCACTTGTCATTCTGTTCTTTGTAGCCATCTTATCACTCTAGTATAATGTGTTATTCTTTCTCATATTTAGTAGTTTTGCATGGTGATTTGTCCAATAAATACCGAAAAATGATTTGGTGTCCACTGGTCTTCCCTCTCTGACATGGTCGACAAGGCATTGAAGGAGAGCAATTCATCAAAGTTAGAAGAGCTAAGGAAACAGATAGACAAGGAAGTGTATTCAATACAAGATGATAGAAGACAGCTATCGTCGATGAGACTTTCTGGACAGAAATCAGACTTTGTGGACAAGTGGGGCTTTATGGACAAAGCCCCCAGCAGCACAACCTATAAAAAGCCATCCAGACAAGCTGTGCTGGTGAATAATATGAAAGGAGAAACAAGCGGACAGGGAATGGGAGGAAAAGGACTCTAGGGTTCTATCAATCCTGTTCTTCTTTTCTCTATAGCTTCTATTCTGTAGAAGTCATCCTCATCGTATATTCTTCTCTCTGTAGCCTTTAGCATATGTTCCTTTACTAATGCAAGATACTGCAATGTGTACTGGTAGTCTCCTCTTCTCTTAGGTATCCTTCCAAAC
>CAYPBZ010000002.1:0-67828 GCA_964409135.1 Microcaldota archaeon
GACCAACAACGTTACTTTTACTTCCAACTGGGAGAGCGGATACACTACTCCTTGAGGTAGATTGTGTACTGGTGATAGCTTGGCAGTCATTGGAATAGAGAGCAGCGCACACACGTTCGGCGTAGGCATTGTGGATGATGGAAAAATCATCTCTAACTTCAGGTCGATGTATAAGATATCTGATAGGGGTCTGGTGCCTTCCAAGGTTGCTGACTTTCACGTCGAGAATGCAGGAGCGACCATAAATAAGGCACTGAGATCGTGCGACCTCTATATAGATGATATAGAGGCGGTTGGTTACACCAAGGGCCCAGGAATCGGCTCGTGCCTTAGGATAGGGCAGATCGCCGCGAGGTCGCTGTCTCTTGCACATCACATTCCGATATACCCGGTCAACCACGCTGTAGCGCATGTGGAGATAACACAGCACCTCTCAGGTGCAAAAGACCCTCTCGCGCTGTATGTGAGCGGAGGCAACTCCCAGATAATCGGACTGGATGACATGCCATTCCGCCATTATCGTGTGTATGGCGAGACGTTTGACATAGGCATAGGAAACATGCTCGATGTATTTGCAAGGTCTGCAGGTCTTAAGCCAGCGTGGGGGTCCACCGTAGCCAAGGCCGCGATGCATGGCCATTACATAAAGATGCCATATACGGTAAAGGGGATGGATTTCACGTTCACCGGCCTTCTTACCCATGCGATAAAGATGCTGAAGCACAACAGGCTCGAGGACGTCGCATTCTCTGTCCAGGATACGGCATTCGCGATGCTTTCCGAGGCCATAGAGCGCGCGATGCTGCTCTCCGGAAAAGGCGACCTATTGCTGTGCGGAGGTGTGGCCCAGAGCACACGGCTGAGGCAGATGCTGGAAGGAATGACGGAATCGCACAGGATAAGACTTCATGTCGCACCCGATGAATTCAACGCTGACAACGGCGCGATGATAGCGTTGGTCGCTGAAAAGATGTTCGATTCTGGCAGAACATATACGATGTCTGATGCTGGCACAGACCAGCACTACAGAATAGACAAGGTTGAGATTACGTGGTAACAGCGAAAAAGATATCTGAGGGTGCTGAAGCGGACGTATACTCCACAAGAATCCTTGGAATCGACTGCGTGCTGAAAAGAAGAAGACGCAAGAGTTACATTGCAGAGGAGCTTGATACATGGATCAGAAAGCGCAGGACAAAGATTGAGGCGAGGATGATGGGCGTCGCATCTATGAACGGCATAAGCGTGCCGAGGGTGCTTTTAGTAAGCAGCAATTCCATATGGATGGAGAGGGTCGGGGGACAGATGCTTGACCATGCATATGGCGGCGATATACCTTATATTGTGCTGAAAAGAGTAGGCGCACTGTTGGCGAGACTACATAGCCTCGATATTGTGCATGGAGACTACACCACTGCGAACATAATGGTAAACGACGGTATTCCTGTAGTTATAGATTTTGGATTGGCATCACAAACCAAATCTGTTGAGGAGAAGGCGCTAGACCTTCTTCTCCTTAAAAGATCGCTCGGAGAAATTGCATTCAAGATTGCCTGTATTCAGTACACCAAGACAGGCAGGGCCTCAAAGAGCATAATGTCAAGGCTTGGTGAGGTAGAGAGGCGCGGCAGGTACCAGAACCGGTCCCTTGAGATGGAGGCAGAGTAGGCCAGAACTGCATATGTTATTTATTGGTTGGTCACATCTTTCTCTGGCGGTATATCCTCTTCTCTATGCCGAGCAGAAGGTCAAGTATCAGACCTGCTATTATTGAGAGGAACCCGCCTATCACAAGCATGAAGGCTATCAGTGCACGGCCCACCTCCAACAGAGTTCCAAACTGTAGGTAGCTCAAGACTACGAATGCCCCGATCACTATCCCTACCACTATCGCGATTATGCCTATACCTCCGAATATTATTAGAGGATTGTAGTCCCTCGCGTACCTTATCGCATGGTATGCTATTGTTATACCGTAGAACGGCTTGGACTTGGTGATTCTGGATTTTGTGCCGGGCCTGGCCTTGTATGTGCCTATTATGTTGTGCGTCTTGTACCCCATCCTGGAGACCTCTATCTCGAAAAACAGCGTCCCTGCCCTATACGGGTCTATATGGCGTATGTCTTCGAACGCGTCCCTTGTTATCGCGAATACCCCGCTCAGCACGTCGAGCATCTTCTGCCTGTATAGCACGTTGAACATCCTTGTGAGAAAGCCGTTGCCGAACCTTATTGTATGCGACATGGCCTGGTTCCTGCCTTCCATCCTTGCTGAGGAGACAAAGCCGTATTTGCCTGTGCGTATTTCAGAGACGACATTGCCGAGGTCCTTTGGATCATATGTGCCGTCGGCGTCTATGGTTGCGAGTATATCGCCCTTTGCCAGCCTGAACCCCTGCACAAGCGCATTCTCATATCCCAACGGGTTCTGGTCCACCACCTTCGCTCCGGCCTTTATGAAGGCGTTTGTGATGCGCTTATCGCTCTTGTTAACTACTATTATCTCTGTGTCCTTTCCAAATATTTTGTACATCTCTCTGACGATTGCCGGCGCAGTAGGCTCGTTCAGAACAGGCACAATTATGCTAAGGTCACGCATCCGTACACATCGCCGCAATGCATCCGTGCAGCACATAAGGAAGAGCAGGATAAGGTTAAATCTGTTTCTATGCCCTTTTTAGGGAGGGGGGGCGCCATGGCCGAGCTTGACCATGCTCTCTGGGAGCGCGAGCTGCTTGGGTATAGAGACATTGTATGGGGGCCTGGCTATGCCTATCTCAGTAACTATCGCAGATATATAGGAAGGTGGTGTCCTGTCGAAGGCAGGGTTCATCACACCCACGCCTTTCGGAACTATGGTAATGCCTCCGAAGAGGGTCTCTACCTCATCCGGTTTGCGCTGCTCTATCTTGACTTCTGAGATTGCATGCACAGGATCCATAGTAGATGTAGGGGCTGCAACGTACATTTGCGCTCCGAGTTCATGCGCCATGAGCGCTAGACCGAATGTCCCTATCTTATTGTATACGGTCCCACTCTCTTCTGTAGTCCCTGCCAGTATCCTGTCTGCACCGGCCCAGACGGCCATTGCCTTTTCCTCGCGCATAAGATGTCCGGACATGTTGTCCGTTATCACTTGCACTGGTATCCCGTCCTTGTGCAGCTCCCACGCAGTAAGGCGGGCTCCCTGATAGAGAGGAGCTGTATACGTCGCCAATACCCTAAACCTTATTCCATCTGCCCATGCGGCACGCATAGGCGCAGTGGATGTGCCGATTCCGTCGCAGGCAAGTGTCCCGGCGTTGCATACCGTAATGAGTACATCCCCATCCCTTATGAGGCTCTTGCCGTTCTGGCCTATCCTCTGCGTCGCGTTTATGTTGTCTTGCTGTATCCTCTTAGCCGCAGATATTGCGACCTGTTTCATCTCCTTTGGCGGTGTGCCTCTTTCCAGGCCTGTCCTCACAATCTCCTGTATGCTTTTGACACCCCAGCTGAGGTTGATTGCTGTAGGTCTTGCTGCCGCAAGCGTATCCCCATATTCTCTGACGTTCCTCATCATGTCCTCTTTGGAATCTGGAGAGTTGTTTGCTACCATCGCGGTTCCATAGGCTCCGACCTCTCCGAGTATAGGGGCACCGCGTATCTCAAGCGATTGTATCGCCTTTATCAGTCTGCTTAGGTCCTTCGATGATGTATACCTCTCTTCCCAAGGTATGCGTGAGTTGTCAAGCCATACAATCTCTGCCTTCTCGTCATCCCATCTCAATGGTACGACTTTAGATAACACCTCAGACATCTTATCACCTATCTGTTAGGTTTGGCAAAACATATATAAATTTCTAAGAAGAAGTAAATAACGAATCGGCTCGGTGATGATATGAGATTATTCTTTGATGAGATAAAGATAGACACTGAAAAAGAGTATGAGATGCTTGACATAACCGACAAGGTAAGAGAGTCTGCGGCTAGGAGCGGGATGAAGAACGGCCACCTGACGATATTTTGCAGGCATACTACTGCAGCCGTCAGAATCGGCGAATCAGAGAAGAACCTCATAAACGATTATTACAACATCTTCGAGAAGCTAGTGCCGAAAGGTGCAGATTACGGGCATAACCGCACCTCCTTAGATGGAAGGGCGAATACACACGCCCACCTAAGGTCCATGGTCTTCAACACGAGCGAGATTATACCACTAAGAGACAGCAAACTTATGTTAGGCACATGGCAGACTGTGTTCTTCATCGAGATGGACGGCCCTAGGAAGGAGAGAAAGGTTATGGTTGAGATGGTGGGAGAGTGATAGATGAGGATAAAGAGTTCTTTGCCGATGCTGGCGAACTTGACATGAGCAAGTACTGTGTGTTCAAATACTACTTCGAGACGAATCAGGACATCAATGATGCGGCTGCACACCTGTGCAGGGAGCAGAGCACGGCCCTGTGGAAGAGGGTAGGTGTCGACGAGGATTTTAGGTCTGTAAACGGGGCGAAGGTCGTCTGGATAAAGAAGGTCGGGGAATCCGACAATCCGAGCATACCTTCTGAGAGTCCCAGCTCTGGAAGGTATTCACAAGTAGAGGTAAGCATAGCGCACCCTCACATCAACTTCGGGGCCAAGATACCAAACCTCATGACCGCTGCGTGTGGTGAAGGGGCTTTCTTCACCCCGGGAATAGAATCGATAAAGCTTCTTGACATAGAATTCCCGGATGCTTATCTAAAGGAGTTCGATGGACCGAGATTCGGCATGGAAGGCATACGTAAGATACTGAAGGTATATGACAGGCCACTTATAACTGGTGTGGTAAAGCCGAACATCGGGCTGAAACCCAAAGAGTTCGCCGAGCTGGCATACCAGGCGTATCTAGGCGGTGCGGATGCGGCAAAAGATGATGAGATGCTGTCAGATGTCGCATACAGCCCTACAAAGGATAGGGTAGAGGCAGTAATAGAGGCAATGCACAAAGCTGAGGACAAAACAGGGGAGAAGAAGATATTTATAACAAACATAACGGACGAGGTTGACCACATAATGGAGCTGCACGACATGGTTATCGATTTAGGTGGAAACGGAGTCATGCTTAATGGTATGGCCGTAGGACTATCAGCAGCCAGAATGCTATCAAAAAGAACGAAGGTACCAGTATTCTCGCACTTTGACATGATAGCGCCTTTCACCAGACATCCGCATTTCGGCCTTACCACTACAGTTGTGAACAGACTGCAGAGGCTTAGTGGATTCGATGCGATAATAATGCCAGGTCTGGGTGCGAGGATGCATATGACAGATGACGAGGTAAAGGACAATGTTAACGTGTGCCTGGGTGGGTTCGGCGGCATAAAGAGCTCTTTACCGGTCCCGGGCGGCAGCGACTGGGCAGGCAGCCTGAAGAATATGTATGAGACGTTCGGCACCAAGGACTTCTCAATGGTTCCTGGCAGGGGAATATTCGGGCATCCGAAGGGGCCCGAGGCCGGAGCCAGAAGCATACGGCAGGCATGGGATGCACTGGAGAACGGGGTCTCAATCAGAGAGTATGCGAAGACGCACGATGAGTTAAGACAGGCCATAGAAGCGTTTAAATGACTGTGAATGATACTCGAACGTCTTATGGTCTTTGCCGATTACCAGTACCCGGAACAAAACCATCAAAGAGCACATTTACGCGGGCCTCCGAGCTGTCTGCACTATAGTTGATTGCCTCGTTTATCGCAGAGTTTATGATATCGAAGATCTTAGAGCTTCTTGGTATGACTCCAAACAGCGTTTTGAAGTGTCTTTCAGGAGTAAGCCTGCATTTGACCCTGATCATTGTGGTATCTAAGTGGTCCGATATTCCTACGGTGATAAATGGCTGGTCCGAATGGAAGCTAAAGTTATTGTGCATGTGGGGCGCAGATCCCCATAGCACAGCGCCTGCAGGAGTAGCCGCACTCAATTCATACGAGTGATTACTGCCGTTTTTGACGGCTGTGATACTGTCTTGCTCCATTATCGGCCTAGCTACTATGTCAAGGCCGGTCTCTCTTCTCAGGATTAAGGCGATGCGTCCTGCCAGTAATTTGTTGTACGACTCAGACTTCCATGTTATTGAATCACCCTACTCTTTCTAATTTATTAGATATATACAGTTTTCCTTTTCAGTACTCTATCGAATAAGTTCTATTTAGAGGCAAGAGACGGCGCTGTTCACAAACAAGTCTCCAAAACAGGTAATCGCTCTTCTCAAAGGATATTTCCGCTGGCTACTTGTGGGACTTAAACGGAATTTCAGAAGCCTCGAGAGGGAATTGAACCCTCAACCTCCTGTTTTCCTTACCCTTACGGGTTTACAAGACAGGCGCTCTGCCATTGAGCTACCGAGGCGCACTTCATATACTACTGGAACGTTTTTATTCCTTTGTCGGGCCTCGTTGGAATATATTTGTATAGCTCACCAAGAGATTGAGTATGGTGCCTGCCTTGTGCATGCGCTTTCCTGTCTTGCTCAGGAATTCGGTGTTGTTTCTCTTCACGGACCCGAAGTAGACAACAAGCGGAGGGTATACCAGTATGGTGAGCACAATATCCACCAGTATATTGGCGTATCCGAGATGCACATACATATTTGTTATCGTTAGTATCGCCCACACAGCTATCGACGCGGCGAGGAGGCGGGCCAGCCTCCCTAGTTTCAGCTTTACACCGAACTGCTTATTGAGAGAATTTATGTAGAGGGTATCAAGAAGCACGGGCCCTATCATGAAGAGCGAGATAAGTATGCCGTACGCCTTTAGCACGGGCGTCAATACCAGAAGGAAGACCAGCTCGGTGAATACGACAGTAAGTTGGTACTTCATGAACTTCCCTGTGTCGCCGTAGCTTATGATCATGGTGCCAGCGAAGCTTCCGATAACCTGCGCCGCAACTCCGATAGAGATTACAGAGAAGTAGAGTGCTGCCATCGGATACGCCCGTGAGAACAGGAGGTGTGTTACCGGTTCTGCCGCTGATATGAGGAACACGAGAAGTGGCAGCATCAGCAAAAGCATGTAGAATATGCTGTTGTCATATATGCTGGACATTCTTTTCGAGAGGGACTCACTCCCTACCGCCTTCGTGAACGCCGGCAGAAGCACATATGTCGTGGATGCGAGAAGCACCTCAAATATCCTGCCCAGCTTGAACGCTGCACCGAAGCTGCCCACCATTATCGCTGCGGCGAATACGCCCAGGAAGTCTATGGCAAAGTTTTCTATCCCGACCAAGGATATGTTGGACAGGGCGATGGGCACTGAGAACTCTACCAGTTCATGCAGCATCTTCCTTGATGGACGTACGAATTTTCTGCCGGCATACTTTAAGACATACCTGAACGCCACCAAGAACCCAATAAGCAGGCCAAGCGCCAGGCCCGCCACGGCCCCTGTTATTGAATATCCATACAGAACAAAAAGAGCGACAAGGATGAGCTGGGCGCATGTGTATGTTATGTTGCCTATTGCTGCCTGCTTTATCCTATCGATTCCGATAAGAATAGAGTTTGATATGTTGAATACCACAGACAGGGATATGGTTATTGAAGCAATCATCAGAGGTATTACGAGTGCCGCGTTGCCGTACACGCTGATTGCCAGGTACCGGCTTATGCTGATTCCTATGGCAGCCACTATTACTGATGCCACCACAGCCGCGAAATAGCTGTTGCTAACCACCTCCGACGTGCGCCTCGCTGTCCTGGATTCCGGAAGCTTCTTCCTCAGAGACACACCAAGGCCGAAGTTCCCTGCCATGCCCAATACGTTAGTGAATGCTACGGCTATGACGTAAAGACCATATTCAGCGGGAGAGAGAGCGTGGGTGAGGAATATTAGCAATGTCAGAGTTATAGCTGCCGCAGTTATCGTGCTCGATATGTAGATCGCACCGCTCTTGGCTGTACTAACCCCCAACTCTTCTGGACTTTCGTCCATGGTGCTGTCTATGACCATAAACACTCAGTCTTTTACCATATACTTGTCAAGCTTGCTCCTGTATTTATCTTTCTGCAGGTTGTGGTCCTTTATGAACCTTATTATTGTCTCTGCCAAATCATCTTTATGCTCTCCAGCCAGCAGAGAGCCGCTCCTCTCCGCCTCGAATATCCTCTCGAGCTTTTTGTCATCCGGTTCGAAGAGGAACTTATAGTATTGGCACACTACGCACTTCTCAGGGTCTCCCCCATATCTCTTTTGGAGCTCGGCTGTCGCCTGTTGCCCGGTAAAGGCGCTATGCACTTTCTCCCTGATGTCGTCCTCGGTATCGTTGAGGTAGATGGTGTCGTTCTTGTTTCCGGTGCTCGATGACATCTTTGGGGAGCCGCTGAGCGCAGGCAGGAACTTCGCCTGTATGCTCGCTGGTTTGTAGTAGCCCAGCTTTGCTATGGAGTCCCTGGCTATCCTGAAATGCACGTCCTGGTCTATGGCTAGCGGTATCAGGCATGGCACATTCTTGCCGAGCTCAACAGACCTAAGGAATGCAGGTGCGGCCTGCATGCTTGTATAGAATATCTTGCCTATATTGTCTTCGGTCGTGAACCCGAACGCGTCCTTTATCATAGAAAACGTTATGTGCTTCGATACTCTTACTGCCTGCTTGTACAGAGTGCCAGCGTATTCCGTGTCGAGGAACACTCTTGTCTTCTTAGGGTCAAACCCTAGAGAGACTATGTCAAGAGCGTCGTCGTACGATAATTGGTGGGTCTTGTCCAGTGTCAGGTCTGCCGTCTTCTTCGCCAGGTATTTCTCCTCATCTGGTATCTGTATGTATACATAAGCCCCGAACCTCTTCTGGAGCCACTGTGTAAGCATGAATGGGATTAGATGCCCAACCGTCATGTTTCTAGAGGGTGCTATCCCTGTGTAGAGGTAGAACTTATTGCCTTTCTCATACTCGTCAAGCAGCCAGTCCATATCCCTCTGGGCGTAGTATATGCCCCTCCTTATCATGAAGTGCAGCTCTCCGGCATACCTCTTTATTCTCTGTTTTAGCCTCTTGTCTATGAGCTTGACCCCGAAACGCTTTGCTATGAGCTCATAGTCTATGCTGCCCTCCACATCATATGGGGTTATCTTGAAATCGTCAGATGACACCATCGAACCATAGATATGTGGAGGTGCACACTTTTATTTGTTATGTATTGTGTTTGCATGCCCTTGTCACTCATACTCGTTAGGTATGTTCTTCTCCTCGCCTGTGAACTCATTGCCATTAACGTCATATAAGTATATCTTGCCTGGCTGCTCATTTTTAGTCTTAGCATGGCTCCCATCACAGAATGGCTTATTCTTTGAGAGGCCGCACGCGCAGAGGTGCGTCTCATAGTTAAGTACTCTCTCATCGCTTGCTATGCCTTTCATTCCCGAAAGGTCGCCTAGCTTTACGGCATATGGATGATTCCTGTCGTGTCTTATGTGCCTCATTATTTCACCATATTACGTAAGTACGGAAAACATAAAAATATTTATTCGGTTCTCTTTACTTTTAATGGATTTTAGATAGGTATAAATATGTATGTGGAATAATCCCTTTGTCATCCTGTTTGCCGCTCTGGCGCTCAGACTTGACCTTAAGTTATCGTGGTGCTCATGGGAAAATTTGCTGTCGCAGATGCTGAACTCGCAAGCGTAGTGATATGCATGAGGTGCAAGGCACGGAACAAGGCAGGCAGCACCAAGTGCAGAAAATGCGGGTATTCGTCGCTTAGACCGAAGAGGAAGTCCAAGCGCGTCAAGAAGTAGGTTTTAGTATGGCAGACTTTGAAGGGATCGGGGGGCTGATAATAAAAAGCATGCAGGGCCGGAATGCCACTAGCGAGTCCTCTGCCAAAACACTTAAGGAGCTATCCAAGGCATGCAACAGGCCCGGAAGCCTGATAGCTAACGTGATTGACAGACTGGTCAAGAATGGGAAGGTGAATAAGGTTGCGAAGAACGGGCACTCATATTACTTTCTGCAGGCTGCAAAGAAGTGATTGTGTGATTACATGGATGACTTCATAAATTTCAGCATGAGGTACAAAGGCCTAAGCATGTCAGCAGAGATGGATGTAGCCGAAGGTGCAAAACAGGACAAGGTAGTAAAGCACCTTGAGGTAATAGATTCCTGGATATATGACAACATATACAGCGTATTGGGAATCGACACCAAGCTGCTCTCCGAATTCGCGAAGGGCTTCGGACCGAAGGAGGTGGACCCGTTTCCACACATCGTTGAATTCGTATCTAGCAGCGCAGCCAAGGACAAGATAGCCAAAGCGTGCAAAGGGGACAAGAAGATTGAGGGCCTTGCCAGAACCTGCCTCATCGGCATCTTGGTAAAGAAGCAGGGTCTTATTTAGTGATATAATGGACGCGCCAAAGGAGTTTGTGGATTTCATCATCCATTACAGGGACATCGTCGCGATAAAGAGGATGCGGATCATGCCGAATACAAGGCCGGAGGAGGTTGCATTCACTCTCGCAGGGATAAGAAGAGCCATAAGCTCCGACAGATACAGGATAATGGGGATCGACGTCGAAGGCATAAAAGATATCATTAAGATGAGGACAGCAGGCGCTACAAAGAGGTTAGCTGCCCTCTCCAGCTACGGCAGAATAATCAACGACGAAGAGCTGTTGGATGAGCTAAAAAGCACATATGACAACCCCGCGCTGAAGGACGCGGCCAGGGCGTGCCTGCTCCTTGAGCTGATGGAGGCGATAAACCAGCCGGCTTTCATGACGCAGAAGCAGCTCAGCAGGATATACAAAGATCTTAAGGTGAAGAAGTTCGGCAGGTACGGCAAGAAGAAAAAGGCAGAATCCAGCATGTAAGGCCCGGATTTGCGGTAAGTATGACTCTTTATGTATAGGCCGGTGCAATGTATACGCACGGCACTGCGGTATCTGTCGGGCACTGCTGGTTCGCACTCACATTAACGAGATATGTACCTGGAGACGACAGTGCGTCTATGTCACCGCTCACGTTCACCGGAGTGTACGCGATTATGTTGTCTTTGCCTCCGGCTGTTGTTATCGTGAATATTATATCATGCCCTACGCCGTTGGAGAGCGTCCCCACGTATATGTCCTGCACACCAGGAGGGATCTCTATGGTAGTTAACTGCCTTGCCGGGTAGCCCTGCGACCCTATCAGCGCGGCCACGCTGGCAAGCTTGGATGCCACTTGCTGTGATGCAGAGGCCGATAGTGTCGATGATGATGCTGATATCTGTATGAACGCCACGACCACTACCGGCAGCAGTATTATGAGTCCGAACGATAGAGTTATCAGAAGTTCTAGACTTGACTGCCCTTTCCTGTTATTGGCGGTTGCCTTCCGGAGCACCTATTCACCTATTATCCTGTTCCTGTGCCTTATTATCATCTTCTCGAGCTTGGAGAGCGTACTGTCGACCGTCCGCTCAAGATAGAATCCTGTGGCGTTGATGTTGAGCATGCCGACTCCCTTGACAGAGACGCGTGCCGAGACCTCATACTTGTAGTCCTTCAGCCTTTTGAACCTTAGCGACAGTGACTCTACCACTACCTTCTCGAGCTTTCCCATCTTCTCCATGAATCTTGCAGTTGAATCCTCTATATCACTCTTATATTCCTCTGTCGTGTCGTCAAACCCGATTATATGCACGTTCTTCTCTACCAGTGCATTTGAGAGCACGACATACTCGAATATATCATAGGTTGTCACGATGCCTACAATCTCGGAACTCCTCTTGACGATAAGGGAGGATATACTATTGTTTACCATCGATCGTATTATGTCATCTACACCCTTGTTGTAGTTTATCGATATCGGATTCTTTACCATTATCTCGCTTATTGGTATATCGGACGGGCTGGCCTTCTGATTCAGCATGGGCTTGCGCTCGTCAGACAGGAGTATGTTGTTGAGTATGTCTCTTCTTGATACTATCCCTACTGTCTTGTCGCCGTCGTTTACAATGAGTCGGCTTACGCTATACTTATTCATGGTAGATATGCAGGTAGACAACTTCGAGCTGTACTGCACTATCACCGGGTTTTGGTTCATTATATCTCTGGCCCTTACCCCGTAGGCAAGCCTGAGCGATAGTATTGATTTTAGCAGGACGATCCTCTGTACAATACCAGTCACCTTGTTTCTATGCGAGTACGGCAGTATGTTAGTGCGCGCAGCGTGCATGTATCCTATCGCATCGCTTATGGAGCACTTATTATCTAGGACCGGAACGCTCTCTGTTATTTTCCCGACGGACATGTCCTTCGGTATGTTAATCCTTTGTATTCCTCTCCCTAGCGAGCTTGAATCCACTATCCCCCTGAAGCTATTTCCAGAGTAGACCACCACGCCGCCGTATCTCCGTACAGGTTCGATAACAGAAACAATCTTATCGTTGTAATTCGCACGAGGGACCTCAGACACAAGCTCCGGGCCTATCTTTATAGAAGAGTCAACCATATCAATCACACTCGTTTCCCACCTACATTTATCAAGCTTATATTCAACGCTAAAATCTAAATAATGTGATAATGAAACCTCTTTGGGCCAGGATGGCAGATTGGCTATGCGGCCGCCTGCAGAGCGGCGCAGGGGAGTTCGATACGCATTGCGGAAATCTCCCTCCTGGCTCTCCAACCGGCGGTGAATATGCATCTGTGTATACGCCAGAGGTAGAAACCTTTTTATACTGCATGCGTTGTATCAGTTATCAGATATTTAATATTCGATATGAGTGGCATGAGAGACGATGTTAACGAGGTAAAGGAAGAGAGCGGACAGTTCCCGTATAAGTCGGGCTATGGCTCGGTCTCCAGTTGGTGGAGAGTCAAGTATGGGCATAGAGGCTTTCTAAGGCCGCTGGTGCTCAGGATACTCGAAGAAGGGCAGATGAACGGTATCGGGATAATGAACAAGATACAGGAGATGAGCAAAGGGTGGTGGAAACCCTCTCCGGGGTCCATATACCCATTACTGGAACAGCTGTCCGCCGAGAAGCTGATAAAGAAAGGGAAGGACGGGAAGTACGGGCTTACGGCACTATACAAGCGGCAGTTCGGCCTGTCCAACGATACAGAGCACATAATAACGACGCTTGAGGGCAATGTATCGTATTTGGAGGAATTGTCGCAGAGCGAGAATGATACGCTTTCTGAGTATTCTGGCAGATTGGAACAGATATCTAAGAGGCTCTCCGGTCTTTCCAAGAGGCGATGACTATGATGATAGAGGTAAACGAACTCGTAAAGGAATTCGGGAAGTTCACGGCCGTAGACAACATATCCTTCGATGTAAAGGAGGGAGAGATATTCGGATTGCTCGGGCCGAACGGCGCAGGCAAGACCACCACCATAAAGATGCTCACGACACTGTTGCAGCCTACGTCAGGCAGCGCGAAGGTCGCCTCTCACGACGTTGTTAGAGAATCAAAGAATGTCAGGAAGAGTATAGGCATAGTGTTCCAGGACCCGTCGCTTGATGACGAGCTTACGGGCATAGAGAACCTTAAGTTCCACGCCATACTTTACAAGGTAGGGAAGAAGGACATGGAGATGCGCATAAAGGATGTGCTCAAGCTGGTCGAGCTGGAGGAAAAGGCAGACGTTCTTGTGAAGAATTACTCTGGAGGCATGAAGAGAAGGCTCGAGATAGGCAGAGGCCTGCTGCACAGGCCGAAGGTCCTTTTCCTTGACGAGCCCACCATAGGGCTGGACCCGCAGACGAGAAGGCACATATGGGAGTACATAAAGAGGTTGAACAACACAGCCAAGACAACCATAATACTCACGACGCACTACATAGAGGAGGCGGACTACCTTTGCAAGAGAGTAGCGTTCGTAGACCATGGGAAGATAGTGGCGCTTGACACTCCCAAGGCCTTGAAGGACAAGCTCGGGGGCGACGTGATATCTATCCAGATAAGCGGCGGCGCCTCTTCGCTCGACAAGAACTTTAAATCACGGAGCTGGATAAAGACTATGGCCAAGCGCAACGGCTTCGTCGAACTGACTGTAGAGGACGGAGAGAAGCGCATACCAGAGGTCATAATGATTGCGCAGAGACAGGGGGTGAAGATCCTTTCCGTTAATCTACACAAGCCGAGCCTAGAGGACGTGTTCATATATTACACAGGCAAGACAATAAGAGATGAGGCCGGAGAGGGTCTTATGGGAACGATGCGAGCGGTAAGTAGGCATAGATGATATGGTAGACACTAATGCGATGTATGTTCTGTGGTTAAGGGATGTAAAGCGCTTCTTCAGGGCCTACTCCAGAATAATCGGAACGATGATGATGCCGATATTCTTCCTCTTGGGGCTGGGGCTCGGTCTCGGAAGCCTGATCAACCTGGGCACGGGCGGTGGTTATTTCGAGTTCATAGTGCCCGGGATAATAGGCATGTCATTGCTATTCACCGCCGTATTCAATGGCGCTGCCGTTCTCTGGGACAGGCAGTTCGGCTTCCTTAAGGAGATACTGGTGACACCCAACTCCAGGGCATCGATAGCCATAGGCAGGGTGTTGGGCGGAACCACAACCGCAATCATGCAGAGCCTTGCTGTGATAGTGGTAGCGCTTATCGTGGGATTCCACATGCAGCTCAGCATTATAACACCGCTATCTGTGGTGTTCATGGCATTGACGGCCGCGACGTTCATAGGGCTGGGGCTGATTCTTGGATCTATGATAAGGGATTACCAGGGATTCGGTCTGGTAACGAGCTTCTTCACCATGCCCCTCTTCTTCCTTTCCAATGGGATATTCCCGCTCAGCGTGCTGCCCAACTACATAAAGGACATAACGTATTTTAACCCGCTCAGCTATGGGGTTGACGGGCTCAGGATAACATTAGTGGGGGCTAGCTCCGGGACGTTCCCGCTATGGCTTGACCTCCTGGCAATGGTCATCTCGTCTGTTGTAATGGTAGGGATTGCGGCTTACGCATTCAACAGGACGGACGTCGGGTGAGAACCGGCATACTGCAACATCTTCATACGTCAAGAACCACACGTATCTCGAACCTCCCGTTGCGCCTTGCTGCGGAGAGGTTATACCTTGAGACTGCCTTCACCTCCAGCCTCGCCAGCCCCTCTACCTTTCTCTTGCACAGGAGCTCTGCCCTGGCGCGGTACTCTCCATCGATGGACCTCACACTCATGCTCCTGACCGAATAGCAGAACAGGTCTCTCGCCTCGGCGTTCGACAATGCTGCTTGCAGCACATACCAGGCGAGGTCGGACAGCTTTTCTGATCTTAAGTCTATTCTCACCACATAGTCGCGCGATCTTTGCATTCTTGCCGCGTTTATGTCGAACGATGTGCCGAAGAGCGCTAGTAGTGAATTGGACAGCGCTGCCCCAGCCGTTGCGCCCGTCGCTATGAACTCCACATCCGCGGTGTGGTTTATGAATCTGTATCCCTGCCTCATTGCCATACCTGTACACGATACGTTTGGAGGCGCTACCTTATTATTTTTATCCTTGTATATTGATTGTCCGATGATGAAGAGAGTAACTGCTGACATAGTGATGAAGCCCATTTCGGCAGAGGACAGAGCGGTTCGATGAGCAATAGAGAGATGTGGATAGGCATTGCTGTGCTGCTGGTCGCGGTGGCGATAGCCATATCCAACTCTATATCCATAACGCAGTTCAGCATATCAGATTCGAATCCCGCTACTTACGCGATAGTAGTAATGCTGATGATACTCCTTTTCATAGTATTCTCTGCGAAGGAGAGGCCGACAGTTGAGTATAAGCCAACCAACATACTCTACGGGTTCCTTATCGTGGGCGCGTTCTTCATGATAACAGCATTGATGAGGTCGTGGCTCTCGTTCCTGTTCACCTCTTATAGAGTCGACGCCCTTCTGTTCCCTCTCATCCTGCTCTCGATAATAACCGCGATGTTCGGGAAGGAGGGCATAATCAAGCTGAAGTGGCTCATTGTCTATTCGGCATTCGCATCGCAGATACTTGCGGCCCCGTTCCTCGCCCTCAACAAGGCATTCGTCAACCTCAACGCCTCGTTTGTGTATTGGCTGCTGAGGATCGCAGGAACGCACGTGTCGATAAGCGGTCTGGTCATATCAGCACCTTCGGCTACGTCCATAACAATAGCGTCGACGTGTGCGGACATCGGCGCGTTCATTGGCCTTGTAATGTTCCTGCTGCCTCTCTCATACATGTTCAACGGCAGGCGCTGGAGGAAGCTGGTGTGGGTCTCATCAGGTGTGGCGCTCCTCCTGCTCCTGAACTTTGTAAGGATGCTGACCATATCTCTGGAGTGGATATATTATGGAATAAGTTCTGCCGTCTCCACATTCCACCTCTTCGCGGGCCAGATAATGTTCGATGCTGTGATAATCGTGATGATCGTCCTGTTCTACAAGTATGGATTGCGCTTCCCATCTGTCTCTGGCAAGAGCGCGAGAAGAAGAACAGTAAGGGCAGGGCATGCCGCCAGTAAATATTATCCGCTGGCAGCCGCCATTGCCATAGGAGTCATAGTGTTCGCAATCACATACCCGTATCATAGTGTGGCAGACATATCAAGCGGCACTTTCTACAATTCTGAGGTAAACTCGACGAACGCAACCATGTCTCTTACATACTTATCGTCCATAAGGAGCGAGAACTCGAGCATATACTCGCTAGGGACCGTTAGCAACGGTATAGTAGGATTCTCCATAGCGAACAGCTTCAACAACCATACCAAATATGTGGTCATGACCGCGAATGGATACCCCGACCCGTCAGGAATGATAACAAACACGAGCGGGACCCGCAGTGCAGGGTCGCACATACTCAACAACGGTGTGGTGCTCCGTTCTTACACAACACTGTCAGGTGGGCAGGAGTTCTATGTGAACACGTTCTCGCTCCCGGTCATAGTAAATGGCAGATACGTCAGCGTTAAGGAGGAGATGATATCCTCTCCCGGTCCTGGACTTGAGGCGTGCAGCATCAGCTCCGGATATATAGACAGTGTGGAATCGGGAATAGCAAACCTGCTGCTAGGGCATGGAGCCAGAGGCATTGTATTCTGCGACGCGTACGAGTCTGCCGCAGCAGTGAACGGGTCAGTCTATGGTTAGGTTCGAGTACAGTAGCGGTGTGTTATTGTTCTCATACAGGAATGGCAAGAGGGTGTTCCTCATACTGAAGCGCGGAAGATCGTTCGACATCCCCAAGGGCCATATAGAGAGAGGAGAGTCATCGTTCACTGCCGCCATAAGGGAGACAGAGGAAGAGACAGGGATCAGGGCTGAACCGGACAGATTCTTCAGGCACATGCTCGAATACTGGTTTTACAACAAAGGCGAGCGGACGAAGAAGAAGGCAGTAGTGTTTCTTGCAGAGGCTCCCAAAGGCTCCAAGGTAATTGTGTCAAAGGAGCACAGCGAGTATGCGTGGATGACTATAGAACAGTGCATGAGACGGTTGAAATATGAGACGCACAAGAGTCTTATCTCGCATGCCGACACATATCTTAACAGGCTAGAGCTCATGATGAGGCTCAACAAGAGGTATGCGGCATTGTCTAAATCAGATGGATTCGCACTGAGCAAGAACCTTGTGAGAGGAGAGGGGCCGGTCGATGCCGAGATAATGATAGTAGGGCAGGCTCCTGGAGCGAAAGAAGATATAGAGGGCAGGCCGTTCATAGGCAGGGCAGGGAAGCTGCTGGACAGGCTCCTGCACATCGCAGGGATAGAAAGGGAGCGCATCTACATAACTAACGTGGTACAGTTCTTCCCCCATTCAAACAGGATTCCGACAAAGGATGAGATAGGGATGTGCACATCATTTCTAAAGGAAGAGATAGAGATCATAAAGCCGAAGCTGGTAATCGCGCTCGGAGGTGTGGCGGCGAACGCCCTCTGTGGAATCGGCAGCATATTCTCGAACCATGGAAGAGTTATGTCCTTATCAATTGTCCCAGAACCCGGGATAAGATGTTTTGTTACACTGCATCCGGCAGCAGGTGTGCGTTTCAAGAAAAACATTGTGGTGCTGGAGGAGGACTTCAGAAAGATTAAAGAGGTCAAAAACAGGCTTTGAGACCTTTATTATTCTGTGGGCGAGCTAGGGGCCTCATCAGATGGCAAGACGTGATTGGAAGCGAACGCGCTTTTGAGTACGGCCCTTACGTTTTCGAATGTCTCCATCCTGTCAACGTCTTTCCTGTCCATCCATTGGATCTCCGTGCTCTCACTGTTTTGCTTCAGTCTGCCTCCGACAACCCTTGCTAGGTATGTCATGTCAAAATGGATGTGGGGTTCGTCCTTGTATGGAACGTTCTCCTGCATTATGATAAACGGCACACTGAGAGAGCGGGCCCGTACATCATCAAAGTCGGCGGATGATTTAAAGAGCTCCACTTCGAGCCCGGTCTCCTCTCTGACTTCGCGGATTACGGCTTCGTCTGGGAACTCCTGTGCCTCGATGTGCCCTCCGGGAGGCAGCCACACACCCAGCTTCTTATGCTTCATCATAAGTATCTTACCGTCGTCTATGACCAGGCACCCTGCCACTATGCACTTTTTCATCTAATCGGCAGAACTTGTTTTGGAATGAATATATATCTTTCTGCCTTGGATGTGCAGAGCAGGGTGCTGACGCTGCGCTGCTGTGGTAAAAAGAGATAGCTTCCAGAGAAGCCATCCGGGGGTTCTGGCACACTGATGTATCACCAAGAGTGGTGGTCCGCCCGATATGCCGGGCGGACAACACGTTCTACTGTGGGGGTGAGACAATCAGCGTTTTGGTCGCCTTGCCAGCATCAAATTTGTAATAAACCTTGTGACCCAGCTGGTACCTGTCGATTATGCCCAGCCTGTATAACCTGTTAAGCCTTGCCGATGCGGCGTTCCTGCCTTTGTAACTCATCTTAGCCTTTATCTCATCCGCACACGCCATGCTGTTGTGGGACATCTGTATATATTGGAGGATCTTTGCGTCCGTATCAGACAACACTATCTCCTTCACGTACTGCGGGCCCTTCTGCATCCTTGCCTGGACTATCGGCCCGGCTGACTCTTCCTCATAGTACGACTCATCCAAAGAGTCTTCTAGCCTGTTTATCGAATCGGAGATGTGCCTGAGGAGTATCGTGGTCTTCTTGTTCTCCTCTATCATATACTTGAGCAGAAGGAACATCTGCTGCGAGGTGTCCTTTCCGGACTGCGCAGATGCTGAATCGGTCATATTGCTTATCTCAGTGCTCTTGGCTGACAGGTCTGATAGCTGTTTTTTCAGTCTTACTATCTCATTCTCTATTTCCTTCCTTGAGCGCATCCCAACCACTCGAAAGAATCACGACCTTGGTATATAAGAGTCATGATTCAATCACGATATGATAGTGATTAAATAGATATTTAAAGGTTTGTCTATAGAAAAAACAGGTAAAAATAGCGGAACGATAGGTATTCCGCTAAAATCATTTTACTTTGGTAAATGAGATACCTACCTCTTCCTGTATTTATACCTTCTTTGCTGGCGTTGGGGAGGCCGTGCATGCGGTTTGGAGCTCAATATGCGCTCCACACTTTTGTCGAGAGAGGCCTTCAGCTCCTCGCCTATGAACCTCTTTGTTATTATGTCTGCCTTTAGGGCTGTTGCGATCTTTGCTGAATATGCGCGGGCCAACTTGCCCCGCACGTCTCGGCGCGCACTGGATATCGCAGGCAGGCTGAACAGCACACCGTACTTCGGGGGCTTGCTGCCGAACTTTATGTGCTTGAAGAGGGCCTTCTCGGCCCCAAGAAGCTGTATCGTTCCGGCAGGCATTATCACCAGCCGTTCTAGGGAACCTGCCTTGCTCAGCAGCTCAGCCGCCACCATATTGTCAGTGAGGTAGACCGTATTAGGCAGCAGCCTCTCGGTGGCTGAATTTATGTAGGACTTAATGACTTCCCTCAGCACGCTTATCTCCTCGGTCAGTTTGGCATAGGCAAGCAGGACCGAGCCCTCCTCCCGTGCCATCTCCCTTCCTATCGTGTTGGACATCTTCTCGCTTATCTCCTTGGCAGATTCGTTCGTTCCCACTATGCCCTCAACGTCCTCGGTGGTTATGCCCTCTTTTGATGCTACCAGCTCGACCAGCTTGGCGAGGGTCGATGGATTGTTTATCCTCAGTTCGGGAAAGTATATACCATACCACTCCCCTAACCGCTCGAACATCAGATTGTACGACCTATCTATCTCGTTGATCGCGTTAACGGCCTGTATGAGCGCGTATTCCTCGCTCTCATACGAGCTCTTTATGCCGGCCTTCGCTGCGTTTATCATCTCCTTTCTTATTCTTTCCATGTCAACTTTCAGGTAAAACACCCAGCGATTTAATCTACTTCTTTGGAAAAGTATAAATAAGGAACATCCGCTTATCTATTTAGTTTTATCGATGTGGGCGTAAAACTCGCACCATTTATGGCACATCTGTTGATTGTATGGAAAGGCAGGGACTCGAGGCGCTGGTTAACCTATGCACAAGGAGAGGCATAATCATGTCCTCGTTCCAGGCATACGGTGAGGTAGCAGGATTCTACGACTACGGTCCCATAGGCACAAGGATAAAACACAACATAGAGAACGCGTGGAGGCAATTCTTTGTAACCTCCATGAATAATCTTGAGATAGAGGCTACGATAGTCGCACCGGAGAAGGTATTCGAGGCTAGCGGCCACTTGCGCAACTTCACTGACCCGATACTCAACTGCACGAAATGCGGACACAGTTACAGGGCGGACAAGCTGCTCGAGGAGCACTTCTCCAAGAAAGGGGATAAAAAATCCATAGACAAGGTAAAGCATATGGACGCTGGAGAGCTTTCCAGACTGGTGGGCGAAAACAGGATTGTATGCTCGGCATGTGGAGGTGCGTTGTCAGAGATAGGGACGTTCAACCTCATGATGTCTACAGAGATAGGGCCGTCGGGAAGGCAGAAAGGATATCTCAGACCAGAGACCGCGCAGGGTATATTCCTAGACTTCAAGGAAATATTCAGGAACTACGGGCTCAAGCTGCCAATAGGGATAGGCCAGGTAGGCAAGGTGTTCCGCAATGAGATATCGCCGCGCAACATCCTCGTCCGGCTCAGGGAGTTCTCGCAGATGGAGATGGAATACTTCTTTGATCCAGAAGGTGAGATGAGCATAAGCGGCACGAATGCTGATGCGTTCGATGAGAGTATAAACTTTCTGTCAAGGGAATCACAGGCAGACGGAAAACTCGATGCCGCACCTACAACCATAAGCGTGCTGCTGGAGAGAGGTACAATACCCAACAGACTGTATGCCTCGCTGATCTGCATGGAGGTCAGATTCCTTTCGGACCTGGGCCTTTCTAGAGAGCTGGTCAGATTCAGGGAACTCATGGAAGACGAACTGCCGCACTATTCCAAGTGCAACATAGACGTAGAGGCGGCTGTGGGAGGCGGATTCGAGGAGATTGTGGGCAACTCGTACAGGACGGACTTCGACCTGAGGAACCACCAATCCTCTTCCGGAAAGAGTATGGAGATCGTCAACCTCAACAAGAAGCTCATACCGCACGTTATCGAGATAAGCTTCGGCACGGACCGCCTGTTCTGGTCCATCCTCAGCAATTCACTGTTCAAGGATGCCGACAGAGAGTGGGGGGTGATGATACTGAAGGATATTATGACGCCGTATAGATATGCATTGTTCCCGTTGCAGAAGGACAGTAAGCTCATTGAGAAGGCCAGGCAGGTGGAGCATGAGCTTTCGAAGAGAGGCATTGACGTGTTCTACTCGGAGAGCGGCAGCATAGGTAAGCGGTACGCCAGGTCCGACGAGATCGGCATACCGTGCTCGCTCACTGTGGATTACAACACACTCAGTGATGATACCGTTACTATCAGGGACATCTCTGACACAAAACAGAGGAGAATCCACTATTCTGAGATAAAGTGAGTATAGGATGAACAGCATATCTGCGCAGTTTGTAAATCTGAAATACACTTTCGACAGTGCGCAGCCATTGACATTTCATGCGGAATACCGTCCGAGGCAGCGTAGGTTGACCTATGTGAAGGGCAAGGCCGTGATAGACCTAAGATTCAGCTCTACAAGTAGAAAGACGCGCATAGAATTCCTGAACGGCAGAAGCGCGTCCTCGAAGGAAGAGGTCGTCAGTAGGTTCAGGCTGGGTGATGACATAGGCAGAATGTATGACAGGATAAACACGGACAGCAACATCTCATCCGCTATCAGAAGGTATAGGGGCATGAGAGTTACTCTAAACGGGCCATGGGAAACGACTCTATGCTTCATAATATCGCAGCTCAACAACGTGAAGAGAATCAGGAAGATAATAAGGAGTATTATGGAGAGGTACGGAGAGGTGGTGCACTACGGAGACGATGCGGCGTACTTCTCCTTCCCGGATGCCGATGCCATGAGTTCGGCTACCGTGGACGAGCTGATGAGATGCGGAGCGGGGTTCAGAGCCAAATACGTCGTAAGCGCCGCTAGATACTGCAATGACAACCTCGACCTTGGCAGGCTTGCCAGGCTTAAGTATCCCGAACTGAGGGAAGAATTGATGAGTATAAATGGTATCGGAGAGAAGGTAGCTGACTGTATCGCGCTCATGGGATACGGCAAGCTCGAGGCGTTCCCGATAGACGTGTGGGTGAAGAGGACTATGGAGAGATTATATTTCAAAGGGCATAAGACAGACATTCGTGAGATTCGGAGGTTCGCTACAGATAGATGGGGAGAGTGTGCGGGGTTCGCCCAGCAGTACATCTTCTGGTATGGAAGAGATTCGTTAGGACGGTGATAGTATGGACATAGAAAACATGGAGAAGAGCATACATGACATAGAGAGATACGTAGATGGAAAACAAGGCACTCTTG
This sequence comes from Microcaldota archaeon, assembly GCA_964409135.1. Lineage (GTDB taxonomy): Archaea > Micrarchaeota > Micrarchaeia > Micrarchaeales > Micrarchaeaceae > JAJYXL01. Next base: position 22,886 of record CAYPBZ010000002.1, read on the forward strand.
ATGAGCTTGGGTCGCTGTGCAAGAAGGTGATACGCACCTCTGGCGTCGTAATAACGATGCTGCACAACGGTGTGGACGTAGAGAGCAGATTAGAAGAGCTGAACTCGCTCACCAAGAGCCTGAGCGGATACGGGGATGAGTTCAGATACCATACCATACAGGCATATCAGGAATATTCAGAGGCTGTGATATTCCACAGCATAAAGACAGGAGGCAGATTGCCCTCTTACACTGAACTGCGGATCCCACCAGAGGCATATCTCCTCGGGGCAATGGATGTCGTAGGTGAACTTAGAAGAGAGATAACAGACTCTCTCAGTAAGTCTAACGTTGAGGCTGCAGAATCGTACTACAACGTTATGAAGAGGATATTCGACACGACGAGGGGCATGAGATACACGGATTCGGTACTCCCGGGATTTAGGAGGAAGCAGGACGTAGCCAGAATCCAGATGGAGAACTCTGGAAGCGATATACTTGTATCAAAGAAGAGGGCGCACTGACCGATTATCCGCGCTTTTCTTTCTAGAGGCAGATATCACATCAGGCCTGGAGGCTATCGAATCCACCCTGTCAAGCACTTTGACGCGCGTTATTCTGCCAAACGCAATCTCTTTGACAAGCTTCGACTGCAAACCCCTCTTTTTCAGGTATTCCACGACACGCGCGACATCTTTGGAATAGTTGGAATTTGTGTACTTTGTCATCGCAGCGCCAGTTATTCCGAGCTTGGACGCGACCTCATTGCGGCTCATGCCAAGCTTGTTCACAAGATCCACAGCAACGGCTATCTTGACTGCAGATATTGTGGTACGGAGATCGCTGTCGCACGGAAGCACCATAAGCTCACACATCTTTTGAGGCAGATAAATCTAACATTATATCATGTTTTTATATTTAGTGTATTATATATTTGTAGGTGTTACCATTGAGAGGAAGGAATACATTGGTCGTATGTGAGATATGCGGCAGGAAAGTATCAAGAGCCAAGGCAGTTGCTTACGAGAAGGCGATAAGCATAGGGACTGGAATGAATAACCCGGTCAAGGACGTCCGACTGTTCGAGAAGCGCAAGATCTACTACTGCATAAGCTGTGCCAAGCACAGAGGAGTATTCGAGAAGAAGAAAAGAGATGCGCAGAGGAGGGCAGAGAGGTCGATATAGGCAGGCGCATACAATGACGATAGATCCTGACAGGGATTTGCTCATATTCAGAGTCAGGGAGGAGAGGAAGGCATCAATCGCATCAAAGAGGGCAGCGCCTGCACGGCATAACATTAACTTCAACCTCGCCGAGGACATAGCAGGAATCTCGAAGAGAGTCCCCAGAATCAAGAGCATATTCGAGAGAGCAGCTAAACGCAAGCCGGAGAGGGTTGAGGAGCAAATCAGACAGCCCGGGATGCCGGAGAAGGAGAGAGTCGTAGAGGGGCCTGTAGTGGCGCAGGGTGCGGAAGGTGAGGAACAGATAATAGACATGGAAGAGAAGGTAAACTCAATCCTGGATACGATGCGCAAGATAAACGAGAGGCAGAAGATCATATCCAGTAAGATAGAGTAGCTGGTTGGTGGCTGAATGGTCGAGAACAGAAAACTGGACAAGATGATAAATGAGGCGCAACAGCTAACCGAAGCCATAGTCGCAAAGAAGGATGAGATATCCAGAATGGCAAAGGATGGGAAGGATGTAAAGGATGAGAGGGCGAAGCTGGCCAAGCTCATAGAGAAAGAAGAGGCAATCGCGGCTAGGGTCACAGATATGCAATACACGATTATAGAGTCTAAAGAATCGGAAGAGTTAGAAAGGAGAAAGGTGCGCACGTCCGAGAAGATAAAGAATGTGAAGACGTCAGAGCTTCTAGATATGAACAAGGTTGTAGAGCCAAAGGAGGGACAGGCCCCTACGAAAAGAAAGCAGAGAGAGTTCACAATAGACCAGATAAAAGCTGCAGGACTGTCAACTGATTATCTAGGCCTGGACGGCAAAGGGAAGGCCTTTGAGAAGGAAGACCGGGTGGAAGGCAATAGGTATAGATGTGTGTGGCATCCGTGGAGGCAGGCGTATGCGATATGCAGCTACTGCCAGAAGCCGTTCTGCTTCGAGGACCTAGTAGAGAAGAGGGGAAGGTTTTACTGCCTTGAGGATGTTGATAAGACACCGCTGCCAGGGGTGAAAGTAGAGCATAGTTACGAATCCCTTAACATGGTCGGAGGCGGACTGCTGATGATCAGCTTTATAATATTCATATACTTTGGGTACTCCCAGTTCGTATACCAGGCATCCAACCTCGTAGGGGTGCTTCCGAGTATAACCAGAGGATTTATCGTGTTGTCCGAGTTCATGAACCCGATAAGCCTGTTCTCCCTATTCGGGGCGCTGTTCACGTTCATAGGGTTCGTATCAGGGATAATGGTACTTGGGCACGGCGACAGGGCCTTTGTCAGTGGTATAGTCATCGGTACATTTTCGACAATCCTGTTCTCATATGCATATCTCTCATACCTACAGACATACACGCTGGCCATATCTGCACTGTCGTTCGTCTCTATAATAATGCTGCTGCTGTCGAAGGGAGCCGAGTTCACGAACATAGAGAAGGAGGAAGAGGCAGACTACGCCAATGTGAACCTGGCCAACATCTCCACATATTGAGAGCATGATATGTGTCTCTCATTTGCTGGAGTCAGTGTATTGCTAAGGATATGGCATGCACTGCCCCGATTGTTATTATAGCTGCACGAAAAGAGCATTCGCATGATACAATAGCCCCGGCCGGATTCGAACCGACGTGTACGGGTCCAAGGCCCGCTATCCTTGGCCAGCTAGATGACGGGGCTATGCCAGATGAAATTGAGCCGCCGCAAATATATAGATATGCCTAATAGGACTTGGCAAAGTTGACTATGTGCTTGGCGGGCTTGTTGCACACTATGCACTTCTTGCCTTTCGCCTTATCCTGCACGTCGAACGGCATGTTAGTCACCTTCGCTGTTGTCTCTTCCTTTACTCTGTCTTCACATTCCCGTGAACCGCACCATGGAGATTGAGCGAACCCTCCCTTATTCTTTATCACATCCTTGAGCTCCTCGTAGGTACTTACTACGTGGATGCTCTCCCTAAGCCTCTTTCTAGATGTCTCGTAAAGATCGTTGTGCACCTTCTCAAGCATAAGCTGGATAGTGTCTTTCAGGACGTCGGTGCTTATCCCCTCGCGCCCGGAGTTGTGCCGCATGACTGCCGACACCTTGTCCTCAGAGAGCTCGCGCTTGCCGACCTCTATCCTTATCGGTATGCCTTTCATCTCCCACTCATTGAATTTCCATCCTGGAGAGTATTCATCCCTCAGGTCGGCATGCACCCTGAAATCATGCTTTATGGAGTCGTACACCACCTCGGCATATCTTACTATCTCTTCCCTGTTCTCATCAGTATATATAGGGACTATAACAATCTGTATCTTTGCCAGTTTGGGCGGGAGCACCAGCCCTCTATCATCTCCGTGTATCGCTATTGCTACACCAAGTTCTCTTGTCGATATGGCGAACGTGTTCTGGTGGGCGAAAGCCTTTTCCCCATCCGTGTCAGTGAACGAGATGTCAAATGCTTTGGAGAAATTCTGCCCGTCCATATGGAAGTCAGGACCCTGTATGGCCTTGCCGTCCGGCAGCATGTGCTCTATACTGTAGCTCGCTACAGCGCCTGCGAACCTCTCTTTCTCTGTCTTCTTCCCGATTATGCCATCTATCGCCAGACATTCCTTGATCGCATCTGCGTATATGCCTAGCACGACGTCTCTTTCTGCCTCTGCCTCATCTGCTGTAGCAAACACAGTATGGCCCTCGTTCCACATGAACTCTCTGCTCCTCAGAAGAGGAGTCGGATGCTTGAATTCCCACCTTATCACAGTGTTCCACTGATTGAACCTCATTGGAAGGTCTCTCCATGATTGCACCCATTTGGATATGCTCTCATACATTATCGCCTCAGAGGTAGGGCGTATGGCAAGCCTCTCGTCGAGTTTGGTGTTGCCCGTGTGTGTTACCCATGCGACCTCCGGGGTGAAGCCCTCTACGTGCTTCTTCTCTTTTTCCAGCAGCCTCTCCGGTATTAGCATTGGGAAGTACACGTTCTCTATCCCTGCCTCCTCGAATCTTTTGTTTATGTATGAGCGCAGGGCGTCCCAGGCAAAATAGCTGGACGGCCTGAACGCTATGCAGCCCGATACGGATGTATAATCGACAAACTCGGAGTTTATCAGAGCCTGCACATACCATTCAGAGAAGTCTTCTGATTTCTTTGCAGATATCTTCCTCATTTCTTTCTGTTCTTCCATGCAATGCACTTATTCGTATAAGTATCGAACAGTATGAATTAAAATCTTACCGTTCCGGAGAGGTCATATCTGCCGCTCGAAAACAAGTTAGTTAAATGCCGATTTACCCCAGAGTAGATAAAAACCTCATGGACGATTTTATATATTATCATATTGTATATTTAGACGACTGATGTGGTAGTTATGAAGGGCCTAAATCCGTACCTTAAGGTATTAGATAGGTATCATATTGATGGGCTCCTGAAGCGTACAGAGCTTGATCTCGAGAGTTATCTGAGAGAGAATATTGCAAAGATAATATATTACTCAAGCAAGATAGAGGGAAACGGTCTGGATTGGGATACCTCAAATCTAATTCTAGAGGGCATGATCGTCCCCAAAGGTGGAAGACTACAGGACTATATAGAGATATCAAATCACGGTAAGGCGTACGAGAAACTGGTACAGATGAGTAAGAGAGAAATAACCATGGAAGATATTATTGAGCTTAGGAGCACACTACTAAAGGATATTATAGGACAAGGTAAGTATGAAGGTTTTAGGAGATTCGGAATTGTTAATGAATTTAATAAGAGTACTGCAGAGCAGGTCCCAGTAGAGCTACAGAGGATTCTCTCCATCTTAAATACAAGACCGATTAACACTATTGATGCATTCTTAAATGCAGTTGTGTTCCATGCACTGTTTGAAGAATTGCACCCTTTTGAAGATGGGAATGGAAGAGTAGGGAGGCTATTAATGAGTCTCTACCTGATGAAAAGTGGATTGGCTCCAATATTAATAACCCAGGAAAACAAAGATGTGTATATAAGTGGACTAAGGTCCCATCATGCAGGATATTATGGCGGTCTTATTTACCAAATGCTTTTTCTTTCCTTAGATGACAAGAGAAAGAGGACATTGCTGGACATATTAGATAATATTGATTGGGAGGACCCTGCAGAAGTTGAGTTTAGGGATATCATATATAGCTTGCAAAAAAGTTCTTACACAGAGGAGAAGAAGAAAAAGACAAAAGTCGATATAATCCGGCTTTATGGCTTGAAGGATAAGAATAGGAATATGGCTCTTGCTGCCTTGCACATTGCAGGGCTGAACAAAGTGGATTCAGATATAATAAGCATGGCACTTTCTGATACCGACCTTAATATCAGGTCTTTGGCGATAGAAACTGTGTACGACGTATGGTCTGAAAAGTATATACCTTATCTTGTAGAGATAGGCCTAAATGACAAACAGTATATGAACAGAGCCAGGGCATTGTTAACGTTGAGTGGAAAAGGCGAGATAGATTCAAGCTTATTGAGTAAAATTTTGGAGCATGAGAAGGATGAAGCAGTACTATCGATATTTCTTAGCCAACTTGCATATAGTAAAAAGGAGAGTGGCCTCACCGTAGACACTCATTTGATTAAAGAAATACTAGATTCTAATTCCGATTCAGTTAAGTCTGCAGCGTATTATATGTTAATGAGATATGGAACAGACACTGATGTCATCGAAACTTCCGAGAGGCTAATCGGGTCTGGAAACATATTAGTAATCGAAAACTCCCTCTTTTCCTTGTTTGTGTTTAACAAGATAAACTTAGATAAGATTGCTGAGATGGTGGTTGGTCTCTCTAACGAAAGCAAGCAGGTCAGGGACGTATTATTGGGATTGTTTGATCGTTTTCCTAAATATACAAAAGGTGGTGTTAATGATAGATACAACAGATTCCTTGATGATATTATACAATCTGGGGAAGATAGTACAGAAAGGGCATATGCTTATTATGATTTGGGCACAGTTATGGGATTTTATTATTTGTCTGAGAAGTATAAATTTAGAATAAACAAAAAAAACACTACTGTGGAAAATATAAGTCTGATGTTGGCAAAGGCACCTGACAATAGAATAAACGATACAATACAATTATTGAACATCGAAGACAATAGATTAAATGTTGTTGGAGCGGTAGAATTGAATAGGCTCTTAAATAATAAGGGGTTCGGTAACGATTTTTTATTACTTTGCTCGAAAGGATTAAGGTGCTGGTATTGAATAGAGAAGAAAGTGTAGATAGATATACTTGTTTTGTGTTGGATGGTCTTAATTCAACTATAGAGAAGAGCATTAATTATTCTATAGACGCACAACGACTCATGAGAAGTGATAGTGGGACCAAAGAGAAGACTAAGGACAGATGCGCTAGTTTATAACGCTCATCACTTAGCCATCTTATTGGCGTTCAGCTCTTCTAACTGCCCTAGCACAGAACCTGTCAGTGCAGGTATCACCGCCGGTGGCACCCAGATGGGCTGGTCTCTTTCTAACCATCGAAGTTGAGATTCGTATATCTATGTCAAACTTACCCATATTCTTCATTTTATCACCATAAAATGTCTTGTTATTCGGTGCTTATAAAGTTTTTGATTTTTGGTGATAGGGCCATACACTCCGGAGAGGTCATATCTGCCGCTCGAAGAGAGACCTGAATATGAGCGACATGTGCCCTTGCTCTTTCAGTCTCCTGTATGAGTACGATATCCATTCACCGCCGAACGGGATGTACATGGACGTTCTGGCTCCAGATTCTGCCAGACGGAGCAGGTAGTGGCTCCTTATGCCGCGAAGCATGGAAAATGTCACATCACTCTTGTAATTTTTGCTTAGTCTTAGCGCGTTTGATATTATCGTATCGTCATGTGTTGCTATTGTGAAGTGTTTCGAGCTCTTGAATAAGTAGTGCATTATAGAGAGGTAATTCTTCGTCACGGACGTCCTGTCCTTTATGAAGTTGTTGTCCGTAGTCGTGTATGCCCCTTTTACGAGCCTTATCTCTGCATGTCTAGACTTGCTGAGCAGCATGTGCACGTCTTCCATGCTTCTTTTTAGGTATGCCTGTATGCATATGCCGACACCAGCGTTGCGCACCTCTTTATTGTACATACGTATTGTATCGTCGGTGGTGGTACTGTCTTCCATGTCCAGCCAAACGAATATCCCTACCTTTCTGGCTATCTTCACTATATTGGAGTAGTTATTCGATGCATATTCACGGCTGACCCTCAGACCGAGCTGCGTCGCCTTAAGAGATATGTTTGCGTTTATCTTGCGCTCTGAGAGCTTAGCAATCAGTTGCGTGTATTTTCTTATAGAATTGCTAACGTCAGATCTCTTCGTGTATTCCTCCCCTAGATAATTGAGTATAGGCGTTATGTTGTACTTGCTTATGTTGGTCGCCCCCCTTATCGCATCCGATATGTCTGGGCCTGCTATCCACCTCCCTGCGAGCAGCCTCTCCCATATCCCGAAAGGCATTATGACACACCCAGCTTTGCCAGGTCTCCGACCAGCTGGCCGTAGCTCTTAAACACTATCCCGTATATACCCACAGATTCCGCGCCGCGTACGTTCTCCAGTCTGTTGTCTATGAACACGGATTCTTCGGCCTTCGCCTTCATAGAGGATAGCACCCTGTTGTATATCTCTGGGTTGGGTTTTCTTATCCTCATACCGTATGAGGTGAACCTTCTATCGAACACAGATTTATCGAATTTGTATTTTAAGGCAGAGTAGTAACGGCTTGCGCTTATATTCGTTATGAGTGCCGTCTTGTACCGTTTGTGTAGGCTACGTGCGAGTGCCTCGACCTTTTTGTTTGTGCTTGCCAGCTTTATGAATGCGGCGTTCCATTCTATGTTGGTACCTGGTGACAGTTGCAATATGTGTATGACTCTCTTCTTGTACTCCATTACTGTCATCCCTCCGACCTCCAGCTTTGGTAGGTCTCTCTTGATTGCCATAGCCTTATTTAGCGGAATGCCGAACTTCTTGCTTATGTACTCCACATACATGGATTCCGAGAAGTTTACGACTACTCCACCAAGGTCGAACATTACGAGATTTATCATGGGCTGACCCTGTTCATCATTCTTGGGAAGGGTATCGCATCGCGTATGTGGTCCAGGTTCATAAGCCACTTTACCAGGCGTTCCATACCCATCCCGAATCCAGAGTGTGGAACCCCTCCATACCTTATGATATCGAGATACCAGGAATAGTTGTCCATGTTGAACTTTACGCCCTTTGTTTTCTCCACCTCCTTGAAGCGTGCCAGCGCCTCCTCAATCTTCCATACCCTCTCACTGCCTCCGATTATCTCCCCATGCCCTTTGGGTGCCTGCATGTCCACGCACATAACCGTACGTTCATCCTTGGGGTTTATCGGCATGTAGAACGGCTTGAGCTCTTTGGGCCAATACATGATGAATATCGGTCTGTCAGCATCCTTTGTAAGAAGGCGCTCCTCTTCTACGCCGAGGTCGTCCCCCCACTTTACGCTGCTGCCCATATCGTTCAGCACCCCTATGGCCTCCTCATACGTCATCCTTTTGAACGGAGGCTTTATCTTAGATAGGGTTGTGGGGTCGATGGCTGCGGTTTCCAGCACGTCAGCGCTCTTCTTTGCCAGCCTTTCTGATATGTGTGATACGAGCTTTTCCATCAGGGCGATGGTCTTGTTTAGATTGTAGTATGCCATCTCTGGTTCGAGATGCCAGTACTCCGCAAGATGCTTGTTCGTCCGGGATTTTTCCGCCCGCCATGAGGGCGCGAACGAATACACCTTCTCAAGCGAGTATATCATGGCCTCGGCATACAGCTGCGAGCTCTCCGTCAGGTATGCCTCCTTGCCGAAGTAGTCCAGAGTGAACATGTCTGCGCCTGTCTCCCCTCCAGAGCTGGTTATCAGCGGGGGGGTTATCTCGAAGAATCCCAACCTGTCTAGGAACTCCCTTGTATACTTGAAGATGTGCGACCTGGCCTTCATTATCGGCACCATCTTAGTGCTCCTTAGCCAGAGATGCCTCTTATCGAGCAACAGCTCGGTGCTCTGGTATTCCGTTATTGGATACGCCTCTGCCTTTCCGACCACCCTCATCTTGGTTGCCTCGAGTTCATATCCTGTGGGTGCCCTGTCGTCCTTCTTTATGGTCCCTGTCAGCTCTACGCTCGATTCTATCTGTGCATCTTCTGCATGCTTCCATGATATCTTATCCACGTTGTCCTTTTTTATAGAAGCCTGTAGAATCCCAGTATGGTCGCGCAATACCATAAAAAGTATGTTGCCGCCGCTCCTTTTCCTGTATACCCATCCCTTTATGCTTACCTTCTTCCCTGCCTTGTCCCTTACGTTAGAAACATGAATGTATACCATTTGATAACCCGATCGGACAGAGTCCTACCTTATTTATTCTCGCAGTACTTATAAATGTTTTCTGTACAAATATAGATTGACCGGTTTGATACGCATGAGAAGACAGACTGAGGCTGAGATGGTAGTGCCGATGCCACGCAAAACTGGCTTCGACATAGAGCAGCTGGTGCTCAGCGCCACATGGAAGGAATTGCTCATAAGCCTAGTGGAGACCAACAAGCTGGACCCGTGGGACATAGACATATCCGGGATTGTGGATAATTATATAAGCGTAGTGAGGGAGATGAGGCTCATGGACCTCTCTGTCCCGGCAAACATAATATTCGCGGCGTCAGTCTTGTTGAGGCTGAAGAGCAGCACTATGCCGCTATTTGGAGAGGTAGACGAAAAAGGATTAGAGGACGTGGCTCCATATGAGAGAGTTATACCAGATGTTCCAGAGCTTGTGCCGAGAAGCAGGCACGCACCCAGAAGGCGCGTGACGCTAAATGAGCTCATGGAAGCCCTGGAGGATGCACTCAAAATCGAGAGCAGGCGGGAAGAATACTTCAGGGTCGCAGAGACACCGCTACCGTTCGTTATAGACGTAAGTGATATGGAAGAGAAGATGAAGAGCACATATAGTATGGTACTGAGCAATATTGATAGGTACAAGATGGTATCATTCGATTCTCTGTCGAAGTTGGTGGATTCAGAGTCCGTGCTTTCTTACCTCTTCGTGCCTCTCCTGTTCCTCGCACAGGAGGGCAAGATATTGCTTATCCAAGAGGTGTTCTTCGGCGAGATACTTATAAAATTAGGGAAGGCAGGAGGATAGCATGACGAACGTCGACAGCAAGAAGTATACAAAAAGGTTGGTGGAATCCGCATTGTTCATCTCAGGGAAGGCGATGAGCGCAGAGGATGTATCCAGGGCAACGGGAATAGAGTCAGTAGGCCAGATAAAGCACATGCTCAAGGAGCTTGAGGACGACTACAGAACATCAGACACCTCGGTGTGCATATCAGAGGTAGGCAGCAGATACGTAATGGAACTCAAGGAGCCGTATGCGAGCAAGGTGAACGGCATGGCAGATGCTGCGGACCTCACGAAGAGCGCGCTTAGAGTACTGGCATACATAAGCAGGAACGAACCAGTAATGCAGAGCAAGGTAGTAAAGATATTCGGCTCTGCGACCTACCAGTACATGAAGGAGCTGATAAATAACGACTTCATAACCTCGTCAAGATACGGACGTACGAAGCGTATAAGCACCACTCCGCGGTTCTTGGAGTACTTCAGCCTGAAGGGGCAGGAGACTTAGCCCATTCTTGTGGGTGGAACTCTTCTATGCCTTCCTCGAAGTTCACTAACCTTGCAGCCCAAAAGAGGTACGATGACAGACGGTTTATGTACGTCTGCACAACTGCGAACCGCTCTCCATGTATCTTATGCTCTTTAGACATGCGCGTGATGCTGCGCTCCGCTCTTCTGCATATAGAGCGTGCCATATCAAGCTGCGCGCTCAGCGAAGAGCTGCCAGGTATGATAAACTCGCGCAGAGGGGGAAGGTCCTTCCCTACCTCCTTTATATTAGACTCAAGTTCCTTAACGTCCTCCTCGCACAAAGCATTCTTCGGCATGAAGCGGTCATCCATTGAAGAGGCGAGCTCAGCGTTCATAGAGAACAGCTTGTCCTGTATCGTCATGATATGCCCCTCTATCGAACCGTACGCCTCACTAGAACCTATTACCCCAAGGTAAGATATAAGTTCATCCACATCGCCCATAGCCTCCAGTAGAGAATCCGACTTGTCGAGCCTCTTGCTACCTATAGCCGTATTGCCTTTGTCCCCGACTCCAGTAAAAAATCGATTGCCTGCCATAAGATTATAGATTAGTATGAATATATATTAATCTTGCCATTGGTTCACAAAGCAGATCATAGCTTGATTCGGTCTATTTCGTTAACCGCATCAAAATCAGAGTCAAAACTCACGAAATCGGTTATATTGTTCTTCACGGCACAGGCTGCGTGTATTGAATCTCTTGGATTTAACCCATATCTAGCCATAATATCTTGGGCGTAGCGAAGAACTGCCTCATCAACATTCAACACCTTAAGATTTCCAATCTCTAGAAATTTTGCGCCCTCCTCCACAGAATCTCCCTTTCCTGAGATGCGCTTTACTGCCCAAACCAGCTCATCCCATGTTAAAGCAGATGTTGCTCCTTCAAATTTGCCTTCTGCCATCTTGACTAGAATATCCCTTGATTTATGGGATTTTCTGTCTGATTTTTCCAGAACCGCGGCGTATATGAAAATATTTGAGTCAAGATACTTCATATTGCTCATCTAATAAACTCTTGAGTTTCTTGATGCTCATGCTTTTTGCTTTCTTTCTAGGTATGCTACAGAATTCATCTACAATCTTTTTGTTGTCTTTCTTCATCCGTATGACGGCCCGGTCGTTGTCTATTATGTCAAAGACTATCTCAGAACCCGGCTTCAGTCCGAGCTTCTTTCTCACGTCCCTCGGGATTACGACCTGCCCCTTATCACTCACCGTCCTCTCTAATTCCATCTTACTACCAGGTAAGAATAAGTAGGAATATATATTTATACTTTTCTGTGCTGCAACAGAGTATCTTATTCTAGCATGTTTCATGGTATCTCCACCCTAACAATCTTCTGGGAGAATATCTTCACACTCTTTATCGGTTTGAGCCTCTCGTCAAGCAGATCTAGGCAGTATAGCCGGTCTGGCATTAGATTGAGTCTTGTGGGATTCGAATCGAGGCTCTTCTCAATTATCGGCTCGCCCAGGTATCTAACCCTTATAAATCTTATCCCTGTAACCTTTTCTGGCAGGACCTTAATGCCTTTCAGATAGGAAAAATGTATATCAACAGGTATGTCTTTTGACATTCTTGCTTGTGATGTAAGGTGTATTTGGCTGGTTTGATCTTTCGTATAAGCGGAGTAGCCATCGTATTCCTTGGTCATCATAAATATTGTATTATGTGTTACTCTACCATTGCTACCGTTTGACATGTAATTAAGTGCCCCGATTCTCGAGTCCAGACTGCGTATTTTTTTAGTTATTTCTTCATCTGTGGAATCCGCCAACATTATGTCTCTTGCAACTATGGGTGCCATATCCGGAGCCTGCTTGAAGTATATCTTGGTTTGGCATAGTCTTCTGACAGACTGATCGATATCTGTTATATTGTGTGTTAGCAGCATTAAGCATATCCCTTTTTTCCTGAAGTCCTGTATCCTATGGTTTATATCCTCAATCACAGGGGATTTTGAATCCTGAAACATCGTTTGCGATTCCTCTATACAGATAAGCATCCTCAGCTCGCTGTTGCCATTATGGTCGAATGCCGAAGTTATTGCATAAATCTGATTTAGAACCATTGAATACAGGTACTTCTTTGTACTAACCCCAGAGTTGGACAGATTGAACACCACACCATCTTTTATTAGGTCTTCGATGTGTATTCCTCTTGTTTCGGAGTACTCCCTTCTTGACAATATCTCTAATAACCCCTCCAGAGCAGACTTTATGTTCTCTCCATGTTTAGTATATTTTGTCCCTGCGTTATTTCTTTTCGCGTGGAGTTTTATAACAGATTCGATTATTTCATCGAAAACGTACGAAGGATTTGGCTCCTGCGTCTTACCATAGACCCTACGGAATGCATTTATCAAGCATTTCTCTAATGGATCCCTGTACGGACCAGAGGTGGCGGCTGCAGACATTATAACACTGAGGTCTGTGTAGAACTTTGATACCTCAATGTTATCTGGACATCTAAAGAAGTTTATAGGGACTCTATCCTTCTGCAATTTTATCAGGTGCATATTATGTTCCACCGCAAAATCGTCCCATTCGTCTGTAGGAGACAGTATGACGATATTTGGCTTCTTCTTGGAGCTTTCAGAGCATATAGAATCTATGATCGCCATGGCTTCCCTGCTTTTTCCAGTTCCTGGTAGTCCGCTTATTATACAACCTAGGTTTAGAGTATCTCTCCCAATCATTATCTTACAATCAGTAGGCGTCACAGAATTGTCCAGATATCTGCCGAGTTCCACATCCCCAGAGGTTCTTGGATTTATTGTAGATAATGGGTACTCTATCTTATCCGGACCGTATAGACCGAACATTCTATTTGCTATGCTAAATCCAACTGTGAATGCCTTTATTTTTTCGAGGTTATGCAGTAACGTTTTTGTACTGTCTACAACAACCTTCATAGAATTTAGCATGAGTACTCTTGATCCTAGATATTCATTGATTTCGTTCTGGCCTTGGCCGGATACCAAGAACAACTTGTATGCTATCCCATTTTTGGTTATCGACATATTTATTGATTCTAATATATCATTTAGCACAAGCGAGTCTTCGGAATCCTTGAACACATCATACTGGGCGGACACATTTGAAAATCTGGATTGATGTACCGTCGCGCTTCTTTTTGTCTCGAACTCCGTCAATAACTTCTCTACATTTTTCTTCGTGGATATTGTTGACTCCTCTTCCTGTGGAATAAACGCGATTAGCAGCACCCCTTTGTTCCTCACGACCTTGAATATATCGTCAAATATGTAATGCTGTTCTTCGGTTGTCTTCACATATGGGACAGATACAGAAACCTGATTATCGATGTTTAGCGTCTTTATTGATTTATTGAATTCTAGGCCGCTTATCGAGTTTTCAAGTGCTGTTATATATTTTTCTTGGATCGGAGAATCTATGTGGATGTATGTGTGACCACCAGTGGTGTCATACATCAGTAGAAATCTGTTTTTTCCTAATACTTCGAAGAATGCTTTCTGATTTACTCCCACGTATGGCAATGACCGTAGCTCAAATGATTCTACTTCCACAATACCACCATGACCAGAAGTATAATAATTATACTCATCGCTACAGAATATTTGGTGCTGGCTATATCTTTCACATTCGACCTATAAAAGTATAGAAATGAGACTCCAAGGGATATAATTGCTATATCTGGAAAGTATGCAATATTTATCAGCACGATGCTGATAAGCCCGAACAGGAAATTTATAGAAATGGCTATCAATACAACAAATGTTGACATTAGAACTGAAGATATGAGCGCGTATCCCACGTTATTTGAGTGTAGCGATTTTATTCTGTCTAACATTTATTACACCACGTATACGTACAAGAAGATCAACGTTACGGTCATCAGTAACGCAATGGTTTTTGTCAGATGCTTCGCCCCGGTCTCTCTCTGCTTGGATGCATTGAGTAAAAGGAGGATATTGTAGATGCTGATGACTATAACGTTCAGCAACAATCCAAGTTTTAGTATCCCCTTAACCACCCCAATCATATCACCACCTTTCCAGATAGTATGCCATTTAGAAGCAGTTCGTTATTCTTGTATGGCAGCTTTGCCTGATTTAGCATCTTGATTTTTTGCCATTCGTTGAGTGTAATTATTTGTATATGACCATGTTCCTTGATCGAGGATATGATATTCCTACTTTTCGGGATGATTATTCTATTGGTCCTTAATATACTACTCCCATGCTTTGGAAGTAAGAAGGTTCCGTTGGACATTATTTCATCATATACCAGCCTGCATGTGATACGTTCGCGGAACCCTGAGATGGGCGATATTATGTTTTGTGCATACTTTATCACCTCTGCAGAACTTAGGCGGTACAAGGCATACTCTAACTCTTCCTTTAGGCCGTATTCGCAGTGGTTGAATCCAGAGTTTGAGTCTATATACCCGCATAAGTCTTCCACACTTATGGGCAGTATGGTGCTCCCTACCCTTTTTGCGATGTTTTTGCTAGCGATACGTATGTACTCAAAGACTGCCTCGAGTGTTAATGACTTTTGGGTCTTTATTGTTGCTTCGCTGGAGTCTGAATAGCTGAATATTATTCTTCTGTTTAGATATCCAGAGTCTGATAATCCTTTAAGAAGTAGGAACGACACGGCTCCAATCAGTATGTAAGGTAGATTGAGACCTAATATATATCTATATCCTAGGATTGAGATAGTAGAAATTGCGATAGCAGAGTATGTATACTTATTCATGTGCATTTTTACACCATTCTCGGTATTCTGATACGAATGTTTTGAAGAATAAGTCATCCATCTTTATGGAACTTTTTATGTGTTCTACAACCTCATTGCTGTTGCTGCTGATAAGCGCCATTATTTCGTAGCACACCCGCTTGTATTCCTCGAGGGACTTTATCGCGTTTATCTTGGATTTTGTGGCGTGCAAGTGCCTATGATACAGCTTAAGATTGATGTTGTTTAGGGTTTCTATCCTCTTTTCATACTTAGATAAATCGTTTTTAGTTATTCCGAATTCTTTTATGTTTGACAACGAGTCTATAATTTCCGGATATAAGGAGTTTAATTTAACCTCGTATAACTCGTCCAGAAAGCCTAGAATCGATAAGAAGTATATAAGAATTCTTCTTCTGACATTTATGCTTGCGTCATCAAAGACATATTCTATAGTTATACTCTCTTTTCTGAAGCAGACCCTAGCGTCAGAATCTTCATCGTCTATCATATATACAGGGTTGGTACTTTGATTTAGCGGAACTATCGAAGGCATATTGACAAGCCTGGAGCGTAGATCAGACATCTTGCCATTTAGTTTGCATGGAATCGTGATGGAGGATCTAAGTGGGGTCATGGTCTTATTCCTCATCAATTACCACCTCCTTTGATGATTCGTATGCGGCTATGATGTCTAAGTCATCAATTCCCATTTGTGATAGGGCAGATATTATTGTAGGTCTGGACAGGCCCGTGTCTTTCATGCACATGATCATTGCTTTGAGATCTATATTTCTCTCGTTCTGATCTGCGAATAATTCAATACGGCTCTGCTTCAGCCTGTCTATGCCTGTGCCACTAATTATTTTGGAGAACAGATCTTTGCTTATTGAGACCATCATAGAACCACATTTCATTTTATACATATCAGTATTGAAATTGTCTGTTTTTTCAACGATAAACCTTTTTGCAGAATTAGACGCTTTAAGTGATACAGACATTATGCAGTTTCCTCTCTTTAGTTTTGTTGGATCCTCCTCAGAGATTATACCTGCTCCGATCAGCGCTCCGATATCCTGCTCTCCTTGAAGACGGAATATGAAGAAGCATGCCGAGTTCCCCATAATCTCATTGTTTATGTCGACCGCAAGTTGTGAGGATATGAGCAGTCCAAATCCAAATTTTCTACTCTCTCTGAAGAATTTGTTTATCTCTTTGCTTCCTTCCAATACCTTCCATGCCTCATCGAGTACGATTATACTTCTAATTTTGTTTGACGGCTTCGACCTATACATTCTAGAGGACACTAGTTTTAGCATCGCAAGTGCGTGCACACGTTTTTGCTCTTGTGTCTTCAATCGTGATAGATCCATAACAGAGACGCCATCCATAATCTTATCTACATCTATTGGATTATCGGAGAATAAGCCCATCCTGGAAAGATATTCTACTCTTTCATGAAGGAAGGAGTTATGATCCATATAACGTTTATCTATTTCGGAAAGTAGGTAGCTCGCATCTATTTTGCATTTAGCGCCTTCAGTGATTTTTGATATTACGTTTTTATGCTCGTCTTTTAGTCCTGCGATGTCTGATAGTATTTGGATGGATATTCTCTTGTCCTGACCTTTACATTGTCTGAACAAGTTTATTCCGGAATCTTCCCCGATCTTGTATGTCTTTCCGAACAGAAATCTCGAAACTCCTTCGTATTCACCATTCCAGTCTATCACTAATATATTTACGTGGTTCTTCAACACGTATCCTATTATTATGTTTTTTGCGAGGTGAGTTTTTCCGGAACCCGTAGTGCCCAGTATTGATACATGCGGATTCATCATTGACTCTAGATTGAGCATAACTGGTAGTTTATATATTTTTGACTTTCCGATGTATACAGAGCTTGGATAGCTATAATGGTCGATTGGAGTTTCCGACATCTCCATTAACCTTGCGTACTTGCTTATTGACTTTGATGTGACTATGTGGACCTCTTTACTCATACAATCATCTGTTCCATTCTTAATATGTTAATCAGTTCATTTCCGGAAAGCAGTCTTGATTTCGTTCCGAACGCGGAGTCGAATTCGGTTGTTATCCTATTCATATTAGATATTGAGAGCTTTTCTGCGCTATATCTGTCGAATGATACGGCATTGCACATCACATAGTAAGATAACTGCAGAGGAATCCCACCTGACATGAGTTCTGATATGTTGTGCTCTAAGTACAATATCTCATTCTTTAGTTTCTGTTTTTTCAGTCTGTCCCTGGGGGCTTTTGGAGACAGCCTAGACAGCGCTATCTCTCTCATATGCTTCTGAGTCTCCATCCCCTCGGTCATGTTCCTGGTCATTATCTTTTCAATCTGCATGACCAATCTGAATGGAATATTTAGTCTTTCTATTATGTTCTCAAACCGTCTTTCGTCCATCCCAACATCTGTTATTGCACCTATCTCAGAAACAGATACCGAGACGTACTTGTTTCCTTTTCTGAACATCGCTGTGACCCTATCTCCGCTTATCTCATAGTTTCCCACCACCTGTATCATGTTAGTGTGCTTGAAGACCAGCGATTCTATGATATCCCATCCAGTATAAACCACGAAGATTATCAATGCCGAAACAGACGCAGCCACAATCACGAATATCGATTTTGTGTATATGCCTATTGATGTTAGTGATGCCTCTAGCAGAATGAGTGCATATGGCACTGATTTTCTGTAGATTCTTTCGCTTTTATCCAGATTAACACCCTAAAAAATATCGAATTTGCCGAATGATATCTCACTACCAAGTATAGATGCAAGCTCTCTTATCGAGATTACTGTTAGAATCAGGCTTAGCAGCGGAAGGAAGAACACCTCTATCACAAGCAGCGCGAACATGTCAATTATGTTCTTTGCCCAATCATAAAATGTTGTAAGTACATTTGTGGTTTCTGTGTACAGTAGTCTCGTTATGGAATTCGTTGACGTTGCGTTTCCAAGTGATATAGAGGATATATCGCTCTCCAGATTGCTAAGCCCTATTGTAAACGGTGTCGTTAGGGTTACGTTTGATACAATCCCCATAAAGTAAGCGGTCATTTGTGCATCCAGTATGTAAGTCATTGGGAATACCGCGAATAACCCGATAGATATGGCCATTATCGCTCCTCCCATCTTTCTCGTAGGATAAAATGTTCTTAGTATGATTCCAACAGGAAGCAAGATAGGTATTGCGATAACTGACACCATATTCAGCAGTACGGCCTGGACATAGATTCCGATAATCGCTGTGATTATAGCCCTTATCAGCAGTCCTGTCTCCTTTATTATCGGAGCCAGCAGGTAATTGAAGTTTATAGTTGCTATCAGTAGGTTTATCCCGAGGCTACCTATCACTGAGATTGTCGCATATACTGTGGAAACAGGTATGAGTAGGTTTCTCGAGTCTACCAGCAATGATGGATATTGTTTTCCATTTATCTTAACCGGGTTAGACCCCACTAAATAGTTATAAGCGAAGCATATTGCATAATTCTGAGACATATAGCCTTGGCATGTGGCAGAGACATTTGACGATTCCACTATTCCATTTATAGAGTTGGATATTAGGCCATTCGGGATAAACAGTATGAACAGCGCTCCAACTATGACTCCGTTTATCAGAGACTGAATTAATTCCCCCTGGCCGAATTCCTTCAGTTTTTTGTTGTTGAATGAGTATCCAAGGCCGAGGATGATCCCACCTATTGATATCATTATAGCAACTATGCTTACCGCTATACTATATCCAATCACCTGTCACACCTGGCTCGACGTCACATTGCTTAGTAGATGGGTTGAGGCTGTTGCTAGAGAAGTAGATGCGAAGCTCAATACCCCCACAATCACTGCCCCTATAATTATATTTATCGATGCTGTGTGGAAATTAGCACGTTTGTCAGGAGGCAGGATCTGTCCTATTGCATAGAATATTCCAGCAGTTATAAACAAGATGGAACTGAGTATCGGACCCACTTGTGATAAGAGCATCTTTATGTTGGTCAGTTCTCCGAGAAGAGGAGAGGTTGTGGATGCATTGGCAAGATGGGATCCGAATATAGCAATCATTATCACAGGTATGGTTACATATCTAGCGATATGTTTCAAACTACTATTATAAAAATATCTCTTATAGTCTCCTCTCATATCATTACCTTTAATACTAACTTATTTATTTTAGTATAGGAATATGTATAAGAGTAAGTATTTAAATCTTGGGGTTAGAAGGAGGGTTTCTCGCGCTAAGCAGGAACTCTTGATTTAGAAGCAGGCTTACTGATTCCTCTTCATAACTGCCCAGTCGCCTTATCTGGATTTTTGTGCTGATAAAGGAACACGGCCCCCTTCAGCGCCTTCAGCGACAGAGTCGCGCACTTCGCCCTCGCCGGTCCGGGATCTATGCCAATAAGTTCCTTTATTGTTTCAAAATCCATGTCCTCTATCTCCCTTAGGGTCTTTCCCTTCGCAAAATCAGTCAGCATGCTGGCCGATGCTATACTTATAGAGCAGCCGTTCCCATCGAATTTCACGTCCTTTATCCTTTCATCTTCTATCAGACAGTACATTGTTAGGTCATCTCCGCAGACCGGGTTGTCTTCATGCAGCTCGGCGTTCGCGTTCTGAATCTTGCCCTTATTGTGCGGGTGCTCGTAATGCGATATTATCTCTTCGGCATATATATCTAGAGGCATCTCATTACCTATCTTACGTGGAATGTTCTCTTTGTAGAATTTATAGCCTTGATTGCCGAGTCGATATCCTGCTCGGTGTTGTATATGTAAAAGCTCATTCTGGATACGGCTGGCAACTTCAGCACAGACCTGATCAGCGGCATGGCGCAGTGGTGACCTGCCCTTATAGCAACGCCCTCGCTGTCGAACACGGCTGCAACATCATGCGGATGCACACCTTCTACCGTGAATGATATTATGCCATTCTTTATCCCGATGTTTGCGACTCCGGGACCAAAAACTTCTACCTTTTCAACTTTTGCGATAGAGTCAAGCGCATATTTTGTCAGTCCGGTCTCGTGGGAGCGGACCTTTTCCATCCCTACCTTTCCAAGATAATCTATCGCAGCGCCAAGTCCTATAGCTCCCTCTATGTTCGGCGTGCCGGCCTCAAACTTCCATGGAAGCTCGTTCCATGTGCTGTTGTCTTTGTCTACTGTTAGTATCATGTCGCCCCCTCCGGTTACAGGAGGCATCCCTTCCAGCAATTCCCTCCTGGCATGAAGCACGCCTAATCCTGCAGGACCGAGCATTTTATGGCTGGAAAAGGCGAAGAAGTCGGCACCCATGTCGCTTACATCCACTGGCATGTGCGGGACGGACTGGGCACCATCTACGATAACTACTGCCCCATGCTCATGCGCCTTCCTCGCAATCCCTTTTACGTCATTTATAGTGCCCAATACGTTAGAGGCGCTGGTTATCGCCAGAATCTTCGGATTCTTTGATAGTTGAGCCTCGATGCTAGCCTCATCGAGTTTGGTTTTGCTACTGTCGACACTTATATAGTCAAGTACTGCGTTCTTCCTCTTGACCAGCATCTGCCACGGCACTATATTGCTATGGTGCTCCATCTCTGTTATGAGTATGTGATCGCCCCGTTTTATGTTCTGTTCAGCCCAGCTAAGGGCCACGAGGTTGATGGAATCCGTAGCGTTCTTTGTGTATACTATCTCGTCGTATGAGCCGGCATTTATGAATCTTGCTGCCTTCCTCTTCGACTCTATGTATGCCTCTGTCGCCTCTTCTGATATCTTGTATATGCCCCTGTGTATATTTGCATTGTAGTTCTCGTAGTATTCCCTCACCTTACTTATTACCTGCACAGGCTTCTGGGACGTTGCGGCGCTGTCTAGATATACGAGCCGCTTTCCATCAAACTCCCTGTTTAGTATGGGAAAGTCTTTCCTTATCTCTTCAGCATCAAGTTCATGCATAATAACCCACTGCTATTACTTTACGAACCTCCCGTATCCGCTCTTCTCTATCTCATCTACCATCTCCATGCCTCCACTAGATACCAATTTACCATCAACCAATATATGGGCGAACTGAGGCTTCATATATGAGAGTATACGGTTATAGTGAGTTATTATCAAGATTCCCATCTTGTTGGATGTAGATATCTCATTTATATTCTCCGCAACAATCCTTATTGCGTCGATATCCAGGCCGGAATCAGGCTCGTCTAGAATTGCAATCTTCGGCTTCAGCACAGCCATCTGCAGTATCTCGCTCTTCTTCTTCTCACCCCCGGAGAACCCTTCATTGAGTGACCTACCTATAATCCCATTCCGTATCTTCAGCTTGGACGTGTAATCCTTTATCTCGTTCATCATTTCTCTCGTGTTTATCGTGCCCCCCTTTATCGATTCTGATGCGGACCTAAGGAAGTTTACGAACCCGACTCCGTTAATCTCGACAGGGTTCTGGAACTGCATGAACAGGCCAAGCTGTGCGCGTTTATCCGCCGGCATTTCTTTTATGGATTTGCCATCAACCAGTACGTCCCCTTTTGTTATCTCGACGCTCTTGTTTCCCATGATAGTCTTTGCCAGAACGCTCTTGCCCGCACCGTTCGGCCCCATAATGACATGGAACTCACCCTCGACCACCTTCAGGTTCACACCCTTTAGTATCTCCTTATCACCTACTGATACATGCAGGTCTTTTATTTCTAGTATCATAGAATTACCTAATATTCGATTATTTTACCATCAGTGAGCACGAGAGCGCTGCGCCCTTCGGGCATGCAGCGCAGACTACCTTCTGCGCATTTGTGTGTTGCTCTTTCATCGTGTAATGTATAAACCTTGATATGACCCTGCTATCGACGTTGAGCATGATCTTCGGCTGGATGAGGTTGAGGTACTTGCTGACCTCGGCCTGGCTCACTCCCAGAATCGCGGCTATTGATTTCTGGTCCATCTTGTATTTCTCTCTCATCATCCTGGCTGACATGGACCGTATGGTCGGAAGGTATGTAGTTATCACATCTACGAATCCGATTCTTTTGTTTTCGTGCATACGAATTACCTGTTCTCACCTTTGTGGACTGGCAGCCACACCTCTCCCATGGATGTAATTTTCGGTATTCCAAAACTTTTATTCCTTATTTTGTCTACTATCATTGAGTATACTATTATCTGCGTGGATGCGTCGCTTATCCGTGATACAACATCCAGCATTAGTCCGGCCATTATGAGGAATTCTGCAGATTCCTTGCTTATCCCATGCGACTGTAGATAGAAAATCTTGTCTTCTTCGACGGGCGCAGATGCACCCGAATGCGTGGCTATAACATCGCTCTCGTCTATGGACATGTCTGGAACTAGATATAGATAGGAGTTCTTACCGTTTATTATGCCGCGCTCGTTTATTCTTGATACGGATTTTGCACTGCCTTTTGCAATCTTTGCGAACCCTTTTATGTAAGCTATAGAGTCATCGAACATTGCCGCATTCGCTGTGCTTATGGAATGGGTCATTTTCTCCAGGTTCCTCGTGGTTGTACCTATATCTACCTTTGTAGAGTCGAAGCCCACTACAGCATCGTTAGTCTCAATCTTGGAGTTTTTGCCTACCGCATCGATTTCGTTCCTATGGCGCATGTGCCTCCCCCCGGCACATATGAAGTTCGTCTTTATTGTGCTTTCCTCACTTGCCCGGCCTTTCACGAGTGAGAAGACGTCCGTATACTTGTCTTCCATATGGAGCATGGACATCTCGATCTTTGACCCCTTCTCAGATTGTATCTCATGCATGGACCCAGAGGTTGTGGTGCCTTCAGTCTTCGACACATAGAATTCGTTCAGTTTTGTATTGGAATCTGCACCACACCTTATTCTCACCTGCACAGGAGGCGGATTCTTTGTAGTTATGAATAACAGGTTTATTGAGCTGCTTCCCGACGGGTGTATGTCTATCACCTCTTTGGAATACGCATGTGTATATGCTGCGAACCTGTCGTCGTGATTATTGAATAGCTTCTCTTTCAGAAACCCCTCTCCAAGACCCTCGGGACTGTTTGATACTATAGGAGCACTATTGTCTGATCTGTGGACCATGAATCCGTTGCATATGACCGCATCAAACCTGATTCTGAAACGTTCTGAGACCTCGTAATGCAGTTGTTTCCATTCCCTATCCTCCGGGGCGTTTACCTGGTCCGGCTCCAAGAGATTTATATTAAGCTTGTACTTCTTATATAGCTCATTTGTCTCGTAAGGCAGCTCCTTGTACTGGACCATCGCTTCTCTTGAGAATTCGTCATACATAAAAGGTCATCTCTTGAGTTTACCCCACTGAGTTTGATGTGTCTAGCTTTATCAGACGCTTCAGCTCCAAGGAGTACTCCATGGGGAGCACCTCCACTAGTGGTTTTATGAATCCCATCACTATCGTTGTTACCGCGTCCTCCTCGCTCATGCCTCTTGACATAAGATAGAACAGCTCGTCTTGTCCGATTCTTCCGACTGTGGCCTCGTGGCTAATCATCGCATCATTGGTGTATATCTCATTGTACGGGTAGGTGTTGGTCCTTGCGCCTTCGTCAAGCAGCAATGCATCGCACCTCACCATCGACTTGGAGTTTGTGGCTTTCTTGCTTATATGCACGAGCCCCCTGTATGTCGACACTCCGCTTCCCTTTGATACGCTCTTTGATATTATCCTGGATGTCGTATCAGGAGCCAGATGGTATACCTTGCCGCCAGAGTCCTGTATCTGGTCATTACCAGCCACAGCTATTGAGAGTATGTCTCCTTTCGCCCCCCTCTCTTTTAGGAACGCGCTTGGATATTTCATGTTCGTCTTACTGCCGATATTTGCGTCGATCCACTCCATGTACCCGTTCTCATATACATATGCGCGTTGCGTTACGAGGTTGTAAACGTTCTTTGACCAGTTCTGTATTGTGACATAACGCACATGCGCATTCTTATGGACTACTATCTCGACAACCGCAGAATGGAGAGATGACGTCATGTACACCGGAGCAGTACATCCTTCCAGATATGTGACTTCCGAGCCCTCATCTGCTATTATGAGAGTACGTTCGAATTGGCCTGCCTTCTCGGCGTTTATCCTGAAATATGCCTGAAGGGGTATGCCAACCTTGACGCCCTTTGGAATATATATGAATGAGCCGCCGCTCCATGTGGCAGTATTCAGTGCAGCGTACTTGTTGTCTGTCGGAGGTATTAGGGTGCCGAAGTATTTCTTCATTAGTTCAGGATGCATTTTTACGGCATTGTCCGTGCTTGTGAATATGACGCCCTGCCGCTCGAGCTCCTCCTTGAGATGATGATATACCACTTCAGAATCGTATTGTGCTTCCGCGCCGGCGAAGAATTTTCGCTCCGCCTCTGGCACACCGAGCTTGTCGAATGTGTCCTTTATCTCAGTAGGAAGATCCTCCCAGTTGACACTCTTCTTGGCCTGTGGATTTACGTAATAGTATATGTCGTCGTAATTTATCTTTGTCAGGTCTGCCCCCCATGAGGGGGTTGGTTTCTCCATGAACACCTTATAACCCAGAAGCCTCTTGTTAAGCATCCACTCCGGTTCTTCCTTCATCTTGGATATGTTCCTGACTATCTCTTCTGATATGCCTTTCTCCATATCCGCGTATACAGTATTGGCGCGGAACCCGTACCTTTTTTTGTATTCCGAATCCTCCTGTATTACATCGTTGTTTGTCTGCACGGCTTCCTGCTGCACTGCCACATCCGAACTCATTGATACCACTCTATAACCCAGTTAATTTGTTCATGATATTTAAATCTTTATGTGTCATTCCTAACTGTAGCTACAGCATATGCAACACGCAGTTGCGGTTTTTTGACCCTGTGTATTAAATATTTTGTAGAGCAATAGCAATAGGTGTTATAATGGGCGCAGATTTTAACAACGAATACACTTATAAAGGGTATGTTGAATCCGGGAAGGAAAATGATTTTGACAGGCTTTTCGACAGTGCTGTAGAGAATGTGAGAAGGGAGCTTGGCAGGAAACACCCCATGTATATAGGTGGGAAGGAAGTATTCTCGAATGAGATTCTTGAGGAGCGGAGCCCTATAGACAGCAAGATAATAATAGGCCATTTCCAAAAAGGGAACAGAGAGCATACGCGTGCAGCGATATCCGCGGCCAAAGACGCATTCGAAACATGGAAGTTTGTGGATTATAAGGAGCGTGTGGTGTTGTTCAGGAAGGCTGCCGCGGCTATAAGAGAGGATAAATTCAAGATAAGCGCCGTACTGAGCATAGAGAATGGGAAGACGAGATATGAATCAGTGGGTGAGGTCGATGAGGCGATAGACTTCATAAATTATTATGCCGATGAGATAGAACGTAACAAAGGGTACATACGACGCACCAAGATAGCAGGAAGCAAGGGATTCGGCCTTGGATTCCAGGGTGCACCAGGAAGCGGAGAAAGCATATCAATACGTATGAGGCCGTATGGAGTATTTGGCGTGATAGCCCCGTTCAACTTCCCAGTATCGATATCTGTTGGGATGAGCACCGGAGCACTTATAACTGGAAACACTGTTGTGTTCAAGCCCTCATCTACCGACAATATGGCTATGCTGACCGGCCTTGAGATATACAGGGCGTTCAAAAAAGCAGGGATTCCTGACGGGGTGTTTAATTTCGTAACCGGGCCGGGATCAGAAGTCGGGGACGAGCTTGTGAATAGCGTTGACGTCGCCGGTATAGCATTCACCGGATCCAGAGGCACTGGAATGGCGATGATGGGGAAGAGCATCAACGCGAAAACGCAGAAGGTTTTTGTGGTGGAGATGGGAGGCAAGAACCCGGCTATAGTCTCAAAGCATACAGATATGGATAGTTCTATATCTGGAGTCGTCAGCGCAGCGTTCGGATACGGCGGGCAGAAGTGCAGTGCATTATCTAGAGTGTATGTCCATAAATCGATAAAAGAGGAGTTCGTCAGCCTCCTCATAGACAGGACCAGAAAGCTGAATATCGGAAACCCGTTAAAGAAGGAGAACTATGTCGGACCCCTCATAAGCGAGAGCGCATACAAGAGGTATGCGGAATCCGTAGAGAGCGCGAAGAGCACGGGAAGGATCCTATGCGGGGGCAATAGGGTCAGATGTGTTGAGGACGGCTACTACGTAGAACCCACGATTGTCGAGGTCAGAAAGGATGACGAGCTTATGCACAAAGAGCTCTTCGTCCCCATACTCGCGATGACTGCATACGAGGACATCTCTGAGGCCATCGGCGCGGCGAACGACACAGAGTACGGCTTGTGCGCCGGGCTTTATTCTAAAAGCAGGCGTGAGATAAGGCTATTCTCAGATAATATAGAAGCTGGTGTTGTGTATATAAACAGGTCTTGCAGCGCCACTACGGGCGCCATAGTGGGGCACCACACCTTCGTCGGGTGGAAGGGGAGCGGAATAAGCGGAAAGGGCTCGGGAAGCAAATCCTATCTGCAGCTGTTCATGCGGGAGCAGAGCCTCTCCTTCACTAAGTAAGTGGTCGAATGCTGTTAAGGCTCCTGTCTAAACACATGCACTACAAGACTAGAACGGTTCGGATAAACAGCAGAGAGTACGATGCAATAGTGGCAGACACGATGACGAAGAGGATGATAGGGCTGATGTACAGGAAGAGCATCAAAAGGGATGAGTGCATGCTGTTCGTGTTTCCGGTGCCCTCCAGATACGGGATATGGATGCACAACATGTCATTCTCTATAGATGTCGTCTGGCTCGGAAGAACAGGGAGGGTCGTGGACCTTATAGAAGAGATAGAGCCGTGCAGAGCCCTGTTCGGATGCAGAGTCTACAAACCCAGACGTGAATCTTTGTATATACTCGAATTCAATTCTGGAACAATAAAAAGAGATAAGATCAAGATGGGCAATACCGCACAACTTGCTTCTGGCAGTATTACCCACAGTAGCCACATAGGAAGGTAAGCAAAACAAAATCGATGTGTGCTTATCTCCTCCTTGATCTCCTTGCTGAACTCCTTGCGGATGACCTCCTTGCTGAGCTCCTTGCGGATGACCTCCTTGCTGAGCTCCTTGCGGAACTCCTTGCAGACGATCTCCTTGCCGAGCTCCTTGCAGGCCTTCTTGCGGATCTTCTGGCTGAGCTCTTTGCAGATTTGGCCGAGCGCCTCCTGCCGCCCCTGTTCATCTTTGTCCTAGCAACGTATCCACTCTTGTCTATGAAATAGAGATATCCGTCGGATCTCCTCACACGCTCGTTTCCGATCTTGGATTTTCTTCCTCTGGAGTTCGATTTCATAGGTGTGCGCCATACGAAGCCATCCTTTCCCAGATAATAGAGATATCCGCTATCCCTACTAACTCTCTCGCTGCTTACTCTTTCTGCCATTGGTTTCACCTATATTAAAAGCTATGAGTATGTTTATATATTTATCGTCGAGGATACGACAGTAAGCTAAATGCCGCGTTCTTGAGGGGATGACGTCGATAGTAAAAATAAATGTATAATCGTGCTTGCAATAAGGGTTAATATGCATGATGAGACCCTTAAATAGGTGTATCTCCAAGGCATAACCATGGCGAAAGCAAAGATGGATAGAAAGAAGGCTGGCGGTCTTGGGGCCCGAATCGCTGTGCTTGCAACAAAGATTAATAAGTATTTCCTAACGAATATAGGTGTGGTACGATGATATCAGTAAACATTGTCAAGGGAGACGATATAAAGGGATGCACTCTTATCCTAGGATTCCCAGGGGCCGGACTCGTGGGGTCAATGGCCATAAGCTACATGATAGAAAAGCTTGATCTTATTTATATAGGATATTTTGAGAGCGCGATGTTCCCGCCTCTTATGTCGATACACAAGAAGAAGCCTCTTCCGCCCATACGTTTGTACTACTCAGAA
The DNA here is from genome assembly GCA_964409135.1 of Microcaldota archaeon. GTDB lineage: Archaea > Micrarchaeota > Micrarchaeia > Micrarchaeales > Micrarchaeaceae > JAJYXL01. Next base: position 51,413 of record CAYPBZ010000002.1, read on the forward strand.
AAAGACAGGTTCGTCTGTGTGTTTTCCGAGTTCTCAATAATTACCGAGGTCGTCTATGACCTTTCCAATGCCATTATGGATATGGTAAGGGAAAAGAAGCTGGCGGGAATTGTGTCGATGGGAGGCATGCCCATACATGAGGGCGACGAGAAGTATCTCAACACCATCTTCGGGATAGCGTCAGACAAGGAGACAATGGACAGGATGGTAAAGGCAGGCATAAAACCTATAACAGAGGGCGTATCTACCGGGGTAAATGCCATACTGATGGTGAAGTCTGCGGATGTCGGAGTGAGCAACGCCGACATATTAGTACCTGTCAGCGACAACATAACCGACCCGAAGTATGCCGAGATTGCCATAGGGGCCATAAATAAGTACTTAGGACTGAACATAGATACGACAGAGCTGGAGAAGGAGGCCGAACTTGCGGAGGCCAAGATAAAGGAGCTATTGGAGAAGAGTAAGCAGACGCATGAGAGGTACAAGAGCCTCGGGGACCAGCCGGGTCCTTCAATGTATGCTTGAGCAGGGGTAGCAAAGTCTGGTTTGGTTTGCTAAACCACAGAAAAATGCGCTGGACTTAAGATCCAGTGGTCTAGCACCTTCGTGAGTTCGAATCTCACCCCCTGCACTTTCAAGATACGAAGTCAGAGCATTGTTCAGAAATCCGGAAGGCAAACCGTCCAGAAGGAAGCGAGATAATTCAATATTAGGATAATTGTGTTGATTTCGTGTGTTAGTAAAAAGTTGCCACATGAAGCACCTGCAAAAACGCTATATCAAAGCCTCTTTTTAAGATGAGTTTCGAATACGCAAATTCTGTTAATATGCAAAGTGTAACGGTAAAAGCCGTAGAGAAGGTGACTACAAATGCTACTAAATGTAGTCACCCAATACAAATATTTATATATATGTAGTCACCCATATTAAGTATGCATATTGAAATACGGCCAGCTGGGAATGGGAAGAAGTACTATTTGGCACATACCTACCGTGTGGGTAAAAAAGTCAAAAAGATCAGAATTTATTTAGGAACGAATCTTACAAAAAGCGAACTAACTACTGCACGAGAAAAAGCAAAGGTTATCTTGGAGAAACGTATCCCTGCTTCAAAGGAGCCTCGTGATCCATATCTCACTCTTCTAACCAAAGAGGAGCTAAAGGCGTTAGAATCACTGACTTCCGATAAAAAGATAGGCATAATTCATTTGAGCGAGGCAGGCTGGCAGCGATTTACTGAAATCTTCACGTATAATACTAACGCGATTGAGGGTTCTAAAGTTGGTAAAAATGAGGTCAAGGATCTTTTAGAGAAGAACAAGCTTCCTGAAAAATCCAAAGAAGATATAGCAGAAACTTTTGGTGTTGCCGAAGCAATAAAATACATAAGAGGAACGAAGGACCACCTTTCATTGGATCTTATAAAAACGTTGCACTGGCTGTGCTTTAAGAATTCGAAATCTTTTGCCGGACAATTCAGAAGGAAAGGGATTGAAGTTGGTGTCTACGATAGTCTTGGAAATATAGTCCATAGAGGTGCTTTATCAACCAAGGTATTGGCATTGCTGAAGGAACTTATTAAATGGTATGGAAAAAGCAAAAACAGATATCCTCCGCTACTATTGGCTGCAATAGTGCACAATCAATTCGAAAATATACATCCGTTTGAAGACGGAAACGGGCGTGTTGGGAGGCTGCTGCTCGTAAATATACTGATTAAGCACGGTTTGCCTCCAGTCAATATAGAATTGGAGCTAAGGGAAGAATACTACAGCGCATTGCAGGCGTATGGAAACAAAAATGACATAAGACCAACACTTGAATTACTCCTTAAGGAATACAGAAAACTTAAAAGAGAACTAAAAAGTGGGTGACTACAACTTTACAAAAAATGTAGTCACCTAGCAAGCATGCGATCGCCGGGATTTGAACCCGGGTTGCTGCCTTGGCAAGGCAGTGTCCTACCAGGCTAGACTACGATCGCTTGCATAGGGTTTACTACGAAAGTATATATAAATTGCACATCTCCGCGAAATCTTATATACAGAACTGACCTGCAAAAGACTAAATCGTTTGTCCTGCAAATATATACAATTTAAACACCGTCGTACGTTGCATATGTTATTTGGAAAGAGGATTGTGGAGGAGCAGATAGGTCCGGAAAATTTGCTAACGGAGCTGAACGCGTCCTTCAACAGTAAACTGGCAGACTTCTCATTAAGGTCAAAAAGAGTGGTGGAGAGCATAAGCGCCATATCCTCTAAGTTCATCGAGGAGTGCGACAGATTTGAGGAGTTCTCTGGAAAACCAGAGAATGATAACGAGTATATGAGTTCAAGGATCGACTCCCACGTACTTGAGTCGCAGAAGAGATCATATACCAGGGCGCTGAAGAGCATAATGTCTCCTAAACACGACATTCGGGCTGAGAACGAATATGAGTTCTATGCGAGGTTTTTGGAGGACATAAAGGCAAGGAAAGAACGAGTACTGAAAACAAACAACATGTTTAGGGCGGTATTCGTATCATACCCAAGGCATCTGAACAGGTTCAAGGACGTGTTCTCCGGAATCGATAAGAGCATATCCAGGCTGGAGTACGAGATGGGCAGGGTAGACCCGGAGTACGAGAGATACAAAGCTCTGGCCGGCATGATATCCAAGTTCGGAGACGAGCTCCGCGAACTTGAGTATATAAGCTCCGACATAAAAGAGATCGGAAAAGGCCAGGTCGATAGGGAGACCCAGACAGCCCCGAACAAGGCTGTAGATTCCAGAATGGAAGAGACCAGAAAAGAGATATCAGATATTGACAACAATATACTGAAAGAGACGCAGGAGATAAACGCCGCATTCCTCCATTTGGAGAGGCCTGCAAGGAAATACGACTATGTAGTGGGAAAGAGAGGCAAGCTGCTTGACAGCATACTGGATCCGGTTGGGGGGATATCTGACGCATCGAGATATAGGGCACTCGAAAGGGAGCTCATCTCGCTCAGAGAGGCGATAGACAAAGGCGAGGTGCAGATAAAGAATGCCGAGGAGACAATGACGCACATATCGTACATCCTTGGATCAGACATGCTTGGCAGGATAAACAGGATTAGAGAGCTGAGATCCGAGAGTGCCAAGCTGACCGGAGAGCTGGCAGGTATGTCTAGGGTGGTAAAGGAGCAGAGGGAGAAGGAAGACACTAGAAGGAGAAAGAGAGAGAGCCTGTCCGAGCTTAATTCTGATCTGGATAAGTGCAGGAGCAGGATATCCGGGCTTAAGGAGTCAATCGAGGAGGGGTTCCTTAAGTATTACGGGAGAAAAATAACCATAAAATAGTATAAATCTGCATATGAACTGGAGGAGAGGGAAATCCGGCGCATCGGGATATTTAAGCATTTGCATGGTTCGGAAAACCCTTAAATATCAGAAGATGCATAACCTTTATTGGGGGAGAAATATGGATGGGGTAGAGATATATAGGGAAGAGAATGTAAGCGCAATAAGGGAGAGCCTTGCCGCAACAATAAAGGCTGTGACCAGGGTCTCGTCTAAGATAATAATCACAGAGCTTGAGCAGCTGCTCATGAGTCCTGAGATAATAAAGAACGCGCCTAATGGGATAATGACGTATGTGTATGCGGCAGGGTTTCTCAGCTTCTCGGGCAGGGAGATAAATAAGAAGAATATGCATAGCGTAGTGAGTGCACTGGGAATAGAACCGAACGAGAGGCTTATCGGGGTGATTCTAAGCCCCGAGCTCAACATAAAGAGCCATCTCATATATGTATATGGGTTCTATTTCCTTCTTGTCAATGGCGTGATCCCTACAGAAGACGACATAATAAAGATAGTTTCGAGTGTGGGCGAGAAAGGCGACAGGCAGACAGCATCAGAGGTGTGTGACTTCATCTCTGTATCCAATATAAAATAGAGGAGTGGCAAGAGCAAGCGCGCATCCAGTACATGACTCCTGTTGCAGGATAGATAGCAGACAGATCGCACGGACGTGTCAGAGAAGGTTCAGAAAGTTCATTACTACAGCTTTTGGGATGCTTGGATTGTAATCCGTCTTCGCCTCGTTTATCATCTTATCTAAGTCTATGCCGTTAGACCTGATGAATTCTGAGTTTCTGGTAAAGACTAGGCTCGCAATCTCCTGGTCCATCTCTGGATGGAACTGTACGCCAAAGATCTGCTTATCGTCTGCTTTAAATGCCTGTATTATATTGTCTGACGAATGCGCTATCTCTTCTGCACCTTCCGGCATCCTTAATATAGTGTCTGAATGGAACTCGTACGCCAGAAATGGATTAGGGATTCCTTCGAATATGTATTTGTTTTTATGTTCCACATTTGTGAATCCTACCTCTGGGTTTTCCGACCTGGCGACCTCTCCACCCATCGCTGCAGCGATTAGCTGGTGCCCAAGGCATATCCCAAGTATCGGCAAGTCTGTTTTTACTAACTCCTCCAAGGTCCGTATTACCGAATCAAGAAACGGGTATTTGTCCTCCTTAGGTATGGATGGCTCTCCGCCGCTTATTATCATCCCGGAGTGCGTTCCCCCTAATCCCTCATTCTTATATGGGCGCGATATCTCATATTCGATGGAGCACTCTTCCAATAACTTGCTTATCAGGTATGATTCGCCTTCCCACATCTCAACTAGTAATAGTTTCTTCATACGATCGGCCAGTAATGATTATATACATAAAGTCAGTAGATTGCCGTGGGTGGAAGTGAGGCACAGCTGCAATGCAAAACATTGCATTTAGATGTACAGCAACATACGTGGCGGGGACTGTTCTGGGTCTACTATAATTGCGTTCTATATATTCACATAGGGTTCTATACGATATACTTTTCAGGAATGTTATTAAACTCTTCGCGTGATTTAGTACCATGCAGGTAGCAGCTCGATCCTTAAAACGGCACGAGACAATGAATGAGGCAATAGACAGGGTCACGATACTCATAACTACTGCGTTGGGCCTTGTCGCAGCCCTCGCATGGAATTCGGCCATACAGAAGCTGTTCTCCGTGGCGTTTGGAACGCAGTCGGGCCTTGTGGCGATGTTCACCTACGCTGTGGCCGTGACGGCGATAGCAGTAGTGGTGATAATATATTTTACTAAGATAGCTACGAAGCTGAAGGAGAGGTGATGCGCATTGCCGTGCATCGTATCGAGAAGCATGATTGCCGCAGGCAGGATTTGAACCTGCGACATTCCGGTTTCCGATTCCTGACATAGCAGGATTCTTCAGCCGGACGCTCTCCCACTGAGCTACTGCGGCGCCATCTAATGTACTGCTATGAATGTTTTTATACCTTCACAAAGTTTATATATGAATTGCGATTGTATGCCAAGGTCATGGGATAACGTCGGCGGGTACTCTAAGCTTGTAAAGACCGATGGATTGGAGGTGAGAGAGTATCAGTCCGTTATCATAAGAGAGATAGGTATGGGCAGGAACACCCTGGTTGTGCTCCCTACAGGCCTCGGAAAGACACTTATAGCCGTATTTGCTATAGCGCGGACGCTGTACAGTAAGAAGAAGGCCCTGTTTCTCGCGCCGACCAAACCACTCGGTGACCAGCATTACGACTCAATGAGGGCCCTTCTCGATGTGGATGGTGATGCAGTCTCGCTGCTTACTGGAGGCATGAGACCCAAGAAGAGAGGAGAGGTATGGGACAAATCCAAGGTGATAGTCGCCACTCCGCAGACGATATCTAACGATGCGAAGTCAGGCAACATATCTCTTGACGAGGTCGGCATAGTGATATTCGACGAGTGCCACAGGTCCATAGGAAGATACGCTTATACATACATAGCGAATGAGTGCAGACTTAGAGGTATACAGATAGTTGGGCTTACAGCATCTCCTGGAAGCGATAGGAAGAAGATAAAGGAGCTTATAGATACCCTAGGCATAGAGAGGATAGAGGCCAGGACGCATACCGATACGGACGTCGCTCCGTATGTCAAGGGGAGGCGGATGAGGACCATATACGTACAGAAAGGCGGCACGATCGAGCATGTGGCGGGTTTGCTGAAGCCTGAGATAGAGAAGCACCTATACAAACTTTACACAATGGGGATAACCCAGTTCAAGAGGTTCGGGAGCATGCCGAAGGGCAGGCTCATAGACATAGGAAGGCGCATCGACAAGATAGAGACGAAGAGCTACAAGTTCGGAGCGCTTTTCAACTACATCTATGTATTGAACCTGGCGCACGCTTACGACCTTCTTACCACAGAGGGGCTGCACCCGTTCCTCTCATATATGGAGTCTCTAAGGAACAGGGAGAAGAGAAGCAGAGGCGTGGAGAGCATACTAAACAACAAGTCCGTAAATGATGCGGTGAGAATCGCTTCTGCTGCAGCTGAGAGTGGTGAGGAGCATCCAAAGATGCACGAGCTCGTAGACATAATGAGAGGCGCGCTCAACTCGAAGAGGGTCATCATATTCGCGCAGTACAGGTCTACTATCGAGAGGATAACCAGGATGCTCAACGACAATGGTATAGAGGCGAGAAGGTTCATGGGAAAGAAAGACGGTGTGACGCGCGCCAGCCAGAGCACGGCCATAGACGACTTCAGAAATGGAAAGTTCAATGTTCTGGTCTCCACCTCGATAGGCGAAGAAGGGCTTGACATACCGATTGTAGATGCCGTGATATTCTATGAGCCTATACCGAGCGCTATAAGGAACATACAGAGAAAAGGGAGGGCAGGAAGGTTTAAATTCGGAGACGTGATAATACTCGTGACGCGCGGCACGAGGGATGAAACGTATCTCATGGTGTCAAGAGTTAGAGAGAGGCGCATGGCAGAGATACTGGAGCAGATGGCAGGAGAGCTTTACAGGAAAGGGGCGGCGTCAGCCGGTGGTAGTGCGGGCCAGTCAAAACTGTGATTCTATGGTCGGCGTTAATCTTCTTTTCATATTCGTGGCGAGCATATCCTTCCTAGGATTCATAATAAATGCCCTTTTCAGCAAGATAAGACTGACAAGCATAGTACCGCTCCTCATAATAGGCCTTCTCGCCGGACCGGTGTTCGGGCTCATAAGCACAGGACCGAACAGCATAATAACAGAATTGACTCCAGTGATAAGCGCGCTTGCCGTATCGTTCATACTGTTTGATGCCGGAATAAACATACAGATATCAAGGCTCGCGAAGGTGTTCAGGAACGCGACAGCGTTCACCTTCATATGCGCATCCGTCACAGGGATAGCAGTATCGGTCGTCGTGTATTTCGTATTCCACTTTAGCCCCGCACTTGCGTTCATATTCGGCTTTGCAGCGTCGGGCCCGGGAGGCATAGGCATACCGATGATAATGAAATCAATCAAGATCAGAGAGGACCTCAAGACCGCTCTCGTATACGAGAGCGTGGCATCCGGAGTCGTTGCGCTTCTTGTACCATTGATACTGATAAACGTAATGCTCAGTGGCAGCAGCTCGATAGCTGGAGTGTCAATTCTTGTGGCAGAGCTTGTCTTTGGATCGATAAGCGTAGGCGGTGTGTCCGCGCTTTTCTGGCTCTTCCTCCTCAACAGGTTTCCAGGGTCGAGTGAGGCATATAGCTGGATACTCACAGTGTCGATGGTGCTGGCGACGTACGCCATGGCCCAGTACCTGAGCTTCAATGGGGCGATAGCCACATTCGTGTTCGGAATAGTGTTTGGAGCGTTGGGGTCTAGAGTGCCGGAGGAAGGAAAGGAAAAGCATGGAATAATGGCAAGGCATTTCGGAGCGCCATATGACATAGTCCACGTCAGGAATTACCAGAAGGAGGTAGTGTTCTTCACAAGCACCTTCTTCTTCGTCTTCATGGGGCTCCTGTTCCAGAAGGCCGGACTGTCGGTATTCCAGATAATTGTGGTAGTCCTCATATCGCTCATGATAATACCTATAAGGGTGCTGTTGTCGCGCATGCTGAGGGCATATACTGGAAATACAGATGAGGAGAGAAGGAACTCGAACAGGGTCATAACCTTCAGCATGCTGAGAGATTTGTCGCCGGCGATAATAGTCACAGTAGTGGCGTCGTACGGTCTCGCGAGCTCCAGCTTCGTGAACGACATGTTCATGATACTTCTTGCCACGAATATAATATCTGCTTTGGGGATAATGATCGGATACAGGCCTAGTATTGCTGCACGGGCGGCCGCGACAGCATGACTAACCTACAATAAAGTTATTATAATGTTGTTGGTAAAAGCAATTGGGGCTCGTAGTCGAATGGTAAGACGCCTCCTTGACATGGAGGAGAGCCGGAGTCCGATTCTCCGCGGGCCCATTCCGTGCGCACATGCAATAGCTATTTATTCCTGAATGTGCAATGCTTATTGGCGATTGGTTGAGCAGGTATGTGAAAGGGGCCAGGAGCGAACGTGAGCTTATGGAGATGTTCATGAGAAATGGCTACTCGGTCATGAGGTCGGCGGGCTCCGGAGTCAACTCCATTACCCCGGATGTGATATCATACAAGAAAGGCAGGGGAATGGCGTTCGAGTGCAAGGCCTGGAACAACGGGAGCATAAGCATAGAGCCCGAGAAGTTCGATGTCCTGAAGAGGTGGCAGGATAACACGTCAATGGAGACCTTTATCGCATGGAAGATGAATAATATGGGGTGGTTCTTCATCAGGTTGGGGGAGATGTCAAGAAGCCAGAAGAACTACACAGTCACTAAAAAGAACGCCATCAAGATAGGTAGGGTATTCGAGTCCATAGTCTGACGGACCGGACGCACAAACACGAGTGCTGGATAGGCCCGTCTGCCTGCCATTGTTGCCTTAGAATGGTGTTCGACGAGCCTAGGATTAATGGTTATCAAACGCATGGGCAAGGCTTTTATATCTATTCTGGTATATGGTTATATTGGTGTTAATGAATAGTCGCTTAAAGGTAAAATATGTTATCGTGTTGGTATGATGTACGATAATTGCACTCTCAAATTATACTGCGTGTACCCTGTTTGCACCGGGGCGCGTAGCGATAGCATTCTACTGCAAGCCGGAATGCGCGGCTTATGATTGGAAAACCTTTTGCGGACTATTTCTTGGGGGCTGATGCCTCTTGCACCAGAGAGCAATAGGTGAATACAATGGCAAAGACATACGTTGATATAGTTAAGTATATGGTAGAGGCCAGATTCGACATATCTGGAGCTGTGGAGAAACCCGACGTGATAGGCGCGGTTTTTGGCCAGACAGAAGGCCTGTTGGGCGCTGACCTGGACCTCAGGGAGCTGCAGAAGAACGGGAAGATAGGCAGGATAGAGATAGACGCCAATACTATAAAGGGTAGGACGTCTGGAAAGCTCATACTACCGTCATCTCTAGGAAGAGTCGAGACATGCATACTCGCGGCAGCTGTGGAGTCGGTAGACAGAGTAGGGCCATTCGATACAAAGTTCAACATAGTAAGAGTAGAGGACACAAGGAACGAGAAGCGCAGCCGCGTCATAAACAGGGCCAAGGAGCTTGTGAAGAACATGCTTACCACTACGGTTCCGGACAGCAGGGAGATAAGTGATATAGTAGAGGCAGAGGTCAAATCGAGCACTGTCACGCTATACGGCAATGACAAACTGCCCGCCGGGCCGGATGTAAACAAGAGTGAGACCATGATACTGGTAGAAGGTAGGGCAGACGTCATCAACCTGTTGAGGAATGACATAACCAACTGCATATCAGTCGGCGGGGCCTCAGGAAGCATATCCACTACCATAACTGACCTGTGCAGGAAGAAAGAAGTCACGGTATTCCTGGACGGGGACAGGGGCGGATCACTGATATTGAACGGGCTTATCGGAGTCGGAGCTGAGATAGATTTTGTGTGCCGGGCGCCTGACGGGAAGGAAGTAGAAGAGCTCACCAGGAAAGAGATAATAAAGGCGCTGAGGTTCAAGGTACCCATAGATCAAGCCACATCCTCGAAGAGTAAGGACGCTGCCTACAATAAGGACCATAGTGGAAGAGTCCACAACAACAGGCATGAGAGGCACGGCAATGCGAGGCCGGAGAGGTATGAGGAGAGCATATCCAGCCCGACACAGATTGCAGAGAGGCTGCATGAGCGCGGCGCTGGCACAGAGCGGCATGAGGAAGAGGAACGCACACGGCACGGCGGGATTGGGGTAGAGAGCATAGACGAGGGGCCTTCTGATGACTCCAGCCCGATAAAAGAGGTGGATTTCGGCGAATCGGACAGGGCAGAGCATGGAACAGAAGATGAGAGATACGTCAAGGCGCTCGAGGAGCTGAAGAACACCCTCAGAGGTAGGTTATATTCTGAATCAGGAGATATGCTGGCTGAGATGCCGATACGCGACCTCATACATGCAGTAGAAGACACAAGGAACGCGAGCGTAGTGGTATTCGATGGGATAATAACCCAGAGACTCGTCGATATAGCGAACAGGAGCAGGATAAAGGCGATATATGGAATAAGGCCCAGCGACATATCCAGGAAGTATGAAGGCATTATTCTGTTCACTTCGGAGCAGGGAGTGCTCTGATCGCTTGTACCGGCAGGTACAAGAGCCTCGCAGCAAGGTATTTAAAAGCCAATAGTATAAAACTAAACGGTTTATATTTAAACTATTGGTTGATTCGTTGACAGACGCCGATAAATGGAAACGCCCCTACATAGGCAAAGAGTTCAGGCATCTCATCCTAAAGTTCATAATACTGAACAAGATAAGCTGCGGCAGGACCTACTCCTACTCCCTGATAAAGGACATTGAAGGCATAGGGTCCCATAGGTTCATGACCACCGACAAAAGCATGATAAAGAATTATGTCTACAATACGATATCCTCTCTAGAGAGAGCAGGGCTGATAAAGGTGACTAATAAGCTGGAGAACGGGAGGAGAAAGAAGTACTACGTACTGACAAAGAATGGGAATGCAACGTTGAAAGAGGCGAGGAGGGTGTTCGTGCCCATGATGAAGGAGCTTAGGAGCAATCTGAAGAATGTACTTGGGTGAGATTCATCGGGATAGTCGAGCTAAAGGGAGTGGTGAAGAGGTTTGGAGACCTCGCGGCAGTTGACGGAATAGATATAGATATAAAGAAAGGAGAGGTGTACGGAATCCTCGGACCGAACGGAGCGGGCAAGACAACAGCGATAAACATGATCCTGGGGCTTCTCAACGCGACGGGCGGGAGCATAAGGATAGATGGCATGAACATAAGGACCAACAAGCACAAGATAAAAGAGATTATAGGGTTCATGACACAGGAGACTGTTGTGGACCAGGACCTTACCGCAGAGAACAATCTCAGAATAATAGCGGAGCTGTATCACCTTTCTGACGAGGAAGTAGAGGAGAGCATAACTAATGCGCTGAGAGAGTCAGACCTTGTGGAATTTGCAAAGGTAAAGGCAGGAACGTTCTCAGGAGGCATGCAGAGAAGGCTCAATCTGGTAAGGTCGATGATGCACAATCCAAAGATATTGATACTTGATGAGCCCACAACCGGGCTCGATGTGCAGAACAGGCTAGGCCTTTGGAAAAGGATAAAGAAGCTCAACGACAATGGCATGACGATAATACTCACTACACAGTATCTTGAGGAGGCGGACGCGCTATGCGACAACATAGCAATAATAGACCATGGAAAGATAATAGCCGCTGGCACGCCTTCGGAGCTAAAGAGGAAGGCCGGCAGCGGCGACGTGCTGGAGATAACCGCAAAGATCTCCGACATAGACAAGATAAAGAAGATGCTCGTGTCAAAGTTCAGGCTTAATCCGGAGAGCACGTCAGACAAGGTAACAGCCATGATAGCAAAGAACGCGATAAGGACGCTGGCAAGAGTTACCGACGAGATTGAGCGCCAGAAGATAAGCATAATATCCATAGGGCTGCATCTGCCTACGCTTGATGACGTGTTCATAAAGCTGACAGGATCGACCATGCGCGATTCTCTAGGCAAGCAGAAGTCAAACTTCAGCAGTGCGATGGTTAGAAGGAGGTGACAGGCATGACAAAAGGAATGCTCTATGACGGGTTTGTGATATACAAACGTGAGATGCTCATATTCAAGGCAAATCTCAGGTCAAGCATACTCAGGTCTATGATATTCCCACTTGTGATACTGATATTCTTTGGGAACATAGGCAATGGGATATTCAACACTCCTGTAGCGGTAGTGAACCTGGCCAACAATCAGCAGTCTGCGCAGTTCATAAACGCATTGCAGCAGCAGAACGCGCTCTCTATAAAAGCAGTAACCACAGAGGATGCAGGGCTGCAGATGCTGAAGAAGAGTACTATAAGCGCGCTTGTCATCATTCTACCTGGATTCCCCAACCCGGGGGGAAGCGGGGTTTACGTTTACTACAGCAAGTCTGACATAACCTCGGCAGGAGGAGCGATATCCTTCATAGGTAGCACTGCAGCTGAGTTCGACGCGCATGTGGCGCAAGGCACCAACATACAGGAGATGTTATTGCCTCCCGCGCCTAATACAAGCGTGCAGTTCGCTTCCACATCCTCTACTACCGCAAGCTACCGCGACTTCTTGATAGCAGGGGTGGTGGCGATGGTCGCAGCGTTCGGCACTATATTCGGTGGAGGCACTACACTCATAACAGATAGGCAGATAGGCAACCTCAAAACATTCCTCATAACCCCGATAAGCAGCACAGCCATAGTCATAGGTAAAACCTTATACGGTACCACGCAGGCCGTCATATATGCTGTCATCACGCTGATCATAGCGGCTGCACTCGGAGGCCATATAGCTGCAGGCTGGATCGGCATACCGTGGATACTCCTTCTTGTGATAGCTCTAGCTTTCGGACTGAGCTCTGTTGCGATAATACTGGCCTCTAAAATCCAGAAGTTCGAGGTTTACACTATGATTGCCAATGCAGTGGTAATGCCGTTGTGGTTCCTAAGTGGAGCGTTCTTCCCGATATCCTCCATGCCAAAGTGGATGGCATCAATCGCGATGGTCGATCCGCTGACATACGCAGTCAATGGCATGAGGAGCGTTATGCTTGCCGGCAATTATCCACTGAATTCGATAATATTCCAGTTCTCCATCCTAATAGGATTCGGGCTGGTCATGTTTGTTCTTGCGATAAAACTGTTCAAGAATACTATATAGGTGTAAATATGGATAAGAAACATTACAGCATCAAGACCGCCGCAGCTGGCGCGCTGGGCATTCTCATTATGTTGGTTATGATACCTTCGTTTGCGAGTGGTGCAGCGTCATCGAATGCTAACGGGGCCTTAAGCATAATGAACCTGCACGTGACTCCCGAGCCGGCAATCGCAGGCAGCAACATTGCTATGTCATTCAATCTGTTCAACTCATTTACAGACTCCTTGACAAACGTCGATCTTGCATTAGTTTCGACGAATTCGATAATAAACGTGTCGCCAGCGTACTCATACCTCGCGAGCTCGATAGGAGAGGGAATGTTCAATGGATTCACGAACCAGTTCTTCTACAAGCTGCATCTACCATCCAATCTAAAAGAAGGGATATATGAGATAGATGTTACTGCAACATACCAGACGACACAGTCGGGCCAGAATGTCGCGGGGTCGTCAACGATGCCAATCTACATATATGTGTATGGAAGCCCAAACATTGCTGTTGAGGCGGCTCCGCAGCAGGATATAACTCCGGGAGAGCCATTCAGCGCTGTTGTATCGGTAGTGAACTCAGGCACGGGGACCGCATATAATACCACTCTGACAATAGATAGCTCTGGGGATTTCATACCGGTCGGACAGGAAAGGTTCAGCCTAGGAGATATTGGCCAGACTACTGTGTCTGAGGACGCGATGCTCGAGAGCATGCAGGAGATAACCAACGGCACGCACTACGTGAACTTCACCATAAGTTATAGTACAGGAACTGCGGCCAACATAACTGAGAACCTCAGCACGCCCATCAACATTGTGATAAACAGGCCGGACATAATATTCAGCCTGCAGGGAGCACAGCCGTCCGAACTCTACCCAGGGGCAAACCAGACGGTCACTCTGGCAGTAGAAAATACAGGTACAGGGACCGCAAAGGACATCTCTGTGGACGTGCTTGGCAACAGCTATATATACCCGAGTTCATCTGCCACGAACTTCTTCATAGGAAGCCTATCTGCAGGTAGCTCGACAACCGAGACGTTCACGATAAATGCGAACAGGAGCATAGAGAATGCGCCTGTCTTGCCCGTGTATACAAGGTACTACAGCTCCAACTACCAGCTTGCATACAATACCACGCAGAATGTATCAGTATCTGTGCAGCCGTCCGCCCTGTTCAACGTGAGTGAAACTTATGGGAATGCATATCTGGGAGCGGCATACGAGCCGGTGACGTTCACCATAGAGAATGTTGGGAATGAGCCTGCGGATGGCATAACGTTCACTATGCAATCCATATACCCAATAAGCCCGGTCAACTCCAATGCGTATGTGAACGAGCTTGGCCCTGGCAACAGCACTAATGTAACATTCTACGTAAGCGTTGACTCGAAGGGAACTGCCGGACAGTACCCTGTCACCATATACGAGCAGTGGAGGCAGCCGAACGGCAACACCAACCAGCAGTACTACAGCTCCACAGCGTATTATGTGCAGGTCAACAAGAATAGCAGCACTGGCGACGGCTATGTCGGGACGATCGTACCAATAGTCGTTGTGGTTGTGATCGTGATAGTAGGGTACAGGTTTTATAGAAGGCGTAAGGCGAAGAGCCAAAAGAATAAAAAGAAGCTGGATAAGTAATAGATATGTGATGGGATGAAGGCGAACCTTAACGTGGTGGATAGTGTACTGAACAAGTATGGTATACCATTGTGGGTCAAACCGTACATATACGACTATATCAAGAGCGACCCGCTGAACGCGGTAAAGCACGCCACGAGCTTCATAGAGGTTAGGAGGAAGAAGGGAGAGGTTACGGGCAAGTATGTCAAGCTGCCCAACTCCACGATGTTCGACATGGACAGCGTCATACACATACTGAGCCTATTCTTCTATGGAGAGGAGAGAAGTACGGAGATGTACAGGAAATGGTCATCCGAGCCTGCGCCTGAGAGCAGGGACTACTCCAACTTTTATAGAAGCATGGTGGCAGTGAGGGAGAAGCACGCAAGAGCCATAAAGAACCTGATAGAGGGGCTGGGGCGGAAGAGCGATAAGCCAACGAAGCGCGTGATAGAGGTATTCGACTTCATAGAGTCACTGAAGGACTGGAGGGAACGCATGATAACAACAGACCTGCTGATGCGCTATGCATACGGGGTATCGTTCGGAGTCACATTCTACAAGACATTCTATTTTGTGATGCCCGAGTATATGAGATCTTTCGGAAAGGCTTTCGGTGAGACAACGAACGAATCATTATGGGGTGAGAACGAGGCGAAGCGCATCATAACCGAGAAGGGGCTGCCCGAAGAGAGGATAGTGGAACTGTCAGAAGAAGTGATATCAAGGATAGTGAGTTCCATAGACTCTGAGATGGAGATTGCAAAGAAGGCGAAGATAGAAAAAGAGGCGAAGCTCCTCAGGACCATATCAATAGTGTATCCTCTTCACACAATATTAGAATTGGGGGTTGTGGTCGACATAGAGGATGAGATAAAGAAGATAAACAAGATGGCGAAGAGGTAGTTAAGGTTTAGAGGGTAAAAGGGATGTCAGAAAGGTATTTATAGCGAATTAATACATATACTGGTACGATACTGGATATCAAGAACAGCAAAATAGCAAAAAGAGTGATACAAATGGCGGGCGAAGAGAGCACAGAGCATATTAAGAGCGAGGAACAAGCAAGAAAAGGAGAGAACATAGTGTACGTGGGCAAGAAGCCGACAATGAACTATGTGCTTGCAGTAGTAACGCAGTTCAACGGAGGCATGAATGAGGTCACCATAAAGGCAAGGGGCAACGCCATATCAAAGGCAGTAGACGTCTTTGAGATAGTGAGGAACAGGTTCCTCACGAATATCAGGAACAAAGGGATAGTGACATCATCCGAGGAGCTGACGAACGAGGACGGATCGAAGTCGAAGGTCAGTGCTATACAGATAACAATGGCGGCTTCCTGAAGCTGCTCTCATCCTTTTTAACAAGTTTATGGAGTAGTGTAGCCGCTCTCCCAGTTGGATGTGAAGACAGTGTTGGTCGCTGTGCCGTCATTGCTATTGCCTGAATAATCTTGTGCATTGCCGTTGAGCGGCCACCATCCGACGAGGTCTTGGATATTGATAGGTGCGCCTCCTATTCCCTTATTGTAGAGTGCGCTTATATCGTTTGCAGACAATGAGGTGTTGTATACCTGCACATTTGCGACTGAACCGTTAAAAGGCCAGCTAAGATTGGGAACACGACCGATATCCAAAGGCTGTGTTGTGTCATGAGTCCAGCT
>CAYPBZ010000003.1:0-54218 GCA_964409135.1 Microcaldota archaeon
CGATATCATATGGCAGGTATACCAAAAAGAGAGGCAGACCAACCAGCTATATCCGCTCCAGAAGGACTTCTACGAGGAGGCTGAAAGAGTAGCTGCATCACAATCAGTTGAAAATGGCGAGGCAGCAGGAAACACACGGACCAATCTCGATAAGATAATAACAAAGATAAAAGAGAGAAGGCTTCAAAAAATACTTTTATATATAGCATACAACAAGCAGGTGCAGCACCCGATACCAACGCCGGAGCTGAACCTTTACAACAAGATAACTACAACAGTGCGGGAGGCTGGCAAGACGCAGGAAAGACCGACAGACGAGAAACCCACCACTCTCAGCGCCCTGCAGAATATACCAGAGATATTTTTGCCGTCCGGCAATAAGATAGGTCCATTGACAAAGCAGGAGCGGATAAGGGTCACGGACAGGAAAGACGCGACCTTCTTAGTAGATAATATGCTCTGTGAGTATTCCGAGACCTAAAAACAGAGGAGATTGATATGAAGATAGTCAGAAACATAAACACATACTGCCCGAAATGCAATAAGCATACAGACCATAAGGTCAGGTTCTACTCCAAGAAGCCGGCCGGCGGCCTCAAGGTCGGAAACCGCAGGCACGAGAGAAAGCTGAAAGGGTACATAGGGAAAGTCAAGGGTCCTGTGACTCCTAAGAAGGTGAGCAAGGTGCAGAAGGTCCTCTTAGAATGCGTCGTATGCAAATACCAGCTGGATAGAGTGGTCGGGTCAAGGACGCGCAAGCGCTTGGAATACGCGGTGTGAGCATGGTTGAGAAACAGAGACCAGTACCAGAACAAAAGAGTCTCGTCCTGGCGAAGATAAGCAAGATAGAGAGATATGGCGCGTACTGCAAGCTGATCGAGTTCGATGATATAGAGGCATTCATACCCTTAAAAGAGGTATCAACAGGGTGGATAAAGAACATACACGAATTCCTCCACACAGGAAGGATTACTGTGTGCAGGGTGATACACACAGACCTGCAGAAGGGCACGATAGATGTATCCCTGAAGAGAGTGACGCCGAAGGACTCAAAGGAGAAGATAAGCGAATATAACTTTGAGAAGAGGGTCTCGTCCCTGTTTACTAGGGCCATCAAGACGACCGGAATGGCGCGTCAGGAGACGCACATAAAAGATACGCTTATGTCGGAGTTCGGCACATACACTAACTTCCACAACAATATGCTTGACAACACCACAAGGTTCAAGAACTCTGCCATACCGAAGGAGCTGAAGCAGGCATACTCATCCGTGATAGAGACCAACAGGAAGAAGAAAAAGTACTGGGTGTCATACACGGTAACTATAGTGGACTACGACACCGAAAACGGAATAAGTGAGATAAAAAATGCCCTGGCCGGAATACAGAAAGGCGGCGTTGAAGTCAGCTACCTAGGGGCTCCGAAGTATCTGTTCACCTCCACCGGATCCGATTACATAGAGGCAGAGAAGAACATAAAACAGGCTGTATCTGCCCTCAAGGCCTCAATAAAGAATGGGGACATAGAGGTAAAGAAGAACAAGACAAAGAACGAGAAATCAAGCATACTGGAAAAGATATAGGGAGTGCGATGGAAACCACCATAATAACCACAAAGAAGATAATCCCGAAGAGCCCGATACTTATAGCCGGCCTGCCAGGGATAGGAAACGTGGGGAGCATAGTCGCGCACCACATAATCAAGGAGCTTAAGGCCGAGAGGTTCGCCACTCTATACTCTCCACACCTCCCGTACAAGGTTGTGATGGAGAAGGATGGCGGCCTGACACTTGTCAACAACCGCTTTTACTATGTAAAGGCCAGGAGCAAGATGAAGAACGACGTGATAGTGCTGACTGGAGACGACCAGCCATTCACCCCAGAAGGCCAGTACGAGGTGAACACCAAGATCCTCGAATTCTTCGCCGACAGGCTGAAGGGCACGTTCGTATACACTGTAGGGGGTTACAGAGGTACAGAGCCGCACAACGACCATGGCACGGGGGGTCCGAGGGTGTTTGCCAACGCCACCGACAAGAAGACCATAAACTCCTTCAAGTCCAGCAAGATAGTGTTCGGAGAGTCTGTAGGGACCATATTAGGCTCGGCCGGCATGATAGTCGCGTTCGCAAAGATAAGGAAGATGCCCGGCATATGCCTGATGGGCGAGTCCAGGTTAATAGATGTAGACCCCGCAGCAGCAAAAGCGGTCCTAGAGGTTCTCGCAGACCGGCTGGGCCTCCCGATAAACATGCGCGATATAGATGGGATGATAGAGGAGGTGGCAAAGGCCGTGAAGGAGATAGAGAAGGAGATAAATACGAATCAGCTCTCTGGAGGCTACCCCGACCCGGAGCACTCCTCGTATATAAGGTAATCTCGCGCCATTAATCTAGTCTGGTCAGGATCTCAGCTTCCCAAGAGGGCACGGAAATAGCTGAATGCCCGGGTTCAAATCCCGGATGGCGCAATAGGCACAACGATATATCTGCCGGCAGATCAAGCCGCCACGAGGAGCAGCCACACCAGCATGCCTACCACGCTTCCCAGCACGCTGGCGAAGAAGTTGGACGTGAACTTATTGCCGACTCCTCTCTCTTCGAAGAATCCGAGTATGGAATCAAACAGCGTGCCAGAGAATCCTCCTATCGTTGCGGCTACAACCATCGGCACAGCCCCAAGAGCCCCTCCGTACAGAGCTACAGAGGCCGCTGCTATGAGGAACCCTCCCAGAAGCCCTGAACCAAGTCCAAGCATTGTAATCCCTCCAGATATCCCTTTGTCAACCTTCTTCAGCCCTATTATGGACCTGGGCATGCCGTTCAAGACCCCTATCTCGCTGCTGAACTTGTCTGCGGCCACCGCTGCCACACCAGCCATGAAACCCGCTACCACGATGTTCCGCCCTGGCAGGCCCTGTATGCCTATAATGAGATACACAAGGATCAGGACCAAGGGCCATAGTCCGTTGGCAATGACATTCTTTACTCCTCTATGTTTCTCTGAGAACCCAGAGCTCCTTTTATACGCGTGGCCGATGTGCGTCACAATGGCAGAGATGACTAGGAAGTACACCATCACTGCCAGGAAGAACACCCCAAGGGACCCGCCCATGATTAGCAATAGCGCCCCTATAACGAGAGCTACCAATAGGGCCCAGATATTCAGCGTTAGAAACGTCATCCCATCACCTTACGGGTATAAAAAACCTTTACTTCCGCTATTTTGAAAAGACATTTAAATATATACCTACTATAATAATTACGGGTTCTCTATTGTAAGAATGTCGTGAAGAACTGGTCGCCTTGCCAGCGCGGTTTCGCGCTGGCACTATTTCTTCGTCTGTCTCTGCTAAATCAACACCAACCTATTTATGTGTTGACACCGAAACTTATATACCTTTTACCGGGGGGTATATGGCAAAGGAGAAGATGGTTAGGGAGCTGGAGGACCTGCCAGGCATAGGCCCTACGACCGCAGAGAAGTTAAGGGCAGCCGGCGCCACTACCTTGGAGAAGGTGGCAGTGTTCAGCCCACACGACCTTTCAGAAACGGCCGGCATAAGCGTAGATGCTGCCAAGAAGGCCATAAGCGCTGCCAGGGAGGCCACAAACATAGAGTATGCTACTGCCACAGCCATCTCTAAGCACAGGAAGGAGCTGGGTAAGATATCAACAGGCTCTAAGCATCTTGACGACCTGATAGGCGGGGGCATAGAGACCAACTCAATAACCGAGATGTACGGCAAGTTCGCCAGCGGAAAAACCCAGATGGCGTTCCAGCTGGCCGTCAATGTCCAACTGCCTAAGAGCAAGGGCGGGCTGGACGGCGCGTGCCTGTACATAGACACTGAAGGTACGTTCAGGCCGGAGCGCGTGCAGAGCATGGTAGAAGCCGCAGGCATGAATCTGGAGGAGGCCCTGGAAAAGATAATAATCGTGAGGACGCCCACAACAGAGAAGCAGATAATAACCGCAGAGCGGGCTGACAAGCTGATAACCGACTATGGGGTGAAGCTCATAATCGTGGACTCTCTTACCTCGCTGTTCAGGGCGGAGTACCTTGGAAGGGGCTCATTGGGGGAGAGGCAGCAGAAGCTGAACATGCATGTGCACCAGCTCCAGAAGCTCGCAGACAGGTATAACGCTGCGGTGTATGTCACGAACCAGGTAATGGACAACCCTGGGATATTGTTTGGGGACCCAACCACACCCATAGGCGGCAACATCCTCGCACACGCCGCCACTACGAGGCTGTACATACGGAAGAGCAAGGAGGAGAAGCGGATAATAAGATTGGTAGACTCGCCAAGCATGCCAGATGGCGAATGCGTGATAAAGATAACCCCGAAAGGCGTCACAGATTGACGGTCCGCCCTACTACTCTTTGAATCCTATAAGAAGATAACGCTGATAATGAAGGATAAGCGAGAGGCCCGCCACTCAGATTGTCTGCGCGTCGACTACGCTCGCCCCTGGCTCTAAGGACATGAGCTTCACCCCACTCGCATTCCTCCCTGTGACACGTATCGAAGAGACCTTAAACTCTATGGATATTCCATTGGAGCTCATCATCAGCACATTGTCATCGTCCGAGCACGAGAGCACCCTCACTGCCTTCCCTACCTTCTCGCTGGCCCTTATATTGAGTACACCCTTCCCTCCCCTGCTCTGCAGCCTGTATCTCGATATTACCGTCGCCTTTCCGAACCCCTTCTCAGTTATGGTGACCACCTCCTGGCCAGGGCCGGCAACCACAGTGCCTATCACCGAATCATCCTTTGCCAGCCTTATGCCCCTGACACCGTATGCCGTTCTTCCCATCGCACGCACATCCGATTCTACGAACCTGATCCCCTTTCCGTTCCTAGTAGCTATGAAAAGCTCCGACTTCCCGTCAGTGACGCATACGCTTACGAGATTGTCGTCGATCTCAGGCATCGCACGTATCCCATTGGCTCTCGGCCTCGAGAATGCAGAAGTCGAGACCCTCTTCACCTTCCCGCTCTTTGTAGCAAACACAAGGTACTTCTCTCCGAAGCCGCGCGTATTGACCACACACACTATGTTCTCGTCCTTGTGTATGTTGACTAGATTCACGGCAGCCTTTCCAGAACTGTATCTATTGCCTTCAGGCACGGCGTACGCCTTGAGCCAGTAGGCCTTCCCCTTGTCTGTTATGACCAGAAGGTAATCTTTAGACATGCATGATACCGCTCCGCGCACATAGTCACCCTCTCGCATGTCTATTGATATGACGCCCTTCCCTCCCCTGCTCTGCAGCTTGTATGCAGCAGCAGGCAATCTCTTCATATAATTCATATTCGTGAGTATGACTACACTCTCCTCGTCCTTTATGAGGTCCTCGTTCTCTATGTTTTTGATGTCCAAATTTTCTTCGATATATGACCTTCTGTCCCTCCCATACCTGCTCTTGATGTCTGTCATCTCATCCCTTATTATCTGATAGACGTGTCTCGTATCGGAGAGAACCAGGCTGCAGCTCTCTATCTCAGATACAAGGGCGCCTCTCTCTTCTTTCAATGTGGATTCCTCCAAGTTGGTAAGCCTGCGCAGCTGCATCTCCAGTATCGCCTCCGCCTGCCTCTCACTCACCTTATATATGCGCATAAGGCTCTCCCTGGCAGCGTGCACATCTGCACTTCCCTTTATGGTCTCCACTACATCATCCACATGCTCTATGGCGATTATTATCCCTTCCACTATGTGCAGCCTATCCTGCGCGTGCTTGAGATTGTACTTTGTTATGTTGGTTATGGTCTCTATCCTATGGTCCACGAAGACCCTTATGAAATCCCTTATATTCAGGGTAAGGAGCCGATTCCCTATAACTGCGACGTTCATGACCGGCAATGTTATCTGGAGGTTTGTGTGCGCGTAGAGTGTATTCAGCACATATTCCGGCTCCGCCTCTCTCTTCAGGTCCATCACTATCCTTATGCCCTTCTTGCTGCTCTCGTCGCGCAGTGAGGATATTCCAACAAGAGATTTGCTCCTGACGAGGTCGGCTATCCTCTCGAGCAGCACGGACTTGTTGACCGTGTATGGTATCTCTGTGACGATTATCGACCTGCCTCCCTTCTTGTCCTCGATCCCGCTCTTCGCCCTCACTGTGACGGACCCTCTCCCAGTAAGATAAGATTTCATAAGCCCCTCGTCCCTGAACACATGTCCGGCAGTGGGGAAGTCAGGCCCGCTGATTATGTCCATTATGTCATGGGGTGTTATGTCATGGTTGTCTATGTACGCGATTATCGCATCGCACACCTCACGCAGGTTGTGTGGCAGTATATTGGTAGCCACCCCGACCGCGATTCCTGAGGAGCCGTTGACCAGGAGGTTTGGCATCTTTGACGGCAGCACCACTGGCTCCTCCACGGTATTGTCGAAGTTGGGCACAAACCTCACCGGCCGCTTCTCGATGTCCAATAAGAGCTCCTCGGCGTATCTCTCAAGCCTGACCTCAGTGTATCGCTGTGCAGCGGGCGGGTCCCCGTCGACAGAGCCCATGTTCCCTTGTCCCTGTACAAGAAGATGGTTCATCGAGAAGTCCTGGGCCATCCTGACAAGCGCATCGTATGCCGCAATGTCCCCGTGGGGATGGTATCGGCCAATAGTTTCACCGACGATTCTTGCGCTCTTCTTTGTAGGCTGGTCATGCGTATTCTTTATCATGTACATTGCATAGAGTATTCTCCTCTGCGCGGGCTTTAGACCGTCCCGCGCATCAGGCAGCGCTCTACCTACTATTACACTCATAGCATAATCTATGTAGCTAGTCTGTATCTCATTCTCCAATGCAACGTCCGTCTCTGTCATCTGCTCACATCAAACATCAAGGAACGACACCTCTGTCGAGTGCTCCTCCAAGAACCTTCTTCTTTCAGGAACGTTGGTTCCCATGAGAACCGAGAACAACGAATCCACCAGCTCGGCGTCGCGTATGTTCACCCTCTTTATCACTCTGTTCTCGGGGTCCATAGTGGTTTCCCACAGCTGGTCAGGGTTCATCTCCCCAAGCCCTTTGTACCTCTGGACCCTGCCTTTCGGATTCTCCCCAATCAGCTTTTCCATCTCGCTTTCAGTGTATACATACTTCACGCCCTTGCCGATGGCTATCTTATACAAGGGCGGCTGCGCGATATATACGTTGCCGTGCTCTATCAGTTGTCTCATATACCTATAGAAGAATGTTAGCAACAGGGTCTTTATGTGGCTGCCATCAACATCAGCGTCTGTAAGGAATATTATCTTTCCGTATCTCAGCTTTGCGATATCAAGGTTCTGGCCGACACCGGTACCCAAAGCAGTGACCATCGCCCTGAGCTCTGGGTTGGCGAACACCTTGTCGTCAGACGCCTTTTCAACATTCAATATCTTGCCCCTCAACGGGAGTATCGCCTGGAAGAACCTGTCTCTTCCCTGCTTGCTGGATCCGGCAGCGCTCTCTCCTTCTACTATAAATATCTCTGACTTGCTCGGATCTGTCTCCGTGCAGTCGGTGAGTTTTCCAGGAAGCACAGCGCCGTCGAACAGGCTACGCTTCCTGGCCGTGTCGCGCGCGTTCCTTGCGGCCTCTCTAGCAACTGCTGCTCTTATCACGCTTTCCATTATCTTAGAGGCATCAGACGGGTTCTCTTCAAGGTACGCCGCGAGTTCTTTGTAAAGTACACTATCTACTACATTCCTGACGTTCTGCGATCCCAGTTTGCTCTTCGTTTGTCCCTCGAACTCGGGGTCGTGCATCATCACCGAGACTATCGCCACAAGCCCTTCTCTAGTGTCTTCTCCCTCTACAGACACCTGCTTCCTCCAGTTCTTCTGTATGTAGCCGAGGACTGCCCTGCTCACCGCTGCGTGGAAACCAGCAACATGTGTACCCCCATCAATAGTTCTCACGTTGTTCACGAACGATACTAATTTCTCACTATGGCTCCTCTCATATACCAGTGCTATGTTCACTGCAACAGATTCCGATTCCCTGCTTATTATTAATGGCTGGCTCACGAGCTCTGTCGCCCCGACAAGCACATACACGAATTCCGCAATCCCTCTCTCAGACTTGAAAACTATCCTTTCCTCGCCCTCGCCCCTCCTGTCTATGAATTCTATCCTAAGGCCGCGGTTTAGGAACGCCAAGTCCCTTATGTGCTCCTTCAACAACAATGTGTCGAAACTTCTCGCAGAAAATATATCTGTGTCCGGCCTGAACCTTATTGTGGTTCCTGTAGTGCTGGAATCTCCTATCTTTTCCAACGGCGTTGTCGGAAGCCCTTTTGAAAACCTCTGCCTATATTCGCTACCATTTCTCCTAACGATAACGTCTGTATACTCCGACAGCGCGTTTATCACAGTAAGTCCTACCCCATGGAGGCCTCCAGATACCTTATACACTCTATCGTTAAATTTCGCGCCAGAATGCAAAGAGGTCATTATCGTCTCCAGGGCGCTCTTGCCCCCTTCGGAAATAGAATCTATAGGTATACCTCTTCCATCATCGCTCACCTCGGCCACATCAACCTCCCCCTCACGCTCTAATGTAATTATTATGTTCTTGCAGTAGCCCGCCGTAGCCTCGTCTACCGCATTGTCAATCAACTCGTAAAGGAGGTGTATGAACCCGGAACTGCCCGTAGACCCTATGTACATCGCGGGACGCTTGCGTATCCCCATCGTTCCAGAAAGCACTACAATATCCTTTGCAGTATACCCGCTATCGCTCATAAATCCTACCGACAAAAATTGAGGGGCTTCTATCTGTATATCATTATAAATCTCAAATTTATAACCCTTTTGGTGCACCAAAAAGTATCAGAATACTGACAGAAAAACCACACATTTAATATATCTGAACAGAGAATTAATTCTGATTCAGATGCTGAGAAAATCAATAGAAAGTCTGCAGGAAAAGACGGAATCTGGCAGGACTATATGCAAGGCATGTGCGAGGATGTGCGCCATACCAGAAAGCTCAAGGGGTTTCTGCTTCGTCCGGAAGAATATACACGGCGACATATATCTAACAGCATACGGAGTGGTAAGCGCCATACAGGTCGACCCGATAGAAAAGAAACCATTCAACCATTTCATGCCTGGCTCAAAGATATTTGGGATCGGAATGTTGTCATGCAACTTCGGGTGCCTATTCTGCCAGAATCACAATATATCAAAACAGCGCGAGATAAAAGGCGCTAAAATACTGCCTTGTGATATTGTTAAAATGGCAAAGGAGGAGGGTGCTGACGGCATAGCATTCACATACAATGAGCCTACAATATACATAGAGTATGTTGTCGACGTGGCCGACATGGCGCATAAGAACGGCCTATTCACCCTGATGGTCACCAACGGCTATATGTCTAGAGAAACAGTAGAACTGCTGAAGGGTAGAATAGATGCCGTGGTGGTGGATTTCAAGGGAAACGGAGAACGTGTATTCTCAAACAAATACGAGGCTGTTGTGTCCAGCAATCCGATAAAGGACGCCCTTATTGAGATTAAGAAGGCAGGAATCCACATAGAGATAACCGACCTTGTGATCCCGGAAGTCGGCGATTCGCTGTCAGAATGCGACAAGCTGACAAAATGGATAAACAAGAATCTGGGTGCAGACACTCCGATACACTTCACAAGGTTCTATCCTGATTACAAGATGATGGATCTTCCACAGACCCAGTACGATACGCTGCTCGAGCATTACAAAACCGCGAGGCGGAACGGAATGAGGTATGTATACATAGGCAACATCCACGGAAATCGGTACGAAAGCACGTATTGCCCGGATTGCGGCACCATGGCAATAGAAAGAAACGGGCTGAGCGTACTCAGGTATTCTCTATCAGAGGATGGCAAATGCATCAACTGTGGAACAAAGATACCCATAAAAGGAAGGTATATGAATGTAGGAGAACCAGTTGGGATATACACTCTCTATTGATCTGTTTAAACAAAACGGCTAAACCACACATGGCGATTAAATGGTATCAAAACAGCACATACTAATACTATTGCTCATAATCGGAATCATTATATCCGCCTACCTTGTGTCAGAGCACTATCTCTCTAACATACTGGCATGCCCTGAAAACTCACTAATCAATTGTTCTGTGGTCCTGGCGAGCCAGTACTCTACGATACTCGGCGTTCCTCTTGCGGTACTTTCGGCCGTCTGGGTAGTGGTCATGCTCGCACTGGCGCTCACCCGTAAGAGTAAGATAACAACCCATATACTCCCGATATGGGGCATACTTGGGATCGTAGGAGTATCATACTCCTTAATATCCCAATACCTGGTAGGCAAGGCATGCATATACTGCCTAGGATTAGACGCCATAATACTTATCACTGTGATATTGATGCAGGTGCCAGGATGATAGATCCACGCAGACACGTCTCGGTAATGGATCCAGTACTCGGATTCATCGGGCTCAGCGATGCTGAATTGTCGGTTGTGGATGACCCTAACCTCCAAAGACTAAGGTATGTAAGGCAGATGGGATTCACATATCTGGTCTTTCCCGGAGCCAACCACACAAGGTTCGAGCACTCAATCGGCACGATGAAAATCACACGGGACATATGCAAGACTCTAGGGATTGAATTCGAAGAGGCGCCCATGGCGGGCCTGCTGCATGATATAGGCCATACCCCGTTCTCGCATGCCGGAGAGTCGATAGTAAAAGAATATCTCAAAAAAGACCATGAGCAGATAGGCAAGGAGATAATTTCTAAAGGCAGCATACGCGACAGAATCTCAGAATCCACTCTCTCTTTCAAAAAATTGATGAGCTACCTGGGTAATACCAGCGAGGCGAGAGTAATCTCCGGCCCTCTCGGCTCCGATAGAATGGACTATCTGATAAGGGATTCATACTATACTGGCGCGGTCTACGGCACGATAGAGTATGAGACAGTGAAGAATAAAATGGTCCTTGTGGGGCACGAGCCCGCGATACTGGAGAGTGGGATAGAGAGCGCAGAATCCATGCTGATTGCAAGGTATCACATGCATTCCTCTATCTACAACCACCACACAATCTTGATCGCCTCTGTTATGTTAGAGAAAGCCCTCCGCTTCTCAATAGAAGAAGGAGAGATAGACCCAAGAGAGATCCCGACTCTATCAGATTCAAGCCTGTTCGACCGTCTCTGCTCCTCTAAAACCGCGTCGTCAGAACTCACTAAGAGAATCATGGAGAGGAGGCTTTTCAAGAGGGTAATGTTCGAAGATGCCGATCCCGGTATGGATACAAATGACATCAGGTCCTGCCTGCTTGACGCAGGAATCGAAGACAGCAAGTTTATTGTAAGCAATGTGCGGCTCAGGGGCGCAGCAGACGACATGCCCGTATCGGATAGGCACGGCAAAATACTGGGCAAGCTCAGCGAGAGGTCCAAGATATTCAATGTCCTCGCAAACACCCTCGGGTCCTGGAACATGATTCTTGTCGCCTCTGACAAGATGAGTACTGAGTCAGTATCATCCGCCCTGAAGAAGGCACATAAAATATGATGCATTGCGCACGCATATCCTGCCCATCAAAACAAATAAGAATTATGATGTCTCAAAGCTGTTGTGGCAATGGGTCTATAGCTCAGCCTGGTCAGAGCGGCTGGCTCTTAACCAGTAGGTCGAGGGTTCAAAATACCTTTTACATAAGTAAGGTATGGAAATCCCTCTAGACCCGCCACAATCTGTCATGGCTGCATCCAGTCTATCTCGTAATATTCATATACGCTTCCAGGCAGGTCGATCTTTCTTATCTTGTAGTATGTCACTGATGTTTCTCTATCAGCTATTGCGACCACCAACTCCAGCTTCCTGCTCTTCGCATCGTTTATTATAGCAGATAGCTCCGACCCGCCTATGTACGAGTTCTCCGTAAGGGACAGCATCGCATATGCTGGCGAGTCCTTTCCAGGCACGTCTATGTCGCCCTTAGTTCTATGGTAAAGCAGGAAGTCTATCGGGAGCCTCCTCTTTCTGCTCTTCCCCGGTATGGCGAGTATGAATGTCTTCCTTACAGAGTGCGCCACCCTTATTGCCCTAGACCATTCCGACGTGAGCAGCTTCGCGTCCCTGGGGAAGACGTGTAAGACATGCCTAGAATGCTTCCAATTCTCGTCCTTTATCGGTTTTGCTCCAGGGAAGTAAACCCTGAAATGCGTACCAAACTTAAATCCGGTCTTTATCACATATCCTTTGTCTCTCCAGTCTCTGTACACCTCGTAAAGCCTTAAGAAGTCACTCCTTCTCTTTCTTGCGGCAGATACTATATCCTTCTTCGTGCTCCCAGAGACTTTGAGCACTCCTCTTTCCAACAGAAACATCGTCTCGTATATATCAAGCTTGTTGAGTATCCCCCTATCGCTTACCTTGTAGGTCCCCTGCTGCCCGATCCAGAACCTTTCGTAGATGTCCTTTCCAGTATTGTCGTCGTCTATTATTGTTGTAAGGTCTTCAGAGAAGAATGTTCCAGTCACCTTTATCCCATGCAGGTTTATGCTTGATGACGGATACGCCCTGATTGGTGTCCTGCCTGCACCGGCTCCGTCCTCCGGAACCTTTATTATTAGCCCTCTGTCTCTCCAGTCCTTGAACGTAAAATACCTTGCCATTAGCTTCTTACTGGCAGAGAATGCGCTAGCAACGTCGTTGAAGTGCATGTATTTTCCAGCAGTGTCTACGCACCTCCCCTTCCTGACGTCTATGACATAGAGTGCTTCTTCCGGCTCCAGGTACAGTCTTCTGTCCCTGTACGTTCCGAAGAACGTCCGTCTTAGTGTGTCTAGCGACGACTGGTCCTCTATGTATGCCTCTCTCCTCTTACTGTCGTACACTACTTCAATCATATGTTACACACCGCTCCTCTAATAACTATCCACATATAAGTATGTTCTGGATACACTTACCTCATCGTCCAGTACTTCCTGTTCTTTATGAATCTTCTCTGCGCGTCTATAAGGTCTGTGTAGAACAGCCTGTCCTCTTCTCTAAACATTTTTAGCGTTTTTGCAGCCGTGTGCGGCCCTACACCGTATGTCGAAAGAGCGACTGCCGCCTTCCCCCCATATGTCGAGAACAGCCTTGCCTCTACAAGCATATCCATGCGCGCGCCATGCATGTCCTTCGGCACTCTTTTGTTTGCCTTAATAAGCCCCACTATCTTCTCGTATTCCTCCTTGTCCGTCGCTATCATCCTGCTCCTACAATTAATGCATTCCAGAACATCTGCGTCCTTTATCTCTTCTATTCTCCTAGTAAACCTAAATCCACAGAATGTGCACATCAGCTTCAGCTTCTTTGAGGTCATAAAATCTACAAATGAGTCCAGCAGCGCCCCATCAGGCCTCTGTGGCATCATCAATTCTCTTATGTAATAGTCAGAATTCAACACAGCGTTCGCCAAAGGCGATAACCTGTCAAATACTACTGTCTGCAGCTCTATATCTCCAGAATTTATCGAATCGAACAGCTTTTCCACCACTCCAAACTCGAAATAGTTGTCTAGTATCTCTCTTTGCGCCTCTCTGTATGCCGGCGAGTCACGGAACATCAGCGCCAGCTTTCCGGCAGAGCTCTTTGATACTGCCGCATCCCTGTCTACTATACCGAACAGCTTCAGGATCTCCACAAGCTTGTATACGAACAGGTCTGTGCTGTAGAGGGTGCCAGATACGATATTACGTATGTCGCCCGCATCTATTGATTTAAGTAGCTTCCCGATGTCCACATCCATTCCTGCCTCGACAAATATGAGATACGGAGAGGACCTCACATTCACGCTGTACCTCTGCTTTGAGGTTATAAGCCTGCCGAGCACCTTCGATACCAGCTCGTTCGCCCTAGTGCCAAGGAAGGTATATAATACTGAATAACTGGCCCCACGCTCTATGATCAACCTATTCTTAGACGGAAGGAAGTACTCTCTCTGCTCCTCTAACATACGATACGGCTCTTCGACTCCCGCAAAACGAGTCTCAGGTTCATGATGGCTGACCAGCCCGAGAACCTCCTGCGCCACTCCGAAGCTCACTGGTATGTCCTCTCCATACCAATCAGGCACAGCGCCCCCCAGATCGCCGCTCGGCTCCACGTTTATGATATCCTTGTCTATGCTTACCACCTTCCATGGAAGGCCTTTCGTTATGAATACCGAAGATTCGGATATATTGCTTACCACAAACTTCTCATCCAACTGGGATATGTATCTCCCATTTACCGTGCTCCTTACCTTAAACCTTATTCTGTCTGGTATCACGCTCAGATGCCCGTAATAATAAAACCTCGTCTTTCTACTCTTCGAAACAATGTCCTTGTCAAATCCAATAAGGCGGTGCTTCGACATGAATTCCATCAAGTCTCTCACATCCTCTACGCTCATGCTGCTGTACAGTGCACACCTCCCGATCAAAGCCATTACCTTATCCATCCGCACCTGTCCGAAGTCCAAAGCCATTCCGCATATCTGGTTTGCCAGGACGTCCAATGCATTGCTGTGCATTGGCAATCTCTCCAGAATCCCTGCCTCTGCATTGTGGACCGTGGCAACAGATTCTACGAAATCCATAGTATTTGTCGATATTATCACACCTCTCGATGTTTTGCGTGTGGAGTGTCCGCTCCTCCCAACTCTCTGAAGCAGCCGGAGGGCCTGACGAGGAGACCCATACTGTATGACGAGGTCTATGTCTCCTATGTCTATTCCCAACTCAAGCGAGCTTGTGGCTATCACACTTTTTGTCGTCCCGTTCTTGAAGTCATTCTCCAGGGCTATCCTCTCGTCACGATGAAGAGAGCCATGGTGCACACCCACTCCTCCAAAGCTGTGCAGTCTGTCCAGATATAGTAGCCTGCTTCCCAGCGCCTCTACTGTCTGCCTAGTGTTCGCGAATATCAGGCAAGATTTCGACTCTTCTATGTACCTTGTTATAGTGTATATCCTGGCTAGCGCCCTCTTATCAAGCTCAAACGCCTCGGAAAACTCCCTCATCTCTTTATCTGCCCTCGAGTACCTTGGAAGCCTAACATCGAGGTCTAATCTTTTCTCCTCTACGGAGCTTACAATTCTGCATTCTCTCTTTCCGCATAGGAATCTGGCTACAGAATCCACATCTCCTATAGTCGCGCTTAGCCCTATCCTCTGGAATTCTCCTGCTATCTCTACAAGCCTTTCCAGTCCAAGAGACAGCTGGGCACCTCTCTTGCTATGGTAAAGCTCGTGCACCTCATCTACTACCACATGTCTCACGTTCACAAGCGCCTTTCCCATATACATAGTCGGGAGCATGCTCTGCAGGGTCTCCGGGGTGGTTATAAGTATCTGCGGCGCTTTTCTCGCCTGCCTGGCACGTTCAGACTGTGTCGTGTCTCCGTGCCTTATCCCCACACTGATTCCGAAATGCGAGCAGGTCTCTGTCATCCTCTTCAGCATGTCCCTGTTAAGCGCGCGAAGCGGGGTTATGTACAAGACAACTACTCCTTCCTCTCCTCCCGCTATAATCTGTTCGATAAGCGGGAGTATCGCAGCCTCGGTCTTACCACTACCTGTGGGAGACACTACCAGGCAGTTTTCTCCATTCTTTACGATTGGTATGGCTCTCTTCTGGATGTCTGTGAATCTCCCGTACTTTTCAATAAATCTCTCATAAACCTCCATCTAATCGTCCGATTGTCCAGTCAGATACCTCTTATGGTGCCTTCTCGCAATCAGGAACCCGACAAGCCCCATAAGTACGGCAAATATGAAAGACAGCAACAAGACCTCCGCGGACATGAACCTCACTCTTATCCCACCCCCGCCTACCCTGGAGAAGGATTCTGCATTTCCGTCGAATTCCACAGTGCCCTTGACGTAGCCATCGGCCACATTCTTCAAGGATATCGTCCCACCACTTCCTGTGTATAAATGCTGTGCCGTTCCGTTCATGAACGTGATATAAACCGAGGCGTTTAGCGGGATTCCGAATAGGTTGTCGGTATATATTGTAACGCTGTACAATGGCGCAGATATGCTCACTGCCGAAGGTCCAGAGACGTTAAATGTCTCGTTTATCTTAAGATTGTACCCATCAAATCCGATACCGGTTGCTCTATTCACCCCCCCGAATAGCCATTCCTGGTTTCCGAAAGTCTCGAATCCGTTTATAACGACGTATGAGAAATTGACAGAATCTCCATTTGCATTCTTGACAGAGACGTTCGACATATACTGGTTCCTGAATACTGTAGACAGATAAACGCTGTTATCCACAGCGAAGCTATAGTTCATTTTATCGGCTCCATTGCTCCACGAGTAAAATCCGATACGCACTCCGCTGCCTGTTTGTATCGGAGAGAAATTAAGAGACAAAGTCGCATTAGCCATATACGGGTACCATCCACTCCCGCTTATGCTGCCGTATTCTGTAGACGCGTTTACCAGGTACTCTTTCTCCCACACCGCAGTCAGGTTCTCCGGGCCTGTTACTATGAAACGTATTGTATTTCCAGTCATGTTATTGCTCCAGGAACTAAGAACGTATCTCTCACCACTGTTCTCATAAGAGACGTTTCTGCTGACTGACATACTTGCGAGGCTGCCGTAATCATACCATCCGCTCCCGGACACATTACCAAACTCGCTCTCGGCATCTACCTTATACTGTACTGTCCAAACCGCACGCTCCGCCACATTATCATACATTCTGACGTATGTGCTCGGCGAGTTTCCCGTATATGACCCGGTACCTGTGCCTACCCATCCATCAAACAATATCCTCTCGGATTTTGATACGTTTATCTCAGCCGGCTCTGAGATTTGCACAGACGACAATCCGGTATAGTTCGTGGTTCCATTATTCCCATACGCAGAATCTATGCTAAGGCTGTATCCGGAAGACCAGAGCACTGTTCCGTTTCTGGGTATTGGCAACCCCGAGCCTACCATAAAATAGTTGACCTTGTTCCCGTCCTCTTCTATCCCGTAATTGTTTTTGAGCGCAGTTTCGCTGCCCCTACCATATCCAACATCTACCTGTCCGCCGGGAACGCCGACCCACCCGCCATACTTGTAAATCCTGAAGTTTTTGAAAGACACCGGAATCATGTAAGTGGTATTAGTATCAGTTCCCGCATCTTCTGCTGCGACAAATGGGACGTTATAGCCCGAGTCCTTGGATCCTAAATCTACCTGCCCCAAAGCAACTCCATTCATGTAAAACGTCCACACATTACCTGAGGAGATAAAGGAATAGTTGTTGAATGTCCCATTGTCTCCCATACCTGATTTACCGAACGAGCCGTAGAACGCGCTACTGTTGCCGTTCTGGGGGAAATACTCCCAGAACCATACTGGCTGCCCGGCAGCTATGTATATACGATCGCTGCACCCTCCCACAGTGCAGTTAGTAGAGTAGTACCCGGATTGGTTCTCCACAGAGTAGCCTACCTGCAGGAATGCGCCATTACTGAGAGTCTCTCCTACCCAAAACCCGAAAGAGCCAGAACTAATATTCTGGTTGTAAATTGTCTGTATGCTCACACTGGCTCCGCTATTGTACGACGTATTCTGCGAACCAATCGCACCGGTTTGGAACCAATACTGTCCAAATGACAGTGCCGGAAGCACGGCAACCGCAATGGCGAACACAAAAAGACTATACCTTAACATAATCTATACCTATATCATCGAGTTTTCTAATAATATCTTCCCTGTTTTCTCTCTTTATACTTTTCCATTCTATAACCGCATTCTCAGGGCGCGCGTCTGACCTCTCTACGGCCTGGTCCAGCATTCCGACATCCTTTACATGGTGTTTCGACATCATATGGGAGAATCCGATCCCCTTATCCAGCGCAAGCTCTGTGAACTTGAGGGGATAATGCCCTCCTCCTATCCCGAGTGATATGCTTTCGCAATCATGACTCGACTCGAGCATCTGGTGCACCGACTTGGCTACTATGAAGGACAGCCTGTCCATATTATTGATACTCTCTGGTCCCCCTATCTCAACAAAAAATGAGGGGGTATTCAGTGCAGGGCCATGGTGCGTAGCCTCGTATTTGAGGTCTATCCCGTATGTGTTGTTCGAATTCAGGTACAATAACACAGATCTCATCCTCAACGGCGCAGCGAAGCTCAGGAATCTCGGCTTTCCACCAGAGGAGGTGTCATCATTCCAGTTCCCTTCTGGATGCACGGTAAACGAAATTATTCCCTTTGAGCTGAAATGCGGACTCAGAAAGACAAAACAATCCTCCTGGAACGTGCTGTCTAGGAATTCTGCCCTCACAAGCTCGGTTTCTATCCCTACCATACGCACAGCCCCGCTTTTTGATAGGTATACCTCACCTACTCTGTCTTCTCCCTCAAAGCCGAAGTCCTTGATCATATGCCCTGCTATGGAGCTCGATACAGCATCTGTTTTGGAATATACTAGCATCATCACAGCACCCTTGATAAAACCCTCCAACGATTAATAATTTAGCCGTTCATAGCGAGAAATCCCACATGCTTTAGCGGCGGGATGAAAGCAAGTATCATTTGCCATTCTCTCTCTGCGATTCTGGATGCAAAAGTATATATAGTCCGCCAACAAACAAAAAATATGATGCAGTCAGGCATAGAAATATATGTGTGATAAGGTGCTATACGACTACGTCTCATTACTGTTCTTTGCGGCATTCGGAATGTTCATTCCCGCCTCTCTTATACTGACTTCCCGGATGATAAGAAAGAAGAGTAGGCCAAGCAGAGTCAAAGACGCGCCCTACGAGAGTGGAGAAAAGACCATAGGGCACAGTCGGGACATAGACTCCGAATACTTCCCTTTCTTCATGGTGTTTCTACCATTCGAGATAATAACAATACTTGTGCTTCTGTGGAGCGTGGTGTCTGGCATAATGCCGCACGCCGAAGGTGCGGAGATGCTTGGAATCGTCGTGGTTGCAACTGCATTCGCCATGCTCGGATATAAAATGATAGGTGACAACAATGTCTGATCTGCCATATTCTGAGGAGCAGTTCCTCAACGCCGAACGGGAGATGACGGAGCTACTGAACAACTCTGTGACAGAGAGGTCGACGCGCGCGAACGTGATGTTCACCAAACTAAGCGATATAGCTAAGCTATCTGCATCAAAGATAATAAGATGGGGGAGGTCAAATTCCGTATGGCCATTGCAGTTCGGTCTGGCATGCTGCGCGATGGAGCTAATGGCGTTCGGCTCTCCGAGAATAGACGCAGAAAGAAAAGGGTACCTTCTATTCAGGGCCACTCCGAGGCAGTGTGATGTGATGATAGTCGCAGGCTGGGTGACAAAATCTATGGTGCCGCGTGTGAAGCGGCTGTACGAGCAGATGGCAGAGCCCAGGTATGTGATCGCGTTCGGTGAGTGTGCCACATCCGGAGGGCCATGGTACGAGAGCTATAACATCATGCGCGGCATAGATCAGGTTATACCTGTAGATGTGTATACGATAGGATGTCCGCCGAAGCCCGAGAATCTCTTCGCCGCGCTCATGAAACTCCAGGAAAAGATAAAGGGTAAGACTGATGGAAATCCAGAAAGAAGCATTAGCGAGAACATTAGAAGAGACGAAGCGTAAAGGGTTCGACTACCTCAAGTGCATAACCGCGACCGACTATTCGGACCACTTAGATGTAGTGTACATCCTGCGCAACATGGCCAAAGAGAGCGAGGAGATTGTGACCGTGAGGCTGGAAACACAGGACAAACAGGGCAGCGTGGCATCAGAACACAAAGCCGGACTATCAATAAACACCGTAATGCACATATATCCGGCGGCAGACTGGTACGAGCGCGAACTGTCCGAGATGTTTGGAATACATATAAACGGCAGGGACGCCCGCCGCCTTCTCCTAGAGAAGTGGAACGGCACAGAACCTCCTATGAGAAAGGCCTTCCAGTGGGGAAAGCCGTACAACACACAAAAGTGAATCATAATGCCGTCAATGAGAGTGAACATCGGGCCGATACATCCAAGCACGCACGGAGTGCTGCGCTTCATAGCGGATGTCGATGGAGACACAATACTCAATGTAGAAACTCATATAGGGTTCCTCCACAGGGGGGTGGAGAAGCTGTGCGAGAACAGGATGTACATGCAGAATCCATCATACATGGAGAAGATGGACTACATAGCACCTCTTGCATGGGATGACCTATATGTCAATACCGTTGAGAAGGCACTCGGAGTAGAAGTAAAGCCAACAGCACAGTATGCAAGGACTATACTCCTCGAGTTCCAGAGGATAGCGAGCCATCTTCTATGGCTCGGCACGTTCTGCAATGATCTCGGCCAGATGTTCACTATGTTCATGTGGACGTTCAGGGAGCGCAGCCACATAATAAAATTGCTGGAGGACGTTTCAGGAGGAAGGATGTTTTATGTCAATATCAGGATAAAGGGGTTGAGCAGGAAACTGCCGGAAGACTTCAAGGACAGGGCATACAAGCTTATCGAATACTTGGAAAGGCAGATACGCTCATATCCGGACGTTCTGGATTCCAACCCGATATTCGCAGAGAGGACCAAGGGGATTGGAACAATAAGCAGGAACGAGGCAATTGAACGCGGGGTTTCCGGACCGGTGCTGCGCGCGTCCGGTGTAGAATATGATGTGAGGAAAGCAAACCCTTATTATGCGTATGATAAGGTCAGGTTCAGGATACCTATCGAGACTGCGGGAGACTCCTATTCTAGATACAGGGTCAGGTACAATGAGATGCTGGAAAGCATAAAAATAATAAAGCAGGCATTGGA
Source organism: Microcaldota archaeon (assembly GCA_964409135.1). Classification (GTDB taxonomy): domain Archaea; phylum Micrarchaeota; class Micrarchaeia; order Micrarchaeales; family Micrarchaeaceae; genus JAJYXL01. Next base: position 20,789 of record CAYPBZ010000003.1, read on the forward strand.
CAAGATGCCTGATGACAATGATGTGGTCGGCCTCCCGGTAAAACTCATAGGACAGCCCGCAAAGCCTGACATAGTGATCAACAATGCAGAGCTGCCCAGGGGTGAGGGCATAATATACATGGTTCCGGACAAGCAAAGACCCCACAGGATATATTTGCGGAGCGGCACATACACCAACATATCTGTTTTAGAGAGCCTATGCAAGGGCATAAAGTACGCAGACTTCTTCTCTATACTCGGGAGCCTGGACGTAGTAGCTGCTGACATAGACAAGTAAACCAGCGCACACTGAAATCCATATAAACGTTGCCCGTCAATATATATGGGCGGCCCTTGGATCTTGCCGCTTCTAATTAAATGGTGTGAAAATGGAAGACAAGAATAAACTGGAAACCTTGAGCCTGGAATATCAGAAGGTCAGGGACCAACTCCAGTCACTAAGCGTGCAGAAGGAGAGGCTGTCCCTGCAGAAGAATGAATACGACCTAGCTGAGGCCGAGCTCTCAAAATCATCAGGAAAGATATACTCTTCTGCCGGTTCTGTGATGGTGGAGACGAGCAAGGACGAGGCTCTCAGTACCATAAAGGAGCGTAAGGAGATGATAAAGATACGGCTTGATATGGCGGGCAAACAGGGTGCCAGCCTGGCCGGGAAGGAAAAACAGCTTAGAGAAGAGCTGGAATCTATGCTGAAAGGACTACAATCCTGACATTAGTTGACTGATACGATGAGAAAGATAAACATAGACGAACTCGAGGAAATGCTAAGGGTAAACAGGCACAAGGGCGTTGTATTGGTGTCGCACTCGATAGCGGATGCGGATTTCATGTCCTCTGCAATAGCGCTCTCGTCGTATCTCGACCATCCCAGAATGACGGTCCCAGACAAGATATCATCGAGCATAGAAGGAATACTCAAAAAGGAGGGTATAAAATACTCGACAAGCACCTCCCTTGGCGACTATGACGTGGCAATCATGCTCGACGTGAACGACTTTGACGGATGTGGAAACCTGGGCGCCGAGCTTAAGAGAGCCGACAAGCCAATCATAATAATAGACCATCATGCCCCGAAGGACATACAGAAGGACAGCGTATACGCGTTCGATGGAGAGGGCTACACATCGGCCTCAAGTATCATTTATCACATACTCAAGGATCTCGGAGCCACGATAAGCCAGGAGGAGGCGAAGCTGCTCCTGATCGGCATAGTGTCTGATTCCGCCGACCTTCGCAACTCCACACCGCAGACGTTCGACGACGTCTCAGAGTTGATGAGAACGGCCAGGACTGATTATCCGACAATACAAAATATCATCTCATACGACCTTACGTCCAGGGAAAGGTATAGGATAATAGATAGCATATCTAAATCCGGCAAGATGATGATAAATGGGCTGCTCCTTGTATACGGGAGGTCGGAGGTGCCCGCGCATATAACCTCGTATATGTCGATAAAGGTCGGTGCCGACATAGCGCTTTTCTATTCGATGTATAAGGATGAGATATCTTTCTCCGTCAGGATACGCCATCCGGCAGACAAGAAATACGGGATACACGCAGGAATACTGATGAGAGACGTGTCGGGCATAATAGGAGGTATAGGAGGTGGACATCCATGCGCAGCAGGCGCATACGGCAAATATAAGGACAAGCAGCAACAGTTCATAGACGAGTTCATAAAGAGAGTCACTGAGGCAGCCAATAAGCACGCAAGCGGGTCATAAGATGAAGATAGCCATAGTATCGGACATGCATCTCGGTTACGAACGTTTCAAGGCCGACGCCTACGAGCAGGCAAAAAGCTCCATGGAGCTTGCATCTTCGATGGCTGACGCTATAATAATACCAGGAGACGTATTCGATAACCGGAGCCCCAAGCCAGAGGTACTGGCGCAGGCGATAAACATATTCCGCGAAGCCTCTAAAAGAGAGTGGAAGGCGAGGGTATCTAACTACCACGGGGACAGGAGCACGTTCACCGACGTGCCGATAGTTGCGATATCAGGCACGCATGAGCGTACGGCTGTGGGGCGGGACAATGCCCTAAGGCTCCTTGACCTGGCCGGTCTGCTGGTAGATACCAGCGAGGCCACAACCGTGATATCAAATGGCGCGGATCGCGTCGCAATATACGGTCTTGGCGGTATTTCTGAAGAGATAGTCACCGACAAGATAAAAGAGCTGGATCCCAGGCCGGTCCCGGGCTCTTTCAACATATTCATGCTTCACCAGTCTATATATGAGCTGCTGCCGTTCAGCGACCAGTTCATGAAGCTTAACGATCTCCCGATCGGGTTCGACCTATATGTAGATGGGCACATACACAATATGATAGAGGAGAGTGTCCATGGCAAGAAGCTTCTCATCCCCGGGAGCACAGTGCTCACGCAATTGAAGGACTCGGAGACCGAGAGCAAGGGCTTCATACTCTTCGATACGTCTGACAGTACCTACAAATTCATCAAAATCAAGTCCAGGAGATTCGTCTCAAAGAACATAGAGGTAGAAGACGCCGGCCGTGAGGATATCCGCAAATTATGTGAAGAGGTGATAGAGAGCTCAATTACCGGCTCAGACTATCCAATAATACGGATAAGGCTCTCTGGTACGATAAAGAACGGGGTGACTAATGGCAGTCTTGGCCTGAAGGGCATAATCTCGAAATACTCCGGCAAGGCGATAGTGGACATAGACTCTTCAAGAGTCTCAAATCCAGAGCTGCAGACAAATATAGAATCGGTTAGGAACAATGAGGTGGGCGGCATGTCTATCAGGGAGCGCGGCCTAGAGATACTGAATTCCCAGCTGAAGCAGATGAATGTTGGTCCGGAGATAAGAACCACGGAGCTGCTTGACATACTTGTCAACGGATCGTCCAAGAAGAACGAGTTTATAGAGGATGCGCTAAGAGTCCTGGATTCAGGCTGAATCCCGTGGCGTTCGTTCCTGCCTCTTCTCCGATATTCCTAAGGTCTTCTCCAAGGTCTCCTTATTGTTGATGTCAATCTTCTGGTTCAGGAACTCAAGGTGCCTGGGGTTGCATCTCCTCTCCTTCTGCCTAGATTCGGTAACTACCTTGACGAACCCATCGCTCTCTATCTTGGTTATCACAGCGCGCTTGCCTGCATCACGTCCGTATTTCTTTATACATACTCTTCCAATCTCTAACAGCATCAAACTACCTCTTCTCTCTTTCAATGACCATGAGTGACAGAACAGATACACACTCCCTTATACTTGTCGTAGATGTGTTGAGCTGTATGTCGAATATGCTCTGGTCGTATATATCTATACCATAAACCCTTTTAAAGCCCCTTGCAGCCGAGCTGTCGGTGCTCGCAATGAGCTCCCTCGCATCGGCAAGCCCAATCATGTGCCTTTCTGCATATCTTTTTGCCCTTATCTCGTCTGGCGCGTACAGCCACGCCCGAAGTGTCGCGTCCTTTACCAGCCACGGGCCCAACCATGTGCTTACCACGCAGTCGGTAGATGTGGCATTTACTGTCTTCCTGTCGAAGTCCCTAACAAATCTCTCGTCAGCCGAATCTATGAAATCTGCCATGAGTTCGTGGCTCTTTATATACTCCTTGTACGAGTTCTGCACGTGCTTCACTCCCAACTCATTGGATATCTTCTCAGAAAGCGTAGTCTTTCCGCTGGCTGTCAATCCTGATATGCATATCTTCATCCTATCAATGTGCGACCAGTTGTAATACGTAGGCCCTGTACCTCACAGCTACGTCGTCAAGCTTCATCTCTCCCTGCTCCACCCTGCTCCTGAGCTTGATTACCTCCGAGGTGCATTTGCTGCACAGAACGCCACCGAACTGCCTACTGTTGCTCTTTCTAGTTTTCGCTCCGTATGGGCTTATGCCATTGAGTTCAGCCTTGCATATAGCGCAGTGCGGAAGACCAGGCTTCCCTCGCCTGTAGTGCACCACGTTCCTCTTGGTCCTTGTTACTCTCTTCACTTTCTTAAAGCTCCTTGATCTATACATCGGTTTCGGCAATCAAACACCCACTTCCATTCTAGACATCTCTTCCTTTGACTTTTTCCTGTCATAAATGCTTATGGCTATTCCCACAACCATACCGACAATTAGGACGAACACTATAAAGAATGTTCTGTAGTGCATCGGGACTATGAAGTTGACTATGTACTTTTGCCAGCCGCTCAGGAACATCCCCATCACAACGTAATATATGAATATGAAGAGGGGAAACACCGCCAGCATGGGTTTAAGTGTCATTCTCATACTCTCACTAGCGAGAGGCATCATCTCCTTCTGCTTCTGGTTTATCGCGTCAGTGGGCTCCTTGTTCTTTATCATCTCCCTGACTTCCTTTGAAATCTTGTTCATGCGATACTGTATCTCGCGGTTCCTCTTCGTGTTGACGAGCTTGCGCTGCAACAGCGTAGATACCACTATCTCGATAGCGCCTATCAGAATTATGGCCAGAGCCACAGAGAGTGGCATAGCCGCTGTAATTACCATAACATCATTCTCTAACTTCCTTTATCGCTTTCTTGCATTCCATGACTGCCTCATCCAGCCTATTGTCTCTGTTGTATATTATGTATATCGGAATATTTAAATGCACTGAATAGTACGATAGCCCTCCAAGATTCATGTATCTCTGCACATCCGTTTCCATGCCGCTCTCCATCTCTCTATGTCTTTTTGTATACCCATCTCGGGTTCTCCTTCTCGCGAGCTCTTCATTGCTCGCATCTATGTATATCATCGCCGAAAGGCCCTTTATCTGCGTCATCAGCTTGATCGGTATGCCGGGAAGGAACCTTCCATTCTTCTCGACTGTGATGTGTGTGTCAACAACTACTATCCCTTCTATCTCCGATACTCTGTCCCATGCTTCTTCCTGCAGGGAGACGTACCTGCTGCGCGGCAGATACTTGATCTCATCCCTATCCGTTAACTCTCCCCTGGCTACTGCAATCTCCGTCATGATCGTTCCGATGCTTACGCACATGATGGACTTATCGTCGTCTTTCAGCTTAGAGACTATTGCGGTCTTGCCGACTCCCGGCGATCCGGTTACCAGTATCACACATGGTTCTTTACCATCCATTCAAGCACGCGCTACCATCAGTAGCCCTCAGCCCCTCCTGGAGGAGGCATTCCGCCTCCCGGCTTTGACCTGGAGCTTATTATGTCATCGATTCTGAGTATCATTTCCGCTGCCTCGCTCGCACTGTAGACAAGCTGCACCTTCATCTTGGTCGGCTCCAGTATGCCGAGCGATTCCATATCCCCGACAGTGTTGCTGAATATGTCGACTCCGTATCTGGTCCCATCCTCTTTGCTCCTGTGCTTGTTCCTGAGCTGCACGAGGGTGTCTATCGCATCTATGCCTGCTGTCTCTGCCAGTGTCTTTGGTATGGCCTCCAGAGAGTCGGCGAACTTCTGTATGGCGAGCTGCTCTCTCCCTCCGACCTCTCCCGAATATTCACGGAGCTTGCTTGCGAGGTCTATCTCTATCGAACCGCCTCCCACTACATACTTGCCCTTGTTCTCTATAGTGGCTGTCACAGAGCCGAGCACGTCTTCCAGGGACCTCTCTACCTCATCTATGACCTGCTGGGAGCCCCCTCTTACGAATATGCTCACGCTCTTTGGGTTCTTGCAGTTCTCGACAAAGACCATCTCTTCTCCCCCTACCTTTTTTTCTTCTACGCTGCCTGCGAAGCCGAGGTCCTGGTCTGTGAGATCGTCAAGGCTTGTGATTATCTTTGCGCCGGTGGCTTTCGAGAGCTTCTCCATGTCGCTCTTTTTCACCCTCCTTACTGCCATCACCCCGTTCTTGGCAAGGTAGTGCTGCGCCACGTCGTCTATGCCCTTCTGTGTAAACAGGACAGTGGCTCCGCTCCTCTTTATCTTCTCTGCCATCTCCTTGAGCATGCTCTCTTCCTGCTGCAGGAAGCCCTGGAGCTGGTCAGGAGACGTTATGTCTATCTTCGCGTCCGTCTCTGTCTTCTCGATTTCCAGCGCGGCATCCAGAAGTGCGACCCTACCATTCTCTACATATCTTGGCATGCTGGGGTGCGTCACTTCTTTGTCTATTATGACGCCGCTTATGAGGGACGTCTCCGCTATGCTGCCTCCTGTCTTCTTCTCTATCTTCACATAGTCTCTCTCTATAGTGTAACCACCTTTTTGGTTTTTCTCAGTCACAGCCCTGACTGCGCTTATGACGATATCGGCAAGGTGCCCTTTCGTCTCCTTCTCTCCTATGTTCTTAGATCCAAGAGACACGAGCGCTATCTTCTTGAGCGCCTCATCGTCATCTATGTTCGCGCTTCTCGAATACTCGTTCAACAACTTCTCTGCCCTCGCAGCCGCCATCTTGTATCCTCTTATTATCAATGTGGGGTGTATGCCCTGCTCTATAAGCTCATCTGCGCCCTTCAGCAGATTCCCTGCTATTACAACAACGCTGGTTGTGCCGTCTCCTACCTCTCTGTCCTGGCTCTTCGCCACATTCACCATTATCTTAGCAACAGGATGCTCGACGTTCATCTCGTCAAGTATGGTAGCTCCGTCGTTCGTTATCACTATATCTCCAAGATCGCTTACCAGCATCTTGTCCATTCCTTTCGGGCCGAGCGTTGTCTTTATCACATTAGATACCGCCACAGCTACGGCTATGTTCGTTCTCTGTGCCTCTCTTCCAAGAAGCCTTGTTGCCCCCTCTGGAAGCAACATAACTTGTCCTAGATTCTGATTGTCTGCCATATTATCTACCGATCTTCAAATTTTAGAGCATAAAACGTGAAACCTTAAACAATGAATAATCAGAGTTATAAATCAAACGCACGTATAATGGCATCTACGTAAAAATATTTATGTTTTGCGTTTTCCCCCATCCCCAAAAATAAAACCGCAGGAGTTATAATAGGCGCTGAAGCATGCCCTTGAAGACCTCATAAGCCGGTTCGTTTTCAACTACCGGCACGCCTCCAAGGTCTCCCATCGAGCTGAAAATCCCAGAACGCTCCACCCTTCCAAGTATCTCCACACCAAGATCCCTCGCCAGGTTCTCCGTCTCATTGCTGACGGACGGGCCCACCGACATGTTCTCTACGATCCCGAGTATATGAACTCCGAACCTCCTTATCATGAGCCCGGATCTTCTGGAGTTTATGGCCGATATCCTGTGCGGGGTCGTGACAAGTATGAATCCTTTCATATCAAGCAGCTGCATTATGGACAGCGGCGCATCAGATGTCCCTGGCGGCAGGTCTATCACAAGATAGTCAAGCTCCCCCCAGTCTGTGTTCTCGAAGAAGTCTCCCAACATCTTTGCCACCATGGGCCCTCTCCATATTATTGGCTTCTTCTCATCATCCACTATCATCGCGGTTGAGGCTATCTTTATCCCGTCCTTTTCTACCGGCTTTAGCGGAAATCCTGAGATATCTATCTTATCCTCAATCCCGAGGAACAGGGTGACGTTCGGGCAGTCTATGTCAGCATCAAGGAGGCCAACCCTGAAGCCCATCCTATTCAGCGCATACGCCACGTTTATCGCCACGGTGGTCTTTCCAACACCTCCCTTTGCGCTGTAAACGCCTATCTTGTTCTTTATGCCGGACAGCTTGTCCTTTATCCTCTCCTTCTGCTTTATGACGTTCAGGAAGGAAGGGTGCATGCCTTTTCTGACCTCCATCCGCTCTGTCTGTGCCAAGATAATACCCCGAATTGAGAACACGTGTGAATTAAAGTTTTTAATAGCCTGTGCCACGAAGATTTACTATGTTATATTCCGGAATAAGATTCTCAAGGCAGTATCAAGTGCTTATTATTGATTGTTCTGCGGGCCGAAAACCCACGGTTTCAACCGCGGGATGAAGATCCCACAATAGATGATTTTCCCCAATTCACACTTCAGGAAAATATAAATACCTTCGCCTATAATAACTTTCCTAACGGAAGGCAGCTTCCTGGCAGATCTGTCGAATTCAGGCTGTCAAACTCTTACTGGTGTTTTAATGAAAATCAGCGAACTAAAGGCCGGCGCGAGCAACGTCGATGTGAAGGCAGAGGTTACCCAAAAGGAGGAGCCGAGAGAAGTAGTTACCAAGTACGGAAAGAGGCTAAGTGTCGCATCCATAATGCTAAAGGACGATTCAGGCTCGATATCAATGTCTCTATGGGGGGAGGATATAGAAAAGGTCAATGTAGGCGACATGGTCGAGGTAACCAACGGATACGTGACCGAGTTCAGGGGAACCCCGCAGCTATCTGCCGGAAAGTTTGGGAAGATAGAGGTTGTGGGCAAGTCTGAAGGCGCATCAGAGACAGAATCCTTTGAAGATGAGATGGATGAGCCTGAGGACGAATCTGTAGAGGAGCCATTCTGATTCTCGTACTGCGAGCCATTCACCAGAAATCCGTAATTGCGATGGAGATAACCTTCGATGTAAAGAAGAACATGTCTAAATCCGCCTATCTCCGCTCCATAACCACGGAGAATCGTGCAAAGAACCTCTCTATCATAAGAAATTTAGCATACAACTGGTGCAGCGCAGCGCTCTTCAAATACGGAATCATGAGATCAGCGCCTATAATGCTCATGTCAGGGAAGACGGCAAGAATAACTGGTATGTCTAACTCCATTCCAGTAGACCATAGGAAAGCATATCCTTGTTCTGCTCTATACCTGGACCGCCAGATGCGCACAATTCATTACAAGCACAAGTCTGGTACGGCCATACGGTTCTATTTCGATGACGTGGTGCAAATACTCAACATACTCTTCCTGATAGAGGAGAATTTTATAAATGAACAGTACAAGTGGCTCAGCGTGCGAGGAAAGACAGTAATAGATATAGGTGCTGGAATAGGTGATACTGCCATATACTTCTCGCTCGGCTCCGCCAGGCACGTTTATGCATTTGAGCCCTATCCTTATTCGTACAGGCTCGCGGCCAGAAACATAAAGGCGAATGGGTTGGATGACAGGATAACTCTGCTGAACGAGGGGTGCGGAGTCTCTGGATCAACAATCCTGAGCGAGAGCCGCAGGAGCAACAGCGGCTCTGATCTCAGACCTTCGGCTAGTGGCAGCAGGATAATGGTAGCAGACCTGAATAGCATAACTAAGAGGTTCAAGGTCAAAGACGCGGTGCTCAAGATGGACTGCGAGGGTTGCGAATACCAGACTATAATGAACGCAGAGAATAAGACGCTCCGCAGATTCAGCCAGATAATGCTGGAATACCATTACGGCTACATCAATCTAGCAAGCAAGCTCAGGGACGCGGGATTCAAGGTCACATGCACAATGCCCAAATCGCATTACAACCCGTTCAAGAAGAGACCGAGGACCTTCGTTGGAAGGATATATGCTGCAAGGAGATAAGCCGATACTCTCATCATTGTATGCTCGCACCTCTCCTTACTGCTCTCTCGCCCCTTCTTTTTCCGTTTACTTCCTTCAAGTCATTTCTACGAATCTTCCAGTATCTCATACTGTAGATTAGGAATATTCCTCCCAGGCCCACACCGAACCAGAGGGTAGCCAGCCTAGACATTATCGTTACAGCAGAGCTATCTGCTGCACTAAGATGCATTATGCTTCCGAGAAGCGCCACAAGCGCACCATCTGTGACGCCGATATTTCCAGGGAGCCCAGTGACTGCCCCGAACAGCTCAGATGACGTCTGTATAAACGCAGTGGTAATAATGTGCGGCATTGTCCCTATGGCCATAAGAGCGAAGAATAGTGCCATCGCATTGAAGAACGCCGCAGGTATCGACGTGGCTAGAGATACGAAGTACGTGCGGGGTTTGTTCAGCTTGCTCTGCGAAGCGAAGTACTCGTCACCGTAAAGGCTGAGCCTCAAGAACCACCCGCTGTTCCGTAGTCTGTGCTTAAGCATCCTATAGAACCATCCATTCAATATGAAGACGTACGGCATCATGAGCACTATATCCAATATGAGCACATACAACGCATAGGTGTTGAAGTAGATTGCAGTGGCGAGCGCAACTATCGCCACACCGATGAAGTCAGTGAATATATCAAATGTCACAATCGGCAACGTGCTCGCTATCCTGGTATTCGCTACCCTATTGACAGTGAACGCGACAAGCACCCTGCCCAACCTTCCGGGAGTTATATTCATGGAGTACAGCGACAGGTACGTGATAAAGTTTTTCCTCAACGGAACGTGTATATTCAAAACCTTGAGGTAGTAGTTCCATTTTATGAATCTTATAGCGAATCCGCCGAACACAAAAAGGAACGACAAGGAGTAGATGTCAAGCTTGGACTTGAGTATTGCGCCGAATACCATGCCTATGCCTCCTATCCAAGCAATCACCATGAATACCGCGAAGCTCACCCCGAATGCCGCCGCGATGAATATAGATACGCGGTTTATATTCTTCATATATTCCTTTTCGTTAAGGTTCTTGCTCTCGGTAATGGAGTACCATAGCGATTTCTTCTTCTTCTTTTCCATAAAGATATTACCTTCTCACGATACTGTAAAACAGCTCCTCATACCTCTTTGATATTGCATCCCAATCATGCTCTTTTATCATCTTGGCCCTGCCTCTCATAGCCATGGACCTCGCCTTCTTCTTCCCGTCCAATACTGTCCTCAACTTATTATATATACTGTGCTCGTCTCTTGCCGTGCTATAGAGGCCACACCTGCCCATCATCTCAGGTATGCCTCCTATCCTGCTCGCCACGGTCGGCAGTTCCGAAGACAGGGACTCAAGAAGCGCAACCGACGCCGGCTCGTATGTGGAAGGCAAGGCAAAAACATCCGCAGCGTTATAATAATACATGGTCTTGTCCGGCGGCACACCTCCAACAAACCTGACCCTCTCTCTTATCCTAAGCTTATCTGCCAATCCATCAAGTCTGTCTCTGAGCGGTCCTTTCCCTACTATAACAACCGCCACATCATAACCATCATCCACAAGCATGCGTGCGGCCCTCAGGAGGTATGCTTGTCCCTTTTGCGGGACCAGCCTCCCGTTATTAAGTATTATGTTATCATGGTCTCCGAACCCATCCAACACTTGATTCACGTTTCTGTCCCTTCTGCTCCTGCTCCTGAATATATTGTGGTCAACCCCGTTGAATACGATATGCGCCCTCCTCGCAGCACGCTCCGGAACTGTGGTACTTATAGCGCTTTTCGATACCCCTGTTATAATGTCTGCGTCCGCAATCATACTTCTCCCCTTCACAGAGTCGTAAAGCTGTCCGAACAGGTCAGTCACAAGGTCTATGTTCTTCGGGAGGGAGTTGTGTATGGTTATCGCCATAAGGCCCCTCTTCTTTATCTCTCTGATCTCACCAAACCCGTACTGGAATCTGTTGTTGATGTGATAAATCTCAGACCCAGCAGCAGCAATCTCTCCTCGTACGTCTTCCATAATAAGATACGGCAAGGGCGCCTTCGGCAGGTCTACGTACCTGGATCTCATCCTCACAATCTTTATCCCACCAATCTCCTCTACCTTCCTCTTCTCCCCATCGTGCAGTGAGCCCGTCAGCACGGTTATATTGTGCCTTCTTGCCAGTCTACTGTAAACCTCCATCAAAACGTTCTCCGTTCCCCCTCCGTACGGCCAGAAGAACTGGTTTAGAACACATATATCCATCGCAATCAACAGGTAATATCTATAATTAAGTTTAAAACCATTCGTAAACAAGTATATATTGGAGATGAATAGATAAATCTGCATCGCGGGGTGCACGCCTTTTGCGAGATTGTTAGTGGTCGCATGACTTACGAGGATAAGCCAAACATATTCATATTTATGCTGGATACAGTCCGGGCCAGCGATTCGTACGGCGATTCCTCCCTCAGAACGATAAACTATATTGGAAGGAACGGCATAAGATACAACAATGCGATTGCACCAGGTACATGGACTGCGACATCACACGCATCTATATTCTCCGGCAAATATGTATCTAAGATACCAGAAGCGTCGAAGGATATGTTTAAGAACGGCACGAGTGTGATAGACCCCTGGTTCGTTAAGACTAAGTTCCTCGACAAGGGCCAGGAGACTATGGCATCCAGACTCTCTGTAATGGGGTACTCATCCACACTGATATCAAACAACCCGTTCGTCAACAGCTTTACCAATCTCTCCAATGGATTCGGCAAGTGCTACGACCTGTGGGCCGCCACAAACGTCTCCAACGACAATCTGCTCACAAAGAACATCATCTCTCTCCTTAAAGGGGGATTCAGCACAAGGATAAAGCTGATAAATGCCGCTTATGCGGTAAGTAGGGTACTTCCACGCCCAATCGTAGACAGAGCATACCTGAATCTGCGCCTTAGGATGGCTAGGAACGTTGCGGATGCGGACAACACATATAACCTAGACAGGGGTGCGAAACGCACCAATTCTGTCATACGCGATCACATAAAACAGGCCTCCAAATTCGACATACTCCCTGAATTCATGTTCATAAACTACATGGAGGCACACGAGAACTATCCTGTGCCTGACAAGAACATGGTCCAGGACAAGTGGGTATACCTGAGCGGGATAATGGATCTCGATAGCACTACACTAAGGAAGCTGCACTCCGGATACCTAAAGAGGCTTAGGTACTTAGATGCAAAGGTTGGCGAAGCGATAGAGATACTGAAGCGCGCCGGCAAGCTCGATGATGCCATAGTGATAGTAACATCAGACCACGGACAGTTCTTCGGCGAGCATGGCCTGCTTTATCACTCACAGTTTCCCTACTCAGAAGTATCAAGAGTGCCTACTGTGTCGGCAAGGTTCAAGAACAGCAGAATCATAAGGGATAGAAAAGAGGAAGAGGCGCCGATAAGCCTGACGCAGATGCAGGAATCCATAATGGATGTTGTGGGCGGAAGGTCCGACAATCTATATTGGAAGGCGAAAAGAATAGTGTTCACAGAGCACACCGGAATAAGCGAGGGATGGGACGAATATCTGCTCAGAAAGCTCAAGCGCAGGTCGAAGTATGCTGACTTGATATACAAAGCCAAAGAGAGCCACAACCAAAACGCTGTATCTATATACAGTGAAAAGTTCAAGCTCGTCCACTTCCATTCGAACAGCAAGGCCGAGCTGTACAGTATTGCAGATACAGACGAGAGCGAGAACCTCATAGACTCAAAGAGGGCATACGCAAAGCAATTGCTGGAAAGATATAAGAGGGCCGTGGCCGGCTAACTCTATCCATACTCTTCGATAATCTTTACGTATTCCTGGCCGCACACACTTTGCGGTGTGTTGTTAGTAATCTCGCATATCTTTGCAGTGAACAGATTAGCCCCACCGATGAGGTTTTGCGCTTCTACTGACTTCGGGTCATTCATCTTCCTTATTATCTGGGGTTGGCTCATCCCATTCAATATACTAGGGTTCACGACCGCACCTATCTGCACGCTAACGTTCCCGAAATCAGTAAATGGTATGGAACCTCCGCCTCCGTTGAACGCGCCGAACGTCGCATTTTCGATGGCGTTCAGCTTCTGCAGCTGGTAATAATAACTTGTGGAAGGGTCAAGCCGGTTCGTCGTGGTCTCCACGCTCATGAATGAGATTGTATCGCTGCTGTATGTAGAATTATAGAATGTGAATCCAGGAACACTTGCAGGATTGTCCGAGGCGCTTGATGTCATGTAATGCAGATTGGTAAAGTTCCCAAACCTCATGAGTGCCAGAATTATACTCCATCTAGTTACTGCGCAGTACGGGCAGTACTCAGCACCTATGTACACAACAGTCGGCTTTCCGTCAACAAGCAGAATAGAACTACCAGTAATATTAACTGTCCCTTTTGTCGGAGAGACTGACGCACCAACCATATTAGCAAGGCTGTCATTGTTCGCTATGCTGTAGAGCATAGAGGCATCACTCTGGCTAACTACTTTGTTGTCCAAGGCTACCGCACTACTATTGCCGGAGCCGATCTTCTGATAGATGATTACGCCCACTACAACAATCACTATGGCTGCCACCAACACATAAATTGACTTTTTATTCATAACGATACCTCTCAACTAAAGAGCAAGAGATAGACGTATCCTGTTCGGAACACTATCAGCGCCCTACCTGCTAAATCTCCACACTTATAAATAACATATCTGAAAGCTATGTTTATCTCACTCCATGCCGGAACATTAAGACCACAGCAATCATCCAAACATAACATAATACAGTATCGCGGATATGGTCTTGTTATCCACTATTTTCTTATTTCTTATCATGTCCAGTATCATCTCTAAGTCGAACGGCACAACCTTTATATCCTCATCATCGTCCAAGGACCTTCTTCCCTGCCTATCTAGTTTCGCGACAAGGAAGGTATTTCTGCACATATTACTGCCGGGGCTTATGTGTGCCGTATACAGCTTCCTGATATCTTTCGCAGTATAACCTGTCTCCTCTCTTAACTCCCTTCTTGCTGCATTGACCACACTCTCTCCCTTTTCAATATGCCCGGCCGGCAGCTCATAGAGCCACTTTTTTATCACAGGCCTATATCCTCTCTCTACAAGTATTCTGCCATCTCCCAATACAGGGATGATTGTGATTATATCTTTCTCACGTATCCTGACAATTCTTATCTTTCTGCCCTTCACTACGGCGTCATCCTCGTATACCGCCAATACACTGTTCTTATAGAATAGCTTTCTCATCGAATCCGATAGTTTTTAGAGACTAAACGTATAAATACTGATACATAGAATCACCAGTAAGGGGTTGTGGCGTAACTTGGCAGCGCAGCAGGCTCCAGATATTTGTTAGTTTGTTTGAGCCAAAAGCGATGAAGAGAATCTGGAAGTACAGAATTAAAATATGAAGTAACCTGCTGGTCGGGGTTCAAATCCCCGTAACCCCAACTTCCATCGTACAGCACAAATTCTATATCTGCCCTAATATTATCAAAAGGCTGCTGGCTATAGCAACCAGTCCCAGAGCCAGTGTTATATATACTATTCTCGCCTTCTTTGCCTCGTTTATGAGGAACGATATGAGCAACAGGCTTATCATTGTGGCAACAACTATCGAGACCAGAAGGCCGGATACCCCTATCATCGAGACTGTCTGCATTATCGTATGCCTGCTCGCCACCCATGTGAGTATCACGGCTCCACCAGTTGCGAGTATCATGTCTATGAAGGAAAGCCTGAACGCCTCGCTGGCATCTATATTCATCAATAGCATAGTGCTGGTCGTGGTTCCGGATCTGCTTACTCCAGGAAGCGCGGCAATGGCCTGTGCCACACCCACAAGTACATAATCCCTGATTCTCATATCTGAGAGGGTCTTCCTGTTCTTGTTGTTCGTATATTTTGACCTTGCAATCTTTATCAGCACAGCGTCAAGTATAAGCACCAGGCCGATTATGAGCATAGGTATGCCTATGTTGTAAGCACCATTCAACGAATCGACAACCAGATAGATAGGAGCAGCTATCACTCCTGTTACTATAGTCGACACAATCACGTAGTTGAATAGGTTTTTGTAGCTCCTGTCCCTCCTTGCGAATAAGTACTTTATTAGATTGAGCGCCTCCTTCCTGAAATAAATTATCGCGGCGAAGATTGTCCCTATCTCCATGAACAATCCGAACGCGTACGCTGCCTGGAAATCAAGGTGAAAGAGGGACGACGAGACAATCAGGATCTGGGTCTTGCTGCTTATCGGCAGCCATTCTGATACTCCCTGCACAATCCCGAGTATAGCTCCGTCCGGGTTTAAGTATACGGCAACCAATACAACGGCTATAATGGCTACTACGCCTATCTTCCATGTATCATTCTTTTTCAAGACCATAATAACACTAACCATGATAAAGGTTTGAAGCAAAGCGCGCCCAGCCATTTTACATTAATACAGGTTTATAATACTTAGTATTAGTGAGATAAAATCCCAGAATCAGACGCTCCGCCTTCTGATTCTAAGGTAAGTACATAAACGAAGACAAAGTAAAAGTATAAATACTATTATGAATGTATATTCATTATAATAGGTGAGATGGATGCCTATACTAAGCAGTAAGGAGGGAAAGATGCTCATTCTGGGGATCGTGGCGGTCCTTGCTCTTGCAGTTATGCTATGGGTACTCATAGCCAGACCTTATCAGAGCCGCAAAGCGGTCCTAACTAATCTCCAAATAACAGAGATGGACAACTCATCAGCGCTCGCCAAGGTCGCCTGCGGTGAATGACTATGCCAAGACCCAGATTATGCAGAAGGGTGGGCATGCAGCCAAACGTCACCTACTTCAAACCAGCAGGAATCAGGATGGCTGACCTGGATGAGGTTTCTGTACTGGTCGATGAGTTTGAGGCTGTCCGGCTAAAAGACCTGCTAGAGCTGGAACAAGAGGAATGTGCAAGCAATATGGGAATCTCTCAACCTACATTTTATCGTCTGGTCTCATCGGCCAGGAAAAAGATCGCAGAGGCGATAGTGGAAGGCAAGGCAATAAGGATAGAGGGCGGCAACTTCAGGATAATCTAAGCCGAGGTGATAGATTGATAATCGGAATACCAACGGACGACGGCAAAACAGTGAGCGAGCATTTCGGAAGGTCAGGCGAGTTCCTGATCGCGGTACTGAACGGCAAAGACATTGTAAGCAGAACTTCTGTCGAGAATCCGCACAACAAGGAAGCCAGTGAACAGAGTGGCCACGGCAAGCTGCTTAAGATGCTTGTCGAACACAAGGTGAATCAGGTTATCTGCTCCAACATCAACCCGAAGATGCAGAGGAATCTGGGTAGCCTGGGCATAGCTGTTGTAAGATGCGATCCCGATTCTATGATAGAGGATGCTCTGGCGCAGACATGATAACAACAGGGAGAATACCATCGGTTGTATGCACAAAATGAGGCTGTCAGTTCTCACTTATGGTTAACGAGATCGGGCCGTATGTAAAGTTCTGCGGCAGCATGATTGTAATTCCTATCTCGGCGCTCGACTGCGCAGGTATGTAATACGGGGTTTTTGGGTTGGTGGACGTTATCTCGAATCCAGGGGTTGATATCTTTATGCTCGTTATGGTCACGCCGCAGTAAGATCCTGTATCAACTGGTATCAAGTATGTGATCTGGCTGCCTCCTGATGCTTGAAATCCCGGCATCGTGGTCGCGCGCGTCGCATACCCGCAACTTACACTCTTCCCATTCACTGTGGTGTTCGAAGGACCGGAATATGAGTACATAACGTTCAGATCTGATATGGAGAGCGTTTGTGCTATTGTAGATATAGAGGTCGTGCTTTTGGATGCCGTCACAGTTACTAAAGAGGAATGATTGCTGTCGTTCTGCATAATCGTAGTAGTCGACCGA
Source organism: Microcaldota archaeon (assembly GCA_964409135.1). Taxonomy (GTDB): domain Archaea; phylum Micrarchaeota; class Micrarchaeia; order Micrarchaeales; family Micrarchaeaceae; genus JAJYXL01. The sequence continues at coordinate 38,138 of CAYPBZ010000003.1, forward strand.
CCTCCTGCGGAGTTGATTGCCGTGTAGTAAACGACAATGCCTATTATAGCTACTACAATTATAATCAGGCCGAACGCGATTATCCTGACCTTCCTAGAGCGTTTTTCCTCTTCGTTCAGCATGCTGGCGTAGCTGGACTTATCTCCTGGGCCGGAGTCTGTATCTCCAGGCTGGTCATCTTCCATAGATTGGTATACGGACAAAGATTAATAATACGTTGCGATACGTTTCTATTCCTCATCCTCCAAGGTCAATAAAACCAAAAGGCATATAAGACGCACGAAGTACAAACAACCTAACGCACCATAATGGCTATCCGGGCTAATCCATGGAAACGAAACTGGCTTACCTGAACGATTCATACTTATTTGAATCCACTACAACCGTTACAAAGATTGTGCAAGCGCCTGACAGCGCCACAGATATGCAACTTGACGAGACTATATTCTATCCTCAAGGTGGCGGGCAGCCTGCTGACAATGGCACCATCGAAACAGATGCCTCTAAGTTCTCTGTCGAGGACGTCAGGTTCTTGGAAGGCACAGTACACCACTACGGTCGCATTCTGCATGGCTCTATAAGCATCGGAGACAGGGTAAAGTTAATCGTTGACGCAAGGAGAAGAATTCTTAATATGTGTAATCATACGGCCGGGCATCTTGTCGCATCTGTCATCGCTGAACTAAGACCCGGGCTCAAAGTCGACAAGGGGTACCACTTCCCATCAGGTCCGTATGTGCAGTTCGAAGGCACCATATCCCAAGAGGAGAGGCAGGCCCTGGCCTCAAAAATCCAAGAGAGGGCAAACCAGATGATAGTCGAGAATCGAGAGGTCATCACAGGGTTTGTCCCATATGAAGAGCTGGAAAGGGTCTGCAGGCATGTGCCGGAAAACATACCCAAAGACAAACCCTTAAGGATAGTGACGATAGAGGGCTGCATCTCAATACCAGACGGAGGAACTCAGACAAGGAATCTCAGCGAGATAGGCAGTATAATAATAACTAAGATCAAGACCAAAGGTGAAAACACAATCGTGAGCTACACAATCTCCTCTAAAATTTAAATACACCGCCACAGCCAAATTATTTACGAACGCAAATCGACGACAAAAGCCGAATCCCTAACATTATTCTATCATGCAAATATTTTTCTAATAAAAGGCATATACGGCAAACGGCAGAGTTACGGTAAAAGTATTAATCAGGACCAGTGCTAAGGCACCGAAGGTCTGAGATGCGCTCGCCACTCCCAAACCCACCCAAACCAATAAATAATTCCCAGTATCTTAGCTAATATTAATCTGAATAGAGTGATTGTATATGGAAGAACATATAAATGAATTTGACAGATACCAGAAGACAGCGCACACATTCGCCTTCCATCCGAAGGAGAAATGGCTAGAGTACCTCTCCTTAGGTCTGAGCGGTGAGGCCGGCGAGATATCTAACAAGGCGAAGAAGGTGCTTCGCGGCGATAGAAAGGAGATAGACAAAGAGGACATAGCTGACGAGCTTGGAGATGTGCTGTGGTATCTGAGCGAGTTCACGTCGTCAATCGGAATGAACCTGAGCGACATAGCTACAAGGAACATATCGAAGCTCGCCGACAGGAAATCACGCGGTGTGCTGAAGGGCTCCGGAGATAATAGATAAACCTACGATGTGTATGGAACCATCAAACAACGGGAAGATCCAGACATGGATCAGGTGCGCCGACCTGATGACGCGCATAAAGGACGAGCTGGTGAGCGAGGCCATACTCCTGCTCGATAAGGAGATCCGATCTGGAAACATAAAGGTCAACGGTTCTGTCATAATGCAGACAGACAAGAACAAGGAGAACGACCAGAGCATGTTCATAATAAACAACCTGATAAAGCAGCGCGAGGACATATACGCCAACTATAAGGTATACATGTCAGAGCCGATGGACAGGTATGACCCGAACACTGTGCAGCGCATAGAGTCCCTTAAGAAGTTCCTCATGTCAGTAGATGCGATATACATACTCATAGACTATGTGAACACGATAGACGGCTGGCTGAAGGATATATCCATGGAGGTCGGATCACAAGACCTCTCAGACATCCTGAAAAGGACCTCTCAGAGCAACAAGAGGAGGATCGAGCTTCTAGATTTCATAGCAAAGAAGGGCAGATACCTTGATGACCACATCATAACCGGGGAGGAGGCAAGAGCCATGAGAGATGCGATTCGCCTCCAATCTCTAACACCTTAATCCAACAAAGTCCCAATCGACGTATGACGAACCATTCAACTCTCTTTTTAAATGAGAATAGTAGATTACCTACCTGTTCAAATGGATGCTGGAAAGACATTAGAGGTCATCGCCGGGCCAAAGGCCATAAACGTGCTGCATCATGCTATGGCGCCCGGGAAGAGCAATACAATCGCAAGGGACGCGATAGCCTGCAGAGATGCAGAGCGGTTTTTCAGCCATAGGAAGGAGGCAGAGGGGAACGAAACCCTATTCAGGAAGGCCGAGCAGAGGGTAGATGCGCAAACAATGAGCATAACGATAGAGAACGATCAGAATGAGATACCTGTATGCCTGTCTAACATACCTATCTTCGACATCTCAAGGCAGATAGACGGATGCGTGAAGAACTACTCCACAAAGGACAGCGGCCTTGTAATAGCCTCGGTAGACCACACTGATGACACGGCTCTGGTGTTCATGGAATTTGAGAACCACGCCGCGATAGACCTGTATAAGCATCTGAAGAGCGTCACAGAGAGAATCAATCAGGGAAGGCGGAACAGCACAATCAATATCTCCCACATGATGAGCCAGTATCTTCCCCTGCCTTTCCAAGGAAAGCAGCTTAATTACGGCACATGGGGAAGGCCCGCGCTGATAAACAATAACCCACGCTTCCTCGACTCGTCAGTTCCGGCGAGATGCAATGTGATGCTGCATATAATCGATGCGTATGTCGAGACGTTCGACATATATGAGAAGAAGGAGTCGGGATTCCATACTACCGACATAACTAAGATGGTGCAGACGGTAGCATCAAGGTCTGGAAAAAGGAATGGTATAGTGGTAGTGACAACACAACACACGACTGTGGGCATAACCACCACAAAACCGGAGGACGTGCCCAAGATACAAAATACCCTGATGGAGATAGCCCCATCGAGCAAGTCCCTATATGAGCACAACAAGGTTGATGAGAACGGGATGCTCAGGAAGGACGAGAACGGTCTGCCTCTCGGCGACGGGAACGGTCAGAGCCATGTACAGGCCTCTCTTATAGGGTCATTCACTGCGATGCACATGAAGGACGGGAAGCTCGACATAGGAAGGAGGAGGGTATATGCCATGGACTGCGACGTCCTGCCCCCAAGGAAGAGGAGGATGGTGGTATCAGTAGTTGAGAACGGGTTCACAGGCGCTGACACCAAGTCCGGCTCGGAGCACCACAACAGGCCTCTCAGATGAGTTAGGGTAATTGTACATATTAACAGGGCGCACATAGCAACATTTTTAATATGTGCATACCAAACCAAAATTAGTCAGTGATATAAATGAGAGGAAAAATAAAAATGTTCAATGCACAGCGAGGTTTCGGGTTCATTACCTCAGATGACGGAAAGGATGTGTACGTACACATATCCGAGATAGAAGGAAACGTTCCACTAGAAGTAGGGGACGAGGTAGAATTCGAGATCGAGCAGGGAGAGCGCGGGCCAAGGGCAAAGTCTGTAAAGAAGATATAACGATAAGATGCGTACCGGAAAGGTATGCTTCTTCTTTTATTGCGAAATCTGGTCTTCAGCGGTAGCCCTGCGCACGCCACTCAAAGGTTCTGGCAATGGGCCCGCGGAGAATCGGACTCCGATCCTCAGCGTGTAAAGCTGATGTCTTAGCCATTGGACTACGGGCCCGTTATCCTATCTTTTCACGTTCTGCCTACAGAATCTGTTTATCCTGTTTATTGCATCCTCGAGTATATCTTCCGTTGCCAGAGAAACAATCCTGAAGTGGTTCCTGGACCCGAATCCACACCCCTCCCTTACCCATATGCACTCTCTGTAAAGGAGCTTTCTCATGAACTCTGTGTCGTTCTTGAACCTCAGCTCCTTTATGTGCAGCCTAGGGAACAGGTAGAAGGCGGCACCCGGCCTCACAACATCTACATATGGGTTCTCTGAAAGAATCTTGAACGAAAGGTTCACTCTGGATTCTATGCTCTTTACCATTCCTGATAAATCTCTCCTATGCTCAGCCACATTATTTAATGCTTCTGCGACAGCGTACTGCGCCGGCGTGTTGACCGAAAGCCGTGTGAGCGCATAATCGTACAGCGCACCCTTTATCTTCTCGGACTTTCTGTCGGTCTCTGGAATCACCACAAACCCTATCCTGAACCCGGTAGCGTCAAAGTTCTTGGATGCCCCATTGAGTATTATGTGGGGTACTCCTCTCGCCACCTCTCCGAGGCTGGTGAACCTAGTACCTCTGAACAATATCTCATCATATATCTCGTCACTTATGAGCACCATGCTGTACTCGTTAGCTATGTCCACAGCTTCTTTCAAGGAACTCCTTCCCAGCACGGTCCCTGTGGGGTTGTTCGGCGTGGTTATGAGCATATACTTTAAGGCAGACTTCCTGCGCCTGGCACTCAGCTTCTTCTTTAGCCCGTCCAGATCAACGTTCCACTCATTACTCTCATCATAGTCCCCAAGTACTGCTATGCCTCCATGCATGCCGAGGTATGCGGAGTATTGCGGATAATACGGCCTGAACAGCACCGCGCCCTCTCTCTCGTTTATCAGCGCGCTGTTTATGTAGTAGAGCGCCTCGGACACCCCATTCGTTATGATTACTGAACTCTCATCTACATCTATCCCGTACATCCTCCTGTACCTTTTGGACACCGCCCTCTCTAGCTCGGCCGTCCCTTCCCCTCTGGAATACCATGTCTTATTCTCTCTCAACGCCCCTATGTACGCATTTATTATGTGCTTCGGGGTCTTGAAATACCTTACAGGGTCTCCGGTGTTGAGGCTCACTATCTTTTTACCCTTCATGGACAACCTTTCCGCCAGCTTGCTCTCTTCTGCGATTATGTTGCTGGCGAATCTGCTCCTTCTCGAAAGCACACTATACATGTAATCAACACTAACACTGCGCTCACAACTTTTATTAATATTGGTGGTGATGTTTATTCGTAGGTTAGCTAGATGAACGATACCACTGACATGTCATGGATGACCGGAGGGAAGCAGGGCAGCGGCATAGACGCAGCCCTCGGCCTATTCTCAAGGATAATGATGAAGTACGGCTATGATATATACGGGTACAGAGAATACTACTCCAACATCATGGGCATGCACAGCTTCTTCACCGTAAGAGTGTGCCAGTCTCCCAGGAACTCGCTCCCCAGCAAGGTAAAGATGGCAGTGTTCTTTGATAAAGAGTCCGTGCTCGGGGAGAAGAATGTGCATGGCGAGATCGTGCATGAAGGCCATATAGATGACATACTCCCTGATGGCACACTCATCGTCGATTCATCGTTCGATAAATTGCAGATAAAGAGGACGGACATAAACATATTGCAGATAGACACCCCTAAGATAATAAGTGCTGTCGCCGCAAGGGCGAAGAAAGGCCCGGGAGAGCTCGCCATAACTAGGAATGTCATAGCCGTTACTGCATCTATGTACATGCTCGGGATAGATGACGAGGCTATAGGGGCTATGATAAAGGAGGTGTTCAAGAGCAAGCCAGCCAACATAGTCGAGATAGACGAGGAGATAGCGAAAGAGACGCTCAGCTATATGCGCTCCGAGTCGATAAAGCCGTGCATGTCCATCAAGCAGCTGCCCAACAAGGGCAACATGTATACAGAAGGGTTCACTGCCACAGCATTGGGAAAGGCCATCGCCGGCTGCAAGATGCAGGTCTACTATCCTATAACTCCAGCGAGCGATGAGAGTATATTCATAGAGAGCCATCCTGAGCTAGGGATAAGGGTCATACAGCCGGAGAGCGAGCTTGCTGTGGTGTCGATGGTTACCGGAGCGGCGATAGCAGGAGCGAGAGCGGCGACCTCTACCTCTGGTCCAGGGATGTCACTAATGACAGAGACGATAACCTACGCTGGAATCACAGAGACCCCTATTGTAGTTGTAGACCATCAAAGAGGCGCACCTGCCACAGGCCAGCCCACACGGACAGAGCAGGGCGACCTCTCATTCGCAGTAAGCCAGGGCCATGGAGACTTCGGCCGCATGGTTATAGCGCCCGGCACAGTAAATCAGTATTTAGAGATGACTGCAGCAGCATTCAACTACGCAGAGGTGTACCAGCTTCCGGTAATAGTCCTGGGAGAGAAGGCGATAGCACAGGCCTCTATCTCGATGGACGTGAAGTTCCTGAATAAAACGAGGGACACGTACAGGCTCAACAGAGGCAATCTGAACGAGGGCGAGATACAGCTGGACGGCACAGACTACAAGCGCTTCAAGCTCACCAAGAACAACATATCCGAGAGGATAATACCAGGCAACAGCTCTGCGGTGATGTGGGTGACTGGGGACGAGCACGATGAATACGGCCATCCATATGAGGAGCCGAACAACCGGAACCGCATGATGGAGAAACGGACTGGAAAGAGCAGTAAGATCCTGTCAGAGCTGGGGCAGTCCGAGAAATACGAGCTTCGCGGAGATCCGAAAAGCGCGGACATACTGATAGTCAGCTGGGGAGGTCCAACGGGCGCCATACTGGACTGCCTGGAAGATAATCATTCCTTCTTGCAGGTAAAGCTCATAGAGCCTCTTCCTCCAGAGGTCGGCGAGATAATAAAGAGCGCCAAGGCGTCCGTATGCATAGAGCAGAACATATCCGGGCAGCTGCTCAGGCACATAGCTTCAAGGACCGGAATCATTATAGAGAGCCAAATACTAAAGTATAACGGCCGCCCGATGAAGTACGACGAGGTAGCAGCTGCAATAGACAGAGTGATAAGGGGAGAGAAAAAGGTAGTGTTGAATGAGTATTAGCCTGAAGGACCTCGATCCACATGAGATGAACGACTGGTGTCCAGGATGCGGGGACAACGGCATACTGGCAGCACTCAAGAACACTATAGTGAATCTGAACCTGGATCCACATAATATTGTTGTAGTGTCAGGGATAGGGTGCTCGTCAAAGCTTCCAAACTTCATAAACACGAACGGAGTGCACACACTCCATGGACGGGCGATACCGTTCGCAGAGGGCATAAAACTCTCGAATCCCGGCCTCACTGTAATCATAGACAGCGGTGACGGAGACACATTCGGAATAGGGGCGGGGCACTTCATAAGCGCAGGCCGCAGGAATGTCGACATCAAGCTATTTGTGCATGATAATGGTGTATACTCCCTAACAAAGGGCCAGGCCAGCCCCACGCTCCCGGAGAACAGGAAGGTGAAGGCTATACCCCAGCCTAACATAAACGGCGCGCTGAACCCACTGTTGCTTGCCCTATTCTCTGGATACACGTTCGTAGCAAGGACGACGAGCTACAATGTCAAGGAAGAGATAGACCTGATGTCAAGGGCGATAAAGCACAAAGGGCTGGCAATGGTCGACATACTGCAGGGCTGCCCCACATATAATTCAGAGTTCACCTCACCACAATGGCTAAATACTAACACAAAGCCACTACCGCAAACCTATGATCCCATGGTCAAGAACACGTTAGATATGGAAGAGGTAAGGAACAAGAAGGAAGCAGCTGTCGACATAATAATGAAGGATACGGACAAGAGCATGCACACTGGGGTATTCTTCCAGTGGGAGAATCCTGACACATTCGAGAGCAGGCTGCAGAAGCGCAACATCCCTCCTCCGATAAAGCAGAGGATAATGGATGCCGACGGCAAGTCTACAATAGACCTCTCAAAGGTAATAAAGTCTCTTACTGTCTAATCCTATGGCTGGGATTGCTGCCTGCGACAGTCCACTCACCCGCCTTTCTGAGGGACGGTGCTTGAAGGGCATATCCTGTTAAGAACACAACTCTCACAGTACTTCCTTCTTGCCGTGCAAACGTCCCTCCCGAGAGCTATGAACAGATGCGTTATGTCTCCCCAATCCTTCTTGTCAACGATTTCGGTGAGATCCCTCTCTATTGCTATGGGGTTCTTGGTAGTGGCGAGACCAAGCCGATTGGCGACAGTTATGCAATGCGTGTCTATGGCTATACCCTCACTTATCCCATATGCATTGTAAAGGACTACGTTAGCTGTCTTTCTCCCAACTCCTGGGAGGCGGACAAGCTCCTCTATGGTCTTCGGCACGCGCGCTCCGAAGCTCTCTACAATCATCTTTGCGCATCCGATTATGCTCTTCGATTTATTCTTGTAGAAGCTTATAGACCTCACGTACGGATAAAGGTCCTCCGGTCTGAGCTCAATGAACATTCCCACGTCTTTATACCTTTTAAACAGGGCCGGAGTTATCTTATTCACAGAAACGTCGGTAGCCTGCGCAGAGAGTATGGTAGAGACAAGTAGTTCCCATGCACTATTATGGTTCAACGAGGTGCGCATGTCCTCCATATACCTCTTCTTAAGAAGCGCCAATACCTTCCTTGTGTACATCCTTTCATCTTTTATTCTCATTGACATACCCCTACAACTGTATAATCTGTGCCTGCAAAGATATTTATTCTGCAAATGAGATAATGAACGCAGTGCATAAAAGCACTAAAAACATCCTGGAAAAGTTCGAGTAAGATTTCCGGTTGATACTAGCAAAAGGTGATATATTGAAGAAAAACAGCCCGACTGTCTTTATTATTGGTATGGTACTGACATTGGTTATAGTCATACCTGCTCTCCACTACTTATTGTCGGCATCGCTAATCATCATGCTGATGACCTCCGCGTTCATCATCTTTATCTGGCTCAACGGTTTGCGTATGTTCAGGCAAAACAAGGATTCTAACCAATCTTCTTCACACATCGAAGAGCGCGGTTCTCGACGAGACGATACACATGATAGCTGACCTGCATATCCATTCGAGGTTCGCGATGGCATGCAGCAAATCCATAACTATAGATTCGCTGGCTGAAGGGGCAATCCAGAAGGGCATAAATATACTCGCAACAGGCGACATACTCCACAAGGAGTGGCTGGCAGAGGCAGAGTCCAAGCTTGAAGAGGCAGGCTCTACAGGCCTGTTCAGGCTCAAATCAGGAAAGAGGTCTCCTCTCTTCGTTCTGAGTTCTGAGATCTCCACAGTGTTCTTCGAGGACGGCAAGACGAGAAAGGTGCATAACTGCATACTCCTGCCGAGCATAGAATCGGCAAAGAGTTTGAGGGACAGGCTCTCAAAATACGGGAAGCTGGATTCGGATGGCAGGCCCACGCTAGCCATGTCTGCGGCAGCATTCGTAGAAGAGCTGTTCTCAGCGGAAAAGAATGCGTTCGTGTTTCCCGCACATCTATGGACGCCATACTTCGGAGCGCTCGGGAGCATATCTGGTTTCGATTCGGTGAAGGATGCTTATGCTGATCAGGAGAAGCACATATATGCGATAGAGACAGGTCTGAGCTCAGACCCCCAGATGAACTGGATGGTGTCAGAGCTTGACAAATATTCTCTGGTATCTAATAGCGACATGCATTCCGTGATGAATATGGGCAGAGAGGCCAATGTCATCTATGTAGACGAGAAAAAGGCAACGTACACGGCCATGACGAATGCGATAAAGGACAAGGACTCGAAGAAGCTCAGTAGCACCATAGAGTTCTATCCGGAAGAGGGCAAATACCACTTCGATGGCCATCGCGATTGCCATTTCTCCTCAGACCCTACAAAGAGCAGGATAAGAAACTGCAGGATATGCGGCAAGCCGCTGGTAATGGGTGTCATGCACAGGGTCATGGACCTTGCGGACCGTCCCGCCGGCTACCATCCAAAGTCTGCAGTGCCGTACGTGCACATAGTTCCGCTCATGGAGATAATAGCATACTCTATGAAGAAGGGCAAGTATGCCAAGCCCGTACGCTCAGTGTATGACTCTCTGATAAAGGAGTTCTCTACTGAATTCAGCATCCTTATAGATGCAGACATAGACAAGATATCTGAGAACTCGTCTGAAGAGATCGCCGATTCGATAAGGAATATGCGCGATGGCTCGATACACATAACACCCGGCTATGCTGGTGTGTTCGGAAAGGTCGACCTGCTTCCACAACGCTTCGCGGAACCTCCAACCAATAACCGGCAAAGAGGCCTATCTGACTTCTAACTTTTGGGAAGCGCCATCTGATCAGCTACAATCAGTGACACAGAAAACTATTTATATTTTAATGAGTATAACAAAAATGATAGAATGCGCGCAAAGACCAGAAGCACTGGAAAGAAGAGTGACGAGTTCGACATAGACATCAGGGTAGGCATGCTCTTGCGCGGAGAATTTAGATTAAGATATAACAGTTGCAGGTGCAATCTGGACTCCGACATGTGCGCAACGTATACCGAACGCCTATGTGGGCCAAGGTAATACAATCCAGCAACGAACACAGGCAATAACAATATCAACCTACAAATATACTAGCGATGCTAGTGCGCCGCACGCGTGCACACAGCCAATCCTATAACAATGTTTCGGCGATTAATATGCAAAGCTCCATAACGATAGGGCAAAAAGCTCCAGAGTTCACAGCCAAGGCGTACTTCCCCAAAGAGGACAAGATAGATAAGATTAGATTGCCGTCCTCGAACGGCAAGTGGCAGATACTGACATTTTATCCTGGGGACTTCACATTCGTGTGTGCTACAGACATAGAGGCATTCATGTCCGTCAGGGAAAGGTTCGAGCAGAACGGCGCGGAGATACTCGCTATAAGCACTGACAGCATATTCTCCCATAAGGGCTGGGCAGGCACGTCTCCCCGTGTCAGCAAGAGTGTGATACCTATGGTCGAAGACTTCTCCAAAAAGATAACGTCAGCTTTCGGCCTCCTAAACGAGGAGAGCGGAGCTGCAAGAAGGGGCGTAGCAATACTGGATCCAGAAGGTACAGTCCAATACTTCTCGGTGTTCAACGACTCTCTAGGGAAGGATGCGGACCACATATTCAACGCGTTTATGGGCCTCAAGACGATACACGACACTCCCGCATCAGCAGGTCACGCATGTGTGATACCTGCCAACTGGAAGGCCGGCAATAACTCTATGGATATAGACACCACGAAGGACATAGGCAAGCTGTAGCCCTGACAGAATTCTTACGGACCCTCAAACAGTTTATATACCTACTGGTCGAATTAATATCAACATTTCTACGTGTTTTCATGGCAGGAATCAACAATAAACTCATAGCCATAGTCAGGATAAGGGGTAGGGTCGGAGTCAGGAGTACGATAGCAGAGACGCTAGATCGGCTAAGGCTTAAGAGGGTCAACAACTGCGTGGTATTGAAAGCAACAGATTCCTATGAGGGGATGGTCAGGAGATGCAACAACTACGTTGCATATGGAGAGATAGACGAGCCAACTCTGAAGGGTCTTTTCGAGAAAAATGGCATAGACGCGGACCCGTCCAAGATTATTGCAGAAGGCATTCCAAAGGAGCTAAAGGAGGAACTGCCGTTCAGGCTGCATCCGCCAAGGCATGGGTTCAAGAGCACGAAGCGCGGGGTAAACCAGGGCGGATCCCTTGGATATATGGGCAGCGGGATAAATGATCTCATAAAGAGGATGATCTGATGGTAATCCGAAGGGACAAGAAGAACAGGAAGCTTCATGGGTCGCGCACATGGGGCCATGGCAACAAGAAGAACGAGCGCGGAAAGGGCACGCGCGGTGGCGTAGGGAATGCCCAATCCAGAAAGAACAAGTTCACCAGGATGACGGCGAAGTACCCTGAACAAATAAGAAAAAAAGGGTTCTTTAGGTATGGCCGCCCCAGCAGGAAGGAGATAACGCTTGCTGAGATAACCAAACTCGCACAATCGAGAAATGAGACCACGATAGATCTGCCAGGATACAAGGTGCTCAGCAACGGCTCTATAAAAGAGGGTCTCACCATAAATGCCTCTGGGTTCTCTGCCAAGGCGCTCGAGAAGATAAAGGCCGCGAACGGCCATACATCACAGGACAAACGGTATGTAAATGGCAAAGAAGACGCTTAACATTTCTTTCTATACAGACACCTATCTTCCTGCAATAGATGGTGTCACGAGCTCTATACGCGACTTCAAGCGCGAGCTTGAATCCAGAGGGCACACCATAAAGATACTAACGAGCGGTAACTCTAAGACAAGGTCGCAGATGGCAGGGCGCAAGAACATCCTGGTAGCTCCAGGCATACAGTTCGCCAAGTATCCGCAGTACCATCTGTCTGTGATGCCCTTCATAGATGTGGGCAAGAAGTGGGCGAGCAATGTCGACATAATACATGTCCATACACCATTTACTATAGGCGTGTACGGGATACTCTCCGCATATGTCAACCATCTCCCGGTAGTGTGGACCTTCCATACTCTGTTCACCAACAAGGACACCATGAGCCAGTACGGGCCGAAGAACAGGGGCATGAAGAAGATAGCGAAGAAATACACATGGTCTTACATACGATTCCTGTCAAAAAGATGCGACGTTGTCATAGCTCCGAGCGAGACGGTGAAGAGGCTGCTGAGCAGGAAGCGTATAAAGAATGTAGTGGTAGTGCCGAACGGTGTGGACCTCAAGAGGTTCAGACCGCACAATGACATGCGGACGAGAGAGCTGAGGCGCAGGCTCCTCAGGGGCAACAAGCACATAGTGTTGTATGTCGGACGTGTGAGTAAGGAGAAGAATATAGACACGATGATAAGGGCCGCCGCGCTTCTCAAAGGCAAATCAATATCGTTCGTCATCGTAGGAGAGGGTCCTTACCTGGAAAGGCTCGAGAGCATGGCGAGGCGCGCAGGCCTCGAACAGAACATTCTATTTATAGGAAAGGTAAACAGACGCCTACCTCTATATTATAACTCCGCAGACGTGGTCTGTCTGCCCTCAACATTTGAGACCCAGGGAATAGTGTCACTCGAGGCTATGGCGTGCGATAAGCCGGTAGTTGGAGCCGACTATCTCGCACTGAAAGAGGTGATACACAACGGCAAGAACGGCGAGAAATTCATACCGAAGGACTATAAGGACTGCGCGAAGAAGATAGAGAAGGTTATAAATAACATACGCTCCTATAAAGGAATGAGGCGCACAGCAGAAAATTACTCTATAGAGAGCTCAACAGACAAGCTTTTGGATGTTTATAGAAGACTAATATCTAAAAAGACTGATTCGATACTGTTAAGGTCTAAGAGAAAATTTAGTAATGGAGCTGCCAGAAGAGAGAGGGTCTGAGATGGAAGAGTTAAAGGAAGAGCGAGCTGAAGAGGTTAAGCGGGACAATCCGGAGCACGGGTCCAGACCGCATCCCGCAGACCAGCCTGGCATGCCTAAATCTATAGGAGTGATGGTCAAGGAGTCTGACAACGAAGACGCGAAGCGCCTGAAGTCGGAGATAGACTCTCTGCGCAAGAAGAGAGACCGTCTTATATCTGAGATGCGCTCGGCCAGGCGCACGATAAACTACAAGCACGAGGAATACGCAGCGTTCAGCAAGTTTCTGGAGACCGATGCGAACAAGCCCGACCAGAGGGACATAATCAGATTGAAGAGGGAGAAGAATAGGCTGGAGTTCAAGCTATCGACTGAACCGAGGATGACTCTTGACACTGAACGTGAACTCGTAAGGAGGATAGAGGAGACCGGTGCCGAGCTGAACTCGAAGCTAAGGTACGCCGGGCTGGCAAAGAAGTCAGAGCTGCTGAAGAACGATATAGACAAATACTCTGCCAGGATAGAAAGCATATCCACAGAGCTCAATGAGATGAACACAAGGTTCGACAAGATGTACGCAGAGCTGAAGGTGATGCTTGGCATAAAGCCCGCGCCAGCTATGCGGCAGAAGATGCCGAACAGGCCGCAGAGGCCTGAGAAGAAGCACAATATCCAGGAGGAGATAAACCTCGAGGATATAGCTATAATAAAAAGAAAGACAATAAACAACGAAAATGGTAATGATAAATGAAAATACACTTTTACGGAGCAGCAAGAGAGGTAGGAAGGAGCTGCATAATGATAGAGAGCAAGAATACACGGGTGCTGCTTGATGCAGGGATAAAGCTCGGCACCCCGATAACATACCCGGAACTGAAGGACGAGATTATACCGACAATAGATGCCATACTCATAACGCACGCACACCTGGACCACTGCGGGTACCTTCCACACATATACAGCAAGAATTACTCCAAGCCCCTGTATGCCACAAAGCCCACGATAGAGCTCATGCAGGTCATGCTCAGCGATTATCTCAGGATATCAAATCCGAAAGGTTTAGCGGAGAATGCAGTGGCGAGAGTGATTAAGAATTCAAAGATAGCGGAGTACAAGCGCGACATAAAGATAAAGGACCTTACGGTGACGTTTATACCTGCAGGCCATGTGCTAGGCAGCGCGATGATAAGGGTAAGCGACGGCAAGGACGCCGTAGTGTATACTGGCGATATAAACCTTTCCAAGACGAAGCTGTTGAACGGTGCGGAATTCCATTCACTCAGAGCCAATGCGCTCATACTTGAGTCTACCAATGGGGCCGAGGACGACAATCTCAAGACTGAGCGTGAGAATATAAAGCAGATGGCCGAGATAGTAAAGTCCACTCTGCTCGCAGGAGGAAAGGTCATCATACCGAGCTTCGGCGTCGGGAGGGCGCAGGAGGTCATGCTTATACTGGATGATTACATGAACTCAGGCATCATACCTAAGGTGCCGATATTCATAGACGGTGTGATAAACAAGATAGCACGGATACACAGGCATAATGTGATACTTTGCAGGAAGGAGCTGCAGATGAGGATACTTATGAGTGACTCCGATCCGTTCAAGAGCGACAATTTCGTGCCTGTGGAGAAGCAGGGCATGAGGAACAAGATAGTCAGCTCGGATACAAGCAGCATAATAGTCACGACGAGCGGCATGCTCACCGGAGGGCCCATATTCTTCTACCTCCCCAGGCTCGCAAAGGACAAGGCGAACGCAATGATACTTATAGGCTATCAGGCCGCCGGCACTCTTGGCAGGGCGGTCCTGGACGGCGAGCGCGACATAGAGATAAACAAGAAGAAGGTGCATATAGAGATGTCGGTGAGCTACGTGCGCCTGTCAGCGCATGCGGACAGGAAGCAGATAGAGTCCGTTCCTAAGAGAATATCGGGCGTAAAGAAGATATTCCTCGTGCACGGGGAGACGAGCAAGATGGAATCACTCAATGAAGAGCTGTCAAAGCACTTCGAGGTGATTATGCCAGTGCTGGGCTCCTCACATAAGGTATGAACTGTGGAATCGCCAATAGAATCCAACTCAAAAGCCACAAAATTTAAATACTGCACCACAAAGATAGTCAGTGTCTGAAATGCCAAAAAAGAATGACGTAGCGAAGAAGAGGAAGATACACGAGGAGCTGAAGGCGATAAGGCAGCTTAAGGACGTGGCAGACGTACTCAGCACTGACGACATAGAGAATGCCTTCCTCTCAAGTTCTACCGGGCAGTCTGAAGCAGCCGATGAGAGCGCTGCAGAGGACGTCCTGAGCAAGGTGGCGAGCAGCAGGGTCGGAATCCAACGCCTCGAGAGGCTGGAGAGGCCGCATGCCAGCCGCGTCTCCGGGAATGGCAAGCAGAAGACATCAATATCTAGAAGAGATGTGCATTCTATTCCTAAAAGAAAACCAGGGCGTTCGAGGCCTGCGAATGCCAGGAAATCAAAAAGCATAAAAAGAAAGGCAGGGAAATAAACAGGGGCTCGTGGCTCAGGAGTAGAGCGCCCGCTTTGCAAGGAAACCCTGTGTATCTTATAGGGAGCCCCAGAAGAGCGGGAGGCCGCGGGTGCGAATCCCGCCGAGTCCACTAAACTCTTTGAAAAAGAGTTTAATCAGAAAGCTGAAAGCAAATACGGCGATGTGAAAAAGGAAGCCGACGGCTTGACAGAGACGAGC
>CAYPBZ010000004.1:0-34139 GCA_964409135.1 Microcaldota archaeon
ATATATAAGAGTACACGATTACCGGAAGTGCGGTGTCCCTGTTAAATAGCGAGGGGCGGATTTGAACCACCGATCTCCGGGTTATGAGCCCGGCGGGTACTCCTAGCTACCCCACCTCGCTATAAACGGACGGCGCGTGCCACTTATAATGTAGTATTAGGTTTAAAAAGATGAGTGGAAGCCAGGTGTTTTCAACCGGTCGACATGCGCGGCCGTGGGGGTGGCAGCTAATCAGGCCGGTGCCCGCGCCTCCTCTACAATCTCTGATACTTTGTCCTTGCTTATCCTAGAAAGCCCGTGGTTGCACACGCACTTGAAGTTGGATTCGTATGCAGCGTCGAACGTAAGTATGAGCTTATTATCGGGGTAGCACTTCTCGCATAGGAAGTAGTCGTTGCAATCGTCAGTGAGTATGGCAGCAGTCTGATTTGTGTTGTCTACATATTCGAAGAATTGCGGCACCTTCTTTGTGTCTATGTACCATGTAAATGACAGCCACCCTTCTTTATTTTTAGATGTGTTGTAGTTCGTTATTCCATAACCATGCATACGGTTCAGCATCCTGCGCACAGCGTTTATCTTCATATCGAGGATCTCTGCTATCTCTTCGTCGCTCATTGGCTTTTTGAGAAGCGATACGACCTCGGCGGCGTTCTTGCTAACATTCTTTGTGAGGTACTCCGCCGCCTGTGCATTGGAAATCAGGCTCTCTATCACTGGATAAACACTCTTCTTGTAATCTATGTTCATAGTCGTCTTGGCTATGTCTTTCTTTACCTTCTTGTGCGACCTCTTGGCGTTATGGACATTCTTGGCGATTCTAAGGGGCACCCTGCCTCTGCTCCTATCGTACATCCGCCCGCCTCGCGCCCGCTCTCCCTTAACTATTTTATTATGTTTACTGCGTGCCAGTCTCTTGACTACTGCCCTCTTCTCTTGCCTGGCCTCGCCTTTCCTGCCGGCGCTTCTTATGCCTCTTACTGTGCTCTTTACACTGCTCTTTTTGGACGACGCCCTTCTTCCAGCAGAATATCCACTGCCCTTTCTCACACTCTTATTAATCTTCTTAATAGACTTAGACATGAAGACACCTCATCGGAACGTATATTATCATATCTTAAATATTTAAACCTTTGTCAGCCATCAACTATACTCTATCTGCACAGCGCGGCGGCGTCAATATATTTATAGTCGACTAGATATTTAAATGTGGTGCGGGCAATTCCCTGCCGGCGCGAGGAAGGCGCCCCACTTCCCATAAGGGCGCGTAAGAGGATACCTATAAAAAGATACCTCTTTAATATATAGGAAAGCAGCACTCGGATACGTGGACGTGCTTTCTTTTAGACCCACAAAACCAATCCCTCACTACAAGTTCCACGAGGCGAATATATGGGAGCGTACGACTACATAGAACAAACATTCAGAAGCGAGTACAAGGAAAGGCCAGACGTGTACAAGCACAGGCTTACCGAGTGGAACAAAGGGCCGACCGTGGCGAGGATAGAAAAACCAACGAATGTGGCGCGAGCTAGGCATCTCGGCTATAAATCGAAGAAGGGCGTCGTCATCGTCAGGGTAAGGATCAAGAAGGGCAGGAGGAAGCGCCGCGCTCCGGATGGCGGCAGAAAACCATCGAAGAACGGAAGATTCTTTTCGATGTCAAAGTCGCTCCAATCCATTGCAGAGGACAAGGCCGAGAGGCGGTTCTCGAACTGCGAGGTGCTGAACTCATACTATACTGGAGAGACAGGAACGACAAGATATTACGAGATAATACTACTAGATAGAAGTCTAACTGCAATAAAAGATGACAAACTTTATAGGGATGTGATAAAAAGCAAGAACCGCTCCGCGCGTGGCCTGACAAGTTCTGGGAAGAGGCACAGAGGATATTAAAACCTTTAGAAGATATAAATGCGAATAAACTCTGACATAACGATCAAGAAGATGCATAAAGTGCATTACATAAAAATAATAGGAAAGCAGAAAGATCGTGAAAGAAGTAGGATCCATATGACAGAAGACACAGACAACATACACATAAGAATAACTGCTGAAGATATACCTGCCATGAGGGCCTCGATAAACTCTTCGATGCGTGACATACAGACGATAGAATCGTCTATCGGGAAAACGAGGCCGAAAAGGAAGGCAAAACAATGAGCAACAGGTCATACAATGTCCAAGTCTCTCCAATATTGGAATTCTCGGCGCGCAAGGTCGAGGCTGCCGCGCATCAGGAATACCGCGAGGCAGAAAAAGGCCGCAATATCCAACATGGTCTGCTTCAAGGCGGGCATGACTGGCGCGTTCTTTGTGGATGACTCAAACTCCACGATGAAGGGCACAGAGATAATGAGTGCTGCAACTGTCCTTGAGATTCCACCTACAGAACTCTACGGCATACGCGTATACAAGCGCGATCCAAGCACCAAATACCTATTCTCGCATTACGAGGTATACGATGCAGAGGCAGCAAAACACGCCGGCATCAAGAATAAGTTGAAGGTCAGGACCCTGGAAGAGCTGTCGGGCGACGGCGAGGCGACAGAGATATCCGCACTGCTTGCCGCATACCCTAAAACGACCGGAATCGGGCAGCACCACAGGATACGGTTCGAGAGCAGGATAATCGGTGACAAGATGGAAGACAAGATAAAGCTGTTGTCAGACAAGCTCGGTAAAGAGGTAAGGGTGCAGGACGTGTTCGAGGACGGAGAGTTCGTCGACATAACCTCGATATCTAAAGGGAAAGGGTGGCAGGGCGTCATAAAGCGCGCCGGAGTGAAGAGGAACAACCACAAATCTACCCAGAAAATCAGGCACGGAGGTCCGCTCGGCGCATATGGTTCAGGAAAGGTTTTCTACACAATTCCGAGAGCGGGCCAGATGGGCTTCAATTACAGAACAGAGCAGAACAAACGCATACTCAAAATCTCTGGTAAGGAAGAGGCGCCATCGTTCGCCCCGAAAGGAGGATATAAGAACTACGGCGATACAAGGAACGACGTGATAATAATGAAGGGCTCGGTCGTGGGTCCGGCAAACAGGCTGGTGCGTATAAAGAAGTCGATGAGAGGCAAGAACTCCACGGGTATAACAAAACCCAAGATAATTGAAATAGGTTAGAGAATGAAAGTGAAAATACTGTCGGTCGAGGGCATTGGAGCAGGGGAGACAGAACTCCCCGGAATGTTCAGCTGCCAGTACAAGCCCTGGCTGGTCAACAGGGCCATAGTCGCAGAGAGCACACAAAAGCTCCAGCCGCAGGGCCACTATGTGCTTGCCGGTATGCAGACCACTGCCGTGTATGTCGGGAAGATGCATGCATGGAGGTCCGGAAGGCACGTCGGGAGGGCCATACGCCCAAGAGAGAAGCTGGCAGAGGGCGCACAGGGAAAGGTAAGGAGAATACCGTCAGCCGTTACAGGCAAGCGCGCCATCCCTCATCTAATAGAGAAGAGGATAACAGAGAAAATGAACAAGACAGAGTACATCTCTGCGATACACTGCGCGATATCGAAGACATTCAACAATATGAGGGAGCCGGCAGTGCTGTCCAATGACATAGAGTCTATAAGAAAGACAGGCAAAGTGAGTGCGCTCCTAAAGGATCTCCATATCGCAAACCTCGAAAGACAGAAGGTGCTGAAAAGCAAGAGCAGCAGGCCCTCATCAAGGAAGAGATACAGGCACAGCGTCACGATAGTAGTCAAAGACGATAAAGGCATAGTGAAGGCAGCGAGGAACATCCCGGGAGTGAATGTCTGCACGGTGGACGAGATAACTGTGGGGAGGCTCATGCCGGGCGGCACAACAAAAAGCATATCAATATGGAGCGAGAATGCTGTAAATGAATCCAGCAGTATAGAGGAGAAGATAAGGGCAAGGCGATAACGTGTCAATACTTAAATTCCCGATAGCGACGGAGAAGTCTGTGTCTCTCATAACGAAGAGCAACACGATAACGTATATAGTGGACCGCAATGCCGACAAGCCTTCGATAAAGAAGGAATTCGAGAGGCTTTTTAATGTTAAGGTATCATGCATCAACGTCATACACGCCCCAAGAAACGAGAAGAAGGCATTCATAAAGCTGTCCAAGGGGTATGACGCGAGCAATGTGGCAATGAAGTTGAAACTGGTGTAATGAATGGGAAAGAAGCTTAAACAGCAGAGAAGGGGAAAGGGCTCCAATGCCTATACAAAACCGCCGAGGGCGTTCAAGACGACCGTAAGCTATACAAATGACCGTTCCGCAGAGCTCCGTGCAGAGGTCCTCTGCATATTGAACAGGACGGGCCACACCGCGCCGGTGATGGAGGTTATGTATGAGGACTTTTCTAAGGGATACATGATAGCGCCAGAGGGGATAACAGTCGGCAGCAATCTCTATATTGGCAAGAGCCCTGGGTACTCCCTCGGCAGTGTGCTGCCGCTCTCGCAGATACCTGAAGGTATACCAATATACAACATAGAATCCAAGCCCGGAGACGGCGGCAAATACATAAGGGCAGCAGGATCGTCCGCCAAGATATTAGGCAGGACATCAGGCACAGTCTCGATACTCATGCCGTCCAAAAAGACGGTAAGCCTTAGCTCTGAATGCAGGGCACAGCTCGGCGTCGTGGCCGGCGGAGGTATGGATAGCCTCCCGATAATGAAGGCGGGCAAGGCGCATTACATGAACCATGCGATAAACAGGATGTGGCCCAAGTACAGAGGGGTTAAGGTAAATGCTGTAGACCACCCATTCGGCGGCAAGAACCATCATAAAGGAAAGAGCAGCACAACGTCCAGGAACGCCCCGCCAGGGAGAAAGGTAGGGCACATAGCTGCAAGGCGTACGGGCAGGAGAAAGAGATGAGCCGATGGTAGAAAGAATAGCGTTTAGGGGCAAGCTGCCTAGCGACATAGAGGGCATGGAGACCTCACAGTACACAAAACTCGTCAAGTCCAGGCAGAGGCGCTCGATAAAGAGGAACTCGCTGCAGTACAGGATGCTGATGGAAAAGGTCGCAAAGAACAAGGCTGGCAAGCCAATAAAGACACACATGCGTGCCGCGGTGATACTCCCGCAGTGGATAGGCATGAAGTTCGCCGTGCACAACGGGAAGGAATTCAAAGAGATAACAATAAACGCCAATATGCTCGGCCACAGGCTCGGAGAGTTCTCATACTCGACAAAGCATGTGCAGCACTCGGCTCCGGGAGTTAAGGCGACGAAGGGCAGCAAGTTCCTGTCCAAGAAATAGGTGATGTATTGAAATACTCGTTCAACGGCGATAGGTCGAAGCTTGTGTTCGGAAGATTATCAAACACGAATGCGAGCTACAAGGATCTGTCTGCCGTATGCTCTGCCATAAGATACAAGGCGTACTATGACGCAAGGTCTGTTCTAGAGTCCATAGCCGCCGGCCATCCTATAATATACAGGAAGTACAATTCAGGCATGGGGTCCAGGCACGAGCTGGGAGGCAGGAAGGGCCGAACACCTCAGAAATGCGGAAAGATAGTCACAAAGGTCTTGACAAATGCTGTGAACAACGCTAAGAACAAAGGTTTCGGAGAGGACGAGCTGTACGTAGTGCACGCGTCTGCCAACAAGATGTCCATCTACCCCAGGAGACCGCCGAAGGGAAGGCAACAGGGCACAGCCTTCGGAATGTATGGATTCAACTCACAGGCCCACAGCAACCTGGAATGGGCAAAGGTGGAGATCGGCGTCAGCGCAGAATACAAAGAGCTCGGCCTCAGCAAAAGCTCTATAAAGATGATAGAGCGCAATAGGAAGAGGGCACAGGGCCGCACAATGATGCAGTCAGAGGGAGAGCACACCAAGAAGAAGGCAAAGGCAAAGAGGCATCCCCTTCAGAAAGGGAGCGTAAAGCCGAAGACTGCAGATGATCAGAGTATGGAAGAGGCAAAGAAGGAAAAAGCAGCAGACGTGGCGGGCGCGGTGAAAGACGCTAAAGAGATAAGAGAGACTGGGACAAGGCCGGTGAAACAATGACCATAGAGAGGAAGTTCATAGAGGGGTCTATAGTAAAGCTCAACATATCTAAGTTCATGGAGAGCTCTTTGGAGAAAGCAGGGTTCTCAAGCGTAGACATACAGAGAACGCCAGTCCTGACAAGGATAACAGTATATGTTCTAAAGCCCGGAAAGGCGATTGGCAGGTCAGGCAAATCGATAAACGAGCTCACCGAAAAGATAAGCAAGCGCTTCAATATCGACAACCCGCAGATAAATGTAGTAGAGGTAGAGAACAGGATGCTCGAGCCGTTCATAGTGGCAAAGGATATAGCATACAAGATAGAGAGGTCGATAAACCCCAGGAAGATAATGCAGAGGACCCTAAAGAACATATTCGAGAGAGGCGCTCTCGGGGCCGAGATAATAATAAGCGGGAAGATAGCAGCAAAGAGCGCTAGGAAGAGGTCCATAAGAAAAAGCATTGGTTACATACCTAAGGTAGGAGAGGTCGTGAACTTAGTAAGGGAGGGCAGTGCCACAGCATATCCAAAGAACGGAGCTATAGGTGTAAAGGTGAGGATAGTTCCTCCAGGGACAGTATTCCCTGACAGAAAGATAGGGAAGATAGAGATACCAAGGGAGATATCGAACGCCTAGGGGTACACATGCTGAATATAATACTTACTACTATAACGGCTTTCATCACACTGTTTATACCCGGAGAGCTCTTCGCCCTCGCACTGCTGAGGAAGAAGACAAATCTAAACCTCTTCGAGATATCTATTTTTGGCTTCATACTAGGGCTGATAGCCCCGGCCACACTGACATGGGCAGAGGGCTACCTCTCGAATTCGATGCACATATTCGCATACTCCCTCGGCCTGTTTGAGGCCAATGCCGTTGTTCTCTCGATAATAGGCCTCATTCTCTGTGTGCAGCAGGGCGTGCTCTTCTCCAGAGACGGCTCTATAACACGGAAGAGTGCGGCAAAGGATGAGATAAAGGCAATAAACACAGAGGAGAGAAAGTACAGAAACGATATAAATTCTATAAGGGAAGGACTGTCCAAATACGAATCAGCGAAATCTGTAATACATGCCCACATAGAGCAGGAGGAGTTGATACGCCAGAGGCAGAACGAGGAGCTCTCGAGAGCCGGCAATCTGACCCAGGACGAGCTGCGTAGCATATCTGCTGCACATGCGCGCGAGCTCGATAGAATAACAAAAGACCACGAGCAGGAGGAATCATCCCTTCTGAGCAAGCTGGAGAGGGATCCTAACTTCACCCAGCAGGCCGGATCGCGCTTCTCTCTCAACCTGAGGCAGAATTGGGTATGGGCGCTGCTGCTTCTCATAATGCTAGTGGCGTTCTCTGCAATGATGCTCAGCATAGTCATAGCGCCGCACTTCTTTATATTCGACCCGTACTTCGATATGCTTGCGGCAAAGTCTATACTAGCGTTCGGCCACCAGTACTATTTGTCAACCTCTGCATGGCCGGTGGTGCCAGCCGGCACCGTGATGAGGGTTGAGCCGCTCATACCTTATCTGGAGGCATACTGGTACTCTCTTGCGGGGTTCTTCGGGGCAAACGTCTCGACATTCAACCAGTCACTGATGAGTTATGTCGGGGGCGTCTATCCGCCGATTACAGGTGCACTGCTAGTATTCATCGTGTTCGTGCTGATCTACCACGAGTACGACAAATACACAGCGATTATCGCAGCCTCGCTGGCAGCAATGATGCCGATAATATTCAATACGTTCATAGCAGGAGAGCAGCTGCTTGAGCCATGGGGCATATTCTCGCTGTTCTTCTTCTTTGCGACGTACATGCTTGCCATAAGGAACATGAATAACCACAGGTATGCCATACTCGCAGGCGTGGCGTTCGCATCCACATTCCTCGGTGCGCACTACTTCACTGTAGATACTGGTATATTGGCGTTCTACATACTCGCACAAGGCATAATCAGCCTTGTGAGGAACGACCTGCACAAGGACTTCTACAAGATGAATGCTATAGTGCTGATAATAATCTCGCTATTCCTAGTAGTGTATATGCCATACCGCGCTACACTTTCGGGACGCATACCAACGATCCTCCACCTTCCGATAACTATAATGTTCCCACTGATTGCGCTCATTCTTGTCGGAGTGCTCCACTACTTGGTAGAGAAGTTGTCACCAAGACTCGAGAAGAACCCAAACATAACCTACGTGCTTAGCGTAATATCGATAGTTGGAATTGTACCGATGGCGATCATAGCGGCAGCGAAGAAGAGCCTTAAACAGTACATAAAGCCGCTCTCCAGGTACGCTGTGATATCCATCATAATGGTGATCCTTGTGCTCTTGATACTGGCGACGCCTCTCGGAGGGTCGGTAAAGGGGTACCTAGAGCTCAGCACGAAGTTCACTACGCCGTCATCGGCTCTGTTCATGACAGTGCAGGAATATGCCCCGACAGGCATAGGCTATAACTTCTTCGCAGGTGGTTTCGGCCTGATAGGCGCCAATATCGCCGGAATACCTATTCTCGTGTGGGCCATAGTCTCTATCTCGATCCTGCTCATAATCACAAGTATAATATTCCAGAACAGCAAGACGGGCGTCCTTTATCTTGCTATAGCCCTGCCATTGATAGCCGCGGCAGTGTCCGAGGTGAAATACCTGCCGCACTTCGCAGCGGCATACGTAATGCTCTTCGGGATAACGCTCGGAGAATCCATATACCTCTTAAGGAACGGTCTGCATAGCCGCAACGGCCCGAGCCAGGTGCACAAACCAAGAGGCTCACTCATCTTGCTTGTATTCTCGATAGGAATATTCTTCATATCACCGATACTCGCCATGATATACATTCTTGTCCTTATATTCATGCACAAGGTCGAGAACCCGTCGCACGCGTGGGCCATATTCATGCTGTTCCTGATAATAGAAGTATCAGCTCTGCTAGTCAACCATTCCTTGATGTCAGGAGAGGTGAAGACACTTGTAGCGTCGTTCTCCGCAGCGTCTGTATACTCGGCGAATCCGGCAGCGGCATGCAGCACGCTCGCGCGCACTAATGCCCAGGGCGTGACGATATACTGCAACACAGTGCAGCAGTACTGGATAACAGCAGCTGCATGGATGTCTACCAATGTTGGCCCGTACGCCCCGCGCATACTCGCATGGTGGGACTACGGCGATTGGATAAACTGGTTCGGGAACACCAATGCTGTGCTCCGCGGGGATAACTCAGTAGCAAAAGAGGACTATGCCACAGCAGCCTCATTCGTCTTAGGCCAGAGGTATGGATATGGCTCATCTACGCTCGCGAATGTGATGAACGGCAACCAATCCGAATACGTACTGTTCGACGAGCAGCTTATACAGAAATGGGGCGCCCTCGACTTCCTGGCATGCGTACACATAAACGCTACGTCAGAGGCGTATGCGATATCACAGGCAAAACAGCAGAACCAGTCCGCCCCGTACTTGCTGGGAACGTCGAATTGCGAGACATTGCACGACCCACAGTACGCCCTAATTCCTATCTCAGCCCTAATATCGAACGCCTCTACGTCGTCAAGCCTATCAAACTACTGCGCCCTTAGCACAAGCACACCCTACATAACTACATATCTTGTGAACGGATACTCTCTCTCCAACCAGACGATGTGCACAGATCCAGTATCGAATGCAAATGGTGTACTATCCTTATACTACAGCAACGGGACTAAGTCCAACGCCGTCATACAGCAGTACTACAACGAGGGCGTTGTCAACATACAGGGAACGCAGTATGTGGAGTTCATGGCGATATACCTGCCGAACGCGCCGAACGGAACGATTACTGATGCACCATCTGACTTCTACACATCAAACTTCTACAACGGCTTCTTCCTAGGCAACCTCGCAGGGTTCACAGAGGTATACCCCGCAACAAACGGCACCGCAGGAGTAAACCTCATAAACTACACCAACCCTCTGGTCATATTCAAGCTCAACAATTACACCGGAGGCCTGTCGCCTGTCGCCTCAAAACCAAGCTATATCAAAAATAACTACACCATACCTTGACGCACGATAGGTTATAATCGTTTTCCTTCAAACATATCTATTAGAATGGGCTTGTAGCTCAGCCTGGTCAGAGCGGCGGTCTTATAAGCCGTAGGTCGAGAGTTCAAATCTCTCCAGGCCCATCAAAAAATTGACGCCGATAGATGACACGTATGAAAGAGAAAGGTTGTGTATTCTGTGAAGCAGACAAATCAGAGAACCTAATAATGAAGATGGAGGACCATTATGTAATCATGGACAAATACCCCTCCTCTCCAGGGCATGTCCTGGTGATACCGTTAGACCACTACAAGAATCTTCTGGAAACACCCGACTCTATAATATATTCGATGATGCGCACAGCGAAGAGAATTGGCATACTGCTCAAGAGGATGATGGATGCAGAAGGCATATTTATAGGCACCAACGTAGGTGCAGCGGCAGGACAGCGCATAATGCATACACACATACACGTGATTCCAAGGTATGGCCGCAATCAGATAATAAAGAATAGCAATACACGCAGCATAAGAGACGCCCTGATATCAAAGATACAGGACCACGAAGGCGATTGAATGGAACAGAAGATGTTCTTCATTGAATGCAAGGACCTAGGTTACGAATGCGGCTATCGTGCAGAAGCGAAGGGCCAAAGGGAGCTTGTAGAGATTATGAAGAGGCACGTAGAGAACGAGCACAGAGCCAAAGCAGACGAGGATATGGAGAAGAAGATAACGTCGTGCATAAAGACACCCCCTGTGGCGCCCCTATGAGTGGTTACATCTTTCTGCTTCTGTAGAATATATGCTTCTCCTTTCCGCAATCACATCTCACAGCAATGAACCCGCCAGAGCTGCAGAGCCTGATGCTGCAGTTTCTTCCAGGGACAAGAATGCTTCCGCACGCCCTGCATATCCTATTCTTCACTTCTGCAGGCAATCTGTGTCTGTAATGCGTAGACATCTTCTGCATTGTCCTGACATAAGACTTTGAAAGGCCGGGATTGTCCTCTGCGCTCGCCATTGCCATCCTGTACAGAATCTCTATCCTCTGCCCTGCTACTCTCTCTATCAGCTTGCTGTTGGAGCCCCCCATAAGACCAGCTATTTTACCCCGATGTGGGAGATGAAAGCATCCATACCCTCCTCAAGCGATTCGTAGTCTCTATCAGATATGGTGGTTATGTTGCCTGATATCTCGAAATTGTTGTCCGAGGGCTTGCCATGGAACAGTATTATAAGGTCGCACGATTCCTTGTCTTTGGGCGCCACAATGGTCTTGTCCTTTATTATGTTAGACCTGGCTATCAGCTTGACAGAGTTTCCTATCCCACAGATGTGCTTCTTGCTGCTGTCAAATCTGAGTAACATGTCAAGCATAGGCCTGAAGTTATATAGTTTGTATCCCTCTATGCCATCGCCCCCTATAAGCACTATCCCGTCATAGTTGGAGTGGGAGGCCGACGCTGTGTTTATGTCAGGCGTTTGAACGAATCCCTGCGAGCCCCTGCAGTCATGGGAGGTATAGCTAGATACGTCGTAATCAATGCCCCACTTGCTGAAGAACAGCTTTGCCATCTTCAGCGAGTCGTCCTTGAAATGCGAGGGAGGTATGAATATAAGCATTTTCATCTAAATCAGATTCCTTGCCCTGACAAAATATTTATTGCTTTCTAAAGGTTGGGTGGCGCTTGATAACCACACCACCATAGCTTTTACAGGGTGCTGGAGCAGAAACAAAAGGTATTAATTAGTACGGGCACATCCTAACATATGCGCAAGAACGGCTTGGACGGAATAACCGTGCCTGTGATAACCCCGATAAGAAAGGAGAAGGTAGACTATACGGCCGTGTCAGAGCTCATCAAGTTCTCCAAGAGGTCCGGAGCAGTGGGCATATTCCCGGCAGGCTCTACGGGCGGCGCGCCGCTTCTTGATATGCAGACCCACAAGGATGTGATATCCGCCTTCTCTGAGGCTAATCAAGGCCTTCTATTTCTGCCCGGGATTGGGAGGAATTCTATAAACGAGACAATGGAGATGGCCAACCATGCAGTAAGGAGCGGTGCAGATGCTATCGTACTGGTAACTCCATACTATATAAAACTCTCACAGGAATCTATCTTCAGGTATTATGACAAGATAATAAGCCGGGTGGATTCGCAGTTCATAATCTACAATATACCCAACCTCACAGGGAACTGGATAAACCCAGAAACTGTCAGCAAGCTCTCTGACAAACACAGAAAAATAATAGGCATGAAGGAGAGCAGCGGCGACTTCAGAAGGTTTATGGAATATGCCTTGGAGCTAAAGAACAAGATACGCGTGCTGCAGGGCCAGGGCGACGCGCTCCTTCCGGCACTTGTCATGGGCGCGGCAGGTGGCGTCTGCGGTAGCACCAACTTCTCAGACCTCGCCGAAAGAATATACGACGCATTCAAGAGGGGGGACATGCGCACGGCCTCCGCGCTGCAGGACAAACTGGTATCTATAAAGAAGGTTCTCTCAGGGAGCTGGTCCCCTCAGATATACAACTACCTGTTCTTCAGGTATGTGATGTCAGAAGGAAGGATCGAGACGCCAGAGATATATACAGGTACTCCAAAAGAGTTCGAGCACGCATACAAAAAGACGAGAAGGATAACTGGATGACGATTTTACGAACTGCTCACTTGCGGAGAAGGTCTGAAAACTTATTATCTCTTATAGCAGCAATTATGCTATCAACCTGCACGGCCAGCGCCCCGCGGGAATAACTGTTCTCTAAGGTTATATCCGCACATATGCCAGCCACGCTCCTCTCACTCGGATGGTCTATCTGCTCTCTTGTAGGGTACCTACCGTATACCTCCTTATATACCTCCATTCTCTTTGCCTCCTCTGCCTCAATCCTTACAACAAGAAGTCTGGGAAAAGGGAATCCCTGCCTGAATTCCATTATATCCTCTGCGCTCCGCAACCCCTCTGAAATGAATGGCACGAGCTTGTTAGTCTTGATGTAGTGGACAATGTAATTCGCAAACACCCCTGGTCTTATCTCACACATCTTCGTTCCTATCTCCTGCATAAGTGTTCTGTCTGGCTTGCCATCTGGCCCATCCTCTGCAAAGAAGTATTCTCTAGCAATGTCCGCTATGACCACAGACGACGAGGGTGTTCTGTGGACACTAACACCAAACTCAGATTCCAGTGCGTGCTTCAGAGCCGAGGCATACGTACCTTTTCCGCTAGCCATGAGGCCAACAATCACTAACGATGGCACACTCACACTGTTTTCTGATTGCCCGCCCCTAAGCATAGGCTCTGTACTTCTGTCGCTTCCCAACCGCGTCTTAGTGTCCTTGTCCATAAACCTGCCCTTGATAAAATTAATAGACGTTAATGAACCGAGCCTAGATTGACCCTACGCCGCGCCCATCGACTCATCGGGGCACATGACGATACTCAACTCTCCATATACGGAGCCAGATAGTAAGTCACTTTAGCATCTCCTATCTTATAGTCTACCCTCACCGGCTCGTCAGTCTTAAGCGACATGCTTATCTGATTGCCTGCCGGGCAGGCGCTGACCATCCTGTCAAGATACCCAAGATTGAATGTGACGGACGACGGCTTCTTTATGCTGAGTTTGCTTACAGCATCTGTCGAGTTTAGGTGCTCTTCCTCGAGCTCTCCGGCGTCACCCTTTGCGAACACCACTAGGGAATTCTTGTCGGTCTTGAACCCTATGTATGTCGAAAGGAGTGCCGCATCTTTTATTATCTCTCTTATGGACTCGCTACGCACCTCCATCTCAGATTCAAAGTCTACCTTTGGTTCCTTCTCAACGTCCTTCTTCGTGTCTATCATAGGGAGTTTATACCTTCTCTTACTGTGCTTCCCTATGAACTCCATAGAAAACCTCCCGTCGGAATCCTTCATGAGAAGCTGTTCATCCGATCTAGCGCTCGCAAGTATCCTATCAAGGTTCTCGAGGTTCAGTCCGGCATTCGCCTGTTTGTCAACCTCGTACTTCGAGAATGCCTTGTTCGGTATGGAGAAGGATATCATGCTTATACCGGACGGGTCCATGGCCCTAAGTGTTATCCCTTCCTTGGTTATATTGAAAGTTCCTTCATCAACCAGCTTCACTATCGCGTCCACACAGTTCTTCCAATACTTAGCATCATCTATTTTTATCTCGAACATGAATCCCACCATAATAGTAAGGGATAAAGGGTAAATAAAGGTTATATACCTTACTGTATAACGAATAACAGGGCGCAGCCCGAAAAGCATCAAAACTGAAAGTGACCTCTAGCAGCACCGAAAATCGACTTTCTGCTACTCGACACCCCTCATTTCCCCAAGCATAAAAATATATTAATGCTTTGAATCAAATTCCTTTTATGGTAATATGATAGAAAGCCGGAACGGATTAAAATGGTTGGCAATCTCCGTAGCCCTGGTCATCCTGCTGCTGCCAACAGCCGTACGGTTTTCCATGGCGCAGCTTACACCACACTTCAATATAACCGCAATAGTCAATGTTGTGTGCCCCTTCAAGGTCAGCATAAGTGGCAATACGCTATACATACTCCCAATAATCAGAAACCCCGACTTTACGTATTCCGTGAACGCCCTAGTGTCTGGCTGCCCTATCCAGCCAATGTCAGGATCATTCTACATACAAAACAACCACGGGTCGAACCTGACCCAGCAGGCGATTAACTATCCTCCATCAAGCAACACGCTGTCCATATCAAATACTATATTCTCCAGCAGTCCATCTAGATACATCGCATACGCCCGTTTCACCTACAACAACTTCTCCAATTCAACGCAACTCTCGTTCTCCACGCTCGCGCCCGCAGTCCTCAAGATATCGAACCTTTCTGTTACATCAACCCTTACGCAGGGCTCATTGCTTACAATATCCCAGGACATACTAAACAACGGGAATCTGACAGCAAGCAATATAGTGTTACACACCACAATAACAATACCCGGATCAAATTCCATCATAATAAACAGCACAATCCCGAACGTCACCCCGAATTCCCAGGAGCTTTTCGAATTTGAGATAAACAATGCGACAGCTGTACTCGGAGCATATAAGGTATCTGAGTATCTCGGCTATTATGATGGCTCGAACATGAACACCTCCAGCACATCAAAAACGTCTTATACTGTAATCGCACAGCCCGCATCCGGAGGCCAAGGCGGAGGTGGCGGCGGCCTTAGCCCAACAACCATACCATCCCCTCCTACTTCTATATCTTCGGTATCTCTAATTAGTATTCCAATACTATCAGGAGTATTGGGATTGCTCGACATGCCCTCGTATCTTAGTATGCAGAACACAGGACAGTACCCTGTATGGGTGAACATATCCGCCCCAAATAACCTCTCTTTCGGCTCGCTGGTCATCTCGTCCAAAAGCACGTACTTGCCACCTAATCAGCAGCTAAACGTACAGATATATGTCACGAAATCCAGCAACGCACTGGCAGGAATATACATCGTTCCGATAAATGTAACGGTATCTCAGCACGGCAGTCTTCCTGCACAAGAGACCCTGTACAACATAATAAGCATAGAGACCAAGACGTCGCTGCCGCAGATATCCACAGGGAGCATAACTATAAGCAACAACACAGTCTTCGGGACGCTTGAGATAACCAATCCCCTCAGTAAAGCAATATACAACTCAACCGCCTACATAGATATACCGACAACCGCGATAAGAAGAATCGCAGACATACAGCTGTCGGGTGCGATATCGAACATCACGACAAGCAACAATCTGCTTATGATGGAATGGAAAGTCCCACAGCTACAGCCGAACGGCTCTGTTAACGTATACTACAGCATAAAGAACGTAACCGATCCATCGATATTTATTAACCCGTCAACCGAATTCGTGGTGCCTTCACAGACTAAGAGTGCGGTCAAGGTATTTGACATACACCTCCCATCAATACAGCCCAACGGCACCTCCCCTGTATATATCAGCGCAATATACACCGGCCAGAACCCTGGAAACATAACTCTGAGCCTGTCCGCTCCATATTCAATAATAATAAGCAACCAATCACAAACGTTTTATGTATCACCAAACAGCCAGATAAATGCCGGATTTAATGTCACAGCAAGAGGAGATACAGGGACATATATCTTGACATTGCAGGTTAAGGGCCGCGGAACGAACGACACATACCAACTTCCGCTGGTCGTGTTTCCCACACAGTCCGCGGTACCACTGCCGAATGGGATATTCGCCGCCATACCGAAAACAGTTAAAAACTTTCTTATATACATATTAACTGCCGTTCTGGTGCTTGCGGCAGCTTCTACCGCAATCAGATGGCGCATGCACAAATCCAGATATGCGCCTTCAAGAGTGCGCAGGCTGGAGTATATAAAAAGGCAGGTAGAAAGAGAGGACTAAATAAAAAGGTAATCAAATACCACCATTTATAATAAGGGTATCCTCACAGAAGGGTGGTGTCGGAAAGACAACAGTCGCAGTTAACCTAGCAGTATCACTGCAGATGGCTGGGTACGACACACTTCTGGTAGACTCGGATTCTGCAAACCCTTCGGTAGGATTCCATCTCGGACTGGAGAATGTCAATATAGGGTACAAGAATTACATCCTCGGCAAGATACAGCTCAGGAACGCATGTGTGGTACACGCGCCGTCCGGCCTGCACGTCCTGCCAGGCACAATAAACTCAAAGCCATTCTTGATAACAAGGGAGCAGCAAAAGAGGGCATACAGTGCATTGAGAAACACCGATTACAAGTTCATAGTGGTTGACACAGAACCTGGATATGGGGATCCGATCTCTGGTGTTGATAAAGCGCTTCTCGTAACAACACCAGACATGCCGAGCTGCAGCAGCATAATACGCCTGTCTAAGCAATTCGATTCGATGAAGATAAAGCACGACCTCGTGGTGAATAGGGTAAGGGACAGGAAGTATGAGATACACCCTAGGGAAATCGCCCACATGTACGACCGTAGGATAATAGGGATACTTCCAGAGTTCGAGTTGGTCCCGATAAGCATAGAGGAGCAGATTCCAGCTGTGCTTCTAGACTCCAAGAACAGGTTCTCCTCAACACTCAAGAAGATATCGACTGAGTACACAATAGGAACCGAATCGTCCAGCGAGCCGGAATATTACAGGAGGGGCAAAAACCCCATAATCGCATTCTTCTCAAGGCTGTTCAAAAGACGGCGCGCAGCATGAAACATCCAAACCAGTAGCATGCAGAAATGTTTTTATTGTTGGTGCAATAAGATCTAACTGTCTTACCGTACAACAAGCGAGTCCAAATGTAAAAGATGAGTAAATGTGGAGACATTCTGATAATGTTCTGGTGATGCTTGGGCTGATAGCAATCGTCGCGTGCCTTCTGATACCCATAGCAGCTGCTTCCAACTCCTCAAATACTTCGACCTCGCCCAGCACTACTGCTTCTACCTCCTCCACATCTACCTCTTCCACTTCCTCTACATCCCCTACCTCCTCCATCTCCTCCACCTCAACATCCTCCACCTCCTCCACATCTACCTCTTCCACTTCCTCTACATCCCCTACCTCTTCCATCTCCTCCACATCTACCTCTTCCACTTCCTCTACATCCCCCACCTCAACATCCTCCACCTCCTCTACATCTACCTCTTCCACTTCATCTACATCCCCCACCTCTTCCATCTCCTCCACCTCTTCCATCTCCTCCACCTCAACATCCTCCACCTCCTCTACATCTACCTCTTCCACATCTATCTCTTCCACTTCCTCTACATCCTCTACCCCTTCCACCTCTTCCACATCTACCTCTTCCACCTCATCTACATCTTCCACCTCAACATCCTCCACCTCTTCCACCACTAACTCTTCTACAACTATCCAATACACAACAATCCGAAGGATAGGTCAGAATACCTATGAGGGCACAGTTCAACCTACGAACAGCAAAGCCGAGGTGTCTTTCAACAATGACAAGCTCAAGAACATATCTGTGAACTTCAGACAGCCTGTTCTAGCATTTAACATTACTATGAACATAACTGCACCCCCATCACCAAAATTCGCCTATGAGATAGTACTTAATGAGAGCACGGCAGACATAGACTCATATGTGTCAAACGTCACATACAATTTCTCAGTGAATAAATCATGGGTGCTGTCCAAGAGGCTCAGTAGCGGCAATGTCCAGCTCTATAAAAACGAATCAGGAGCATGGATTCCTATACAAACAATGTTCACCGGAAGCAATACCACATCATATTTCTACTCCGGAGTCTCCAACTCTCTGTCGATATATGCAGTAGGGTACTCTACTAATGGAATCACATGTACTGCCTCTCCCTGCACCCTGTCACTTACTCCTAACACTCCGACGTTATACATCTATGTCGGCGGATATACAGATACCGGAAAATCCGGTAGCACCAGTAAGGCCACAGCGAATTGGACGAATGACACCAACATTACCGTATCATCGAGCTCCCACGGTAAGTCCCAGTATGGGGAAGCCATGGTGGGGTACATAGTCGGCGGCGGCGGCCACAATGGTCAAATAACAACGGGAGGCAGCTCATTTCTAAACATGAGCATCGCAGGAATCTCTGCCAATGTGGTATACGCCAGCTCGATTCGCCACGTCACTCACGGAACAGGCGCAACTGCTACGCTGTCGTTCACTGCCACAGCGAGCAACAGTTTTGTTATAATAGGGGTCGCAGCGAACCATACATTCACAACTCCACTTACCATTACCGGGTTGGGATCGTGCACGCAGCAGCAATACGTACATACTGCAAGCACCGCGGCGTCCGCAATATACACATGCAATTCCGTCGGGTCCACGGACAGTGTGGCTGTGTCAGGCGCGGCGACCACAACAGTGATAGCCATAGCCGCATATGTGTTCCCAGCAGTGAATGTTATCCTGGATGACAATCCGACTACCGGCCATATAGTTCTGGGAGGCACGCAGTATGCGAATGGCAATACGGCACAGGCACTAGGGACAACAACGCTGAATGCCATAAATCCATCAGGATATACGTTCACCAGCTGGTCTTCCTCTACTAACTCAATAGCCATAAACTCCCTATCCTCCCAAAACGCCATAGTCACGATAAAGGATACAGGTACTATAACTGCCACTTACACATCAACCTCGACATGTACAGTATCTCTTAACACCAACTCGATAAACTTTGGCAACATCAACCCAGGCGCCAACGTCCCTACTAACAAGGCTGTGACTGACAGAAACACAGGAGCAACAACAGCAGACGTGCTTGTCGGAGGGACAGGATGGTCGGGCACCCCCGGAAGCTTTGGGGTCTCAAATACACTATGGGATTCAGCATCCCAATCATCCTATACTGGCAATGCCCTCACTTCCACACAGACGTTAACAGGGATTACCATACCCACAAGCTCCAACTCCATATTATACTTCGGTCTTGGTGTACCGTCCGGAACAGTTGCAGGGATATACTCGCAGACAATAACTATAGAAAACAGCTGCTGACGACAGCCCGCAGCTGATACTGCCGCTAATGTAAGAATGTTTATATACCTTTATATGTACTTAATTATAGAAATCTAAAAGGTGACACCATAGTACACTCAAAAGAGCCCAAATACTATAAAGGGTTAGTAGCCATATCCTCAGTGGCCGCAGTTATAGCGTTATTTGCGCTCTCATTCTCGGGAAATCTTGTATACGCTTATACATCCAATGGCGCGGTTACGGCTTCCGTTAACGTTCCAGCCTCGTGTGCAATAACCCTGTCTCCAACTACGTTAGATTTTGGCTCTATAGCACCACAGGCGAACGTCCCTACCAATAATGTTGTTGGTGACTCCAATGGTGGAGATATAGTGGCCAATATCTTGGTCAAGGGAACTGACTGGTCGGGCACCCCCGGAAGCTTCGGGGTCTCAAATACACTATGGGACGCCTCGACGGATGCGACCTACACAGGAAATCAGCTTACAAACGCCCTTGTAATCACATCAGTAATAATCGGTACGACCGGCACGAATGACATATACTTCGGTCTTGGTGTACCGGCCGGAACAGCTGCAGGGATATACTCTCAGACAATAACTATAGAAAACAGCTGCTGAAGTGCATACAATGTTGTCCAGACATGCATACATATCAGGTATACTTCTTAGTCTGATATTGGTGAGCATGGCAGGCGCACAGCTCGGCGAGGTAGCAGGCCAGCCCCATGTCAAGGTCAGCATAGGGGGTCATAACACTACAACAGTAACCCTGCTCAACACAGGTAGCACGCCGATAACATTCCAGTCAATCGCCCCAACATTCACCCCATCAAACAGTGGAGTTGTGCCTAATGTTACCATATCTCCAATTGAGGCAACGATTCCCCCAAAGCAGGATATGAACGTCAACATAACAGTATCTCTTTCTAGAAAGAACGTCCAGCCAAACGATTCGTGGGTGGGGTCGCCCAGTTTGTAGAGGTTACCAACACTACTAATCCCGGCGGGGCAGTAGTGGCAGCAGGACTGGCAAAGATAATCACAGTAATAGCTATACCTGCTGTGTTCAATCCGCTTCCTTATGAGATAGTTGTAGCTATTGTGACTGTTATAACAGTAGTGGCAGTGATTGTACTATTACACAGGAGGAAGCGCAGCAAAGCCAAATAAGCGCACTGACTTATCTGGTATATGGTTTCCTGTATCTGCATCCGTGCAGCGTCCATTAATCTTTATATCCTTTAGCATCGATTATTAGCTGGTGCGACCATGCCGGTGGAGAAGAGGTGTGAGATATGCAGCTCGAAATTCGACTGCGGCGGTCCTATATCGATTAGGGGACTGTGCTGGTGCACTAAGTTCAGGACAGATAAGGGATCTCTCCGTGCTCTGCGTCTGCGGGCTACCGACTGTGTCTGCCCAAGATGCCTGGAGGCATCATCCAGTTACAGTTAATCAGACGTTTGAGCCTGTCAGCACAGCTATTACTCTGTCTTTTTTACTGAAACGCATCCTTCTGTACGCTGCCAGGCTGGCTATCCCTCCTAATTCTATGATAAGCCCGTATTCTTCGTAGAATGACTTCTGCTCCTCTCTCATCTCCCTGTCTGTAACAGAGACGGCCATACCTCTGCTCAGTCTTATGGCATCTATCGCCTGCATTCCGAATGTAGGCATGCCTACCGCTATCGCATCCGCAGCGGTATTCGGTTTTACATATCTTATCTTTGCATCTCTGTCTATGGAGCTTACAATAGGATTGCAGCCACTCGCCTGCACGCCTATCATCTTTGGCATCTGCTTAATCTTCCCTGCCGATATCATCTCCTTAAATCCCTTGAACATTCCGCTGAAAAGCGTCGCATTTCCTATAGGTACTATGATGTGCGTGGGTCTTTTGACCTGCGACATTATCTCATATGTGATTGTCTTCTGCCCCTCCTTCCTGTAGCAGTAGTCTCCTGCCAGGAACGCACCCCATTTTTTCGAGTATGTTATCGCACGCGCCTGTGCCGAGGTGAAATCCCCATCCACTCTCGTTATCCTCGCGTCATGCGTCTCCCTTATATCCCTGATTTTGTCCCGATTTGCGTTCCTGCTTATGAATATATGCGACACCATACCGTAAAGCTTTGCATAATACGCGACCGAATAGGCCATGTTCCCTGTGGATGCGCACACGACCTCATCATATCCATACTCTGCAGCTTTTGACATCTCCACAGCAGATCCCCTATCCTTAAAGGAGTGCGTTGGATTCTCAAACTCTAACTTGAGGTACAGGTTGCCTGTGTTTGCCCTCACGGCCTTTGTGCATCCAAGAGAGAAGCGCCTGTATTTCGAAGAGGGCAGAGCTCTCTCCATGTCCCAGAAGCTCCTTATACTACCTACTCTTGGTTTGTGCTTATACTCGACCTCTAAGATACCACTGCATTCCCCACATATCTGTTTTGGGTACGAGCTGCTATACCTTTTGCCACATCCCAAACACACCAGCGAGTAGTCCATCATCTCACCCCGTTGAGCTTGCCGAGCTCGGCTTCACACCTGCCTAAATCAACCTTAAGATCAAGCTCCCTAGCTATGAATTGCATGTCTTCTAGCCCACTTGCAAGCGCCGACGATGCGCCGGGTGATGGTGTTATATTGAATATCGCATTCCTCCCCTTCGCCTTAGACGCCCCCAATACGAAAAATCTTATGTTCTCATCAACTATCTGCGGGCGTATCCCTCCCATTCCTGTGCCGAACTTCAGGTCTGAGTATCTTATTGAAGGTATTATCTTGCGCACCTCGTTCTCAAAGAACAACCTCTTTCCTATCAGCGGCAACCCATATGTTCCGTTGGTCATCAGTATATTTCTTATATCCTTGTTCATGAGCACATCGAACAGCGTATCGAGCGTTTTTATGTCATAATCGAACGACCTAAGGTAGTCGATGAATGTGCCTCTTCTTGTCTCAAGGCCCATCGGAAGTGTCACTGTAGGGCCGTACCTCGTTATCCTCGGGTTTGTTATGTCCGGATCAGCATGCACGGCAGCGAATGGTATTCCTCCTTTCTGCACACGGTACACCTTGCCGTTAAGCATCCTCTTAGAGACATAGTAGTTGCCGCCTACTGCTATTATTGACAGGTTTTCATCGCACCCTAAGGATTTGGCGAACAGAAGGCTGTGGCTCCCTGTAGCGAATACGATGAATCTGGATGTGAAGGCACCTTTTCTAGTAGACACATTATATAATCCTCTCCTCATCACTGCGGAGCGCACCGGAGTATTGAACAGTATGTCTATGTGCACATTCTTGTTCTTTAGTGCGCTACCGACAAAAGAGTGCGCCAGCTCCCCGAAGTTGACCATATAACCGACGTCAGAGACCAACGCCAATATACTCTCCTCCTTGTCCCTGCCCCTTACAAGGTTTGGCTCTATTTTGGAAAGCCTGCTCCAGTTAGCCTCTGATAGCCCAGGGAAGAGCCTGCCTATCCCAGAGTCAACTGTTTTCTCGAGCGCGTCAGTCTCATCGTCGCCTACCCCCAGCACCATCTTCTGGCACCTCCTGATTGTCAGCTCTCTCTTCCTTCTCCCAAGCATATTGCAATACCTGAGCACCTTCTCGGCCTCGTACCTTGTCTCTTTGGCTTTCTTCAAGGAGTAATTGGTCTCAACGTCGCCGAAATGGAGGGTCTGGCTGTTGCTCGATGGGCTGGAGTTCAGAAGCGCAAGGTCTTCGTACTTCTCAAGAAGCAGAATGCTCGATATATTGGTGTATTCTGCCATTGCATACAGAAGGGCAGAACCTGTTATTCCGCCTCCCACTACAATAAGATCGTAATTGTTCCTCATCGAACTCCCAACCATCTGCCTGATATGCTATCCTACCCAAAACTAATAAAGCTAACTATAAATAATAATGCTGAACCAGACTGATCGCATGTCAGAGAATGCATGGAGCCCTCCGGTAAAACCTACAGGCAAAACATACGATATCGTTGAAGGCCTGTCAAGAAAGCTGTTCCGAAGAGGTATTGAGGATGATGGAGACAGGGCAACGGTTAATAAGCATCTCGACCCTAGCCTGGCTACAGGAGGCTTCGGTCTAGCCCTGGCGGCAGGATACATAGATAGGGTATACCAGGACAACGGGTGGGACTCTGTCGCCCATTCGTACATGAAATACTATGCAGAAAGGCTGCAGCACAACAGTCACAATACATCTCTGTTTTCTGGTCTTGCAGGGATGGCTTTCACTGCGAGGTATCTCTCAAGAAGCGGAGAAAGGTATGTGAACCTTGTAGGGAAGCTAGACGACCATATCTCCGCAAGCATTCCCTCAGTTATGAGAACCCTGAAGAAAAGGTACATACTCAACCGCGAGTTCGATCTTGTATCAGGAGCAACAGGCGTAGGGGCATACCTTCTCCAATCCGGAAATTCGCATGGGCTTATAAAGATACTTCTGGCGCTCTCAGATAGGATTGCCGGAGAGCATGGCCCGGCATTCTACTACAATAAGCCAAAGGAGCACGGCAGTACCGCAAGGAATTATGACGCGGTAGACACTGGAATGGCGCACGGTATGGCAGGTGTGCTCTCTCTGCTCTCAAATTCGATGCTGAAGGGAGCAGTCAGAGACGATAGGATTACTGGCGCAATAGAGAGGCTTGCGGGGTGGTTCACAGAGAACATGGTCAAAGACAGTTATGGGATAAACTGGTCGTATAGAATTAGCAATCATCCAGAAGAGATAGACCCATCACGGACCGCATGGTGCTATGGCACCCCTGGAATATCTGCGGCTTTGCGTGCAGCAGGAAATGCCACAAACGACAAGGCGTATATAAGCACAGCGGAATCCGCACTGACGTCAAGCATAAAAAAACCAGTCCGGATAAGCAAACTTGAATCTCAGACATTCTGCCACGGCTACTGCGGGCTTCTCCAGATATTCTCAAGAACGTACAACGACACCGGATCCAGCCGATATAAAAGGGAGTGCACAACCCTTCTCCAGAAAATCCTGAGCGGATTCGACAGCTCATCAAGGTTCGGCTACAAGGATGTGAACAACGGCACACACATCGCCAAGCCCGGTATACTGGACGGCAGCGCCGGAATTCTTATGACAATCTTGGCAGCAACCTCAAAGACAGAACCTGACTGGGACAGAATGTTCATGCTGTCATGACAATCAGGAGTTGGGTTTGCAGTCACAGCTGCAGCTGTCGCTGCATTTTCTTGAGCACCTTCTACTGCATGACGACGATTTCTCTGTATCACAATCCGTCATAGGCCCGCGCTGAGATACTCTTATGTCTATGTCGAACCATTCTGCATCGGCACTCTGCCTGCCATGACTCCTTGCTCTCATACTACTACATCATCCTTCCAACAAATTATATACTTTCTCAAGTTTAGGGTACAACCAGCAGCCCCCTATCCGACTAGCATATTCTTCAGCACGTAGTTGAGTATTCCAGATGATCTGTAATACTCTAACTCTATCGGGGTATCTATCCTTAGAGTGAGCCCTGCCTCTCTCTTTGTGCCGTCTCTTCCGAAATACGACATGACTATAGTATCCTTTGGGCTCATCGTTCCACTCAATCCAATATCTATGGGCTTTGAGAAGTCGATGCCCAAGGATTCTGCGTCCTCACTCTCTGAGAACTGGAGCGGCGCAACACCCATCCCGATAAGATTGCTCCTATGTATTCTTTCGAAGCTCCTGGCTATGACTGCTCTCACCCCTAACAATGAGGGACCCTTTGCAGCCCAGTCCCTAGAGCTTCCAGACCCATACTCCTTTCCGCCAAATATAACAAGCTCTCTCTTCTCTTTTTTGTAAAGCATCGCAGCGTCAAATATCGGCATCTGCTTCCCGTCCGGGAAATGCCTCGTCTGCCCTCCGACGGCCCCGCCCAGCATAAGGTTATGTATCCTGTTGTTGGCGAACGTGCCCCGCATCATCACCTCATGGTTGCCTCTTCTCGAGCCATATGTATTGAAGTCTTTCGGTGCCACGCCATGCTCTATCAGGTATATTCCCGCAGGGCTGTCCTTGCCTATCGCGCCTGCAGGCGATATGTGATCTGTTGACAGTGAATCTCCGAATACACCCAGCACCGCGGCGTTCTTCACCTGTTCTATCTCTCTCTGCCTTTCGGATTCCATGCCCTCGAAGAATGGCGGTCTTCTTATGTAGGTGCTGCCATCGTCCCACACGTACCTCTTCCCGGAAGGAGAGTCGAGATCATTCCAATACTCATTGACGTTGTATATATTGCTGCCATACACTTTGTCGAACATCTCCTTGTTTATGGTGCTCTTAACAACCTCGTTTATCTCCTTCTGCGAGGGCCATATGTCCTTTAGGTATACATCCTCTCCATCTCTATCTTTGCCCAATGGCTCTGCCGTCATATCTATTCTCACTGTCCCGGCAATGCCGAATGCAATCAGAAGCGGCGGAGACATCAGATAGTTGGCACGCACATCTCTGTGTATCCTTGCCTCATAATTCCTGTTGCCTGACAGTACTGCCGCTACAGATATGTCGTTTTCGTTGATTGCCTCGCTCTGCTTCTCTATTAGCGGTCCTGAATTTCCTATGCATGTAGTGCATCCATATCCAACCAGCCCATACCCCAACTCATCAAGATACCTAAGAAGGCCTGCCCTCTCTAAATATGTAGTGACGACCCTCGATCCTGGGGCAAGACTCGTCTTCACCTTTCCCGTATCGACTTTAAGGCCTTTCTCCACAGCCTTCTTGGCCAACAGCCCTGCAGCTATCATTACTGATGGATTGCTTGTGTTGGTGCAGCTAGTTATAGAGGATATGACAACGTCGCCGTCCGACAGCAAGACCTTGTAACCATTATCATACTCGAGCCGGACGCTCTTCACTCTCTCATGTATCGGAGCATCCTTCACCGGCCCGTTTTCCGGTGCCTCACTCTCTCCTGACCATCTTGTGTAATCCTTCGCACTAAGCCTCTCAATGCCGTCATCCTTGTTGAGGAACACACTGTCGAAATTCTCCCTTATATTTTGAAGAGGGACCTGCTCCTTAGGCTGGTCCGGACCCGATACGCTTGGCACTATGCTGCCAAGGTCTACATCCAGAATGCCGCTGTACTCCACATTCTCATAATCTATATCGAACATGTCCTGTGCTGTGTAATACTTTCTTACCAGCTCTATCTGCTCGTCCGTACGCCCGGTCATTCTCATATAATCAAGGGTCTCCTCGTCCGGCGGGAATATCGCTATAGTGGCACCGTATTCTGGACACATGTTAGAAAGCGTAGCCCTATCAGGAAGTGATAGGTGCCCCACACCGTCACCAAAGAACTCTACGAACTCGCCTACGACTCCTTTCTCTCTCAGCAATCTTGTCAGAGTCAGGGCGAAGTCAGTGGCTGTCACCCCGTCTTTGAGCATTCCCATCAATCTAACTCCTGTAACTCTTGGTGTTGAGAATGAGACCGGCTGTCCGAGCATGGCCGCCTCGGCCTCTATTCCCCCTACTCCAAAACCGACTACACCTAGCCCATTTATCATAGTGGTATGTGAATCTGTCCCTACTAGTGTGTCAGGGAATGCGATACGATCATCGCCATCACGTTTCACAGCAACGCATTTTCCAAGGTACTCGAGATTCACCTGGTGGCAGATGCCTGCAGATGGCGGATAAACCTCAAATCCATCAAATGCCTGCTTGGCCCATTTGAGAAGGCGATACCTCTCCTTATTGCGTTCCATCTCTCTCTCTTGATTTACCTCTGTCGCATTCACAACGTTGAACGCGTCTATCTGTACAGAGTGGTCTATTATAAGGTCAACAGGTATCTTCGGCCGTATGGCATCAGCCTCCTTCCCATGCTCCACAATAAAGTCCCTCATAGCAGTGAGGTCGACGACTGCCGGTACCCCTGTAAAGTCTTGCATGAGTATGCGTGACACCTTGAATGGTATA
Organism: Microcaldota archaeon; assembly: GCA_964409135.1. Taxonomy (GTDB): domain Archaea; phylum Micrarchaeota; class Micrarchaeia; order Micrarchaeales; family Micrarchaeaceae; genus JAJYXL01. Next base: position 27,538 of record CAYPBZ010000004.1, read on the forward strand.
TCTCTACTCTCTGGGCTTTTCGCATTCCACCTTGCCAGGGCGGTTATATCCTTATCTGTTATTGTAACTCCGTCAGCATTCCTGAGCAGAGACTCAAGCACTACCCTTATCGAGAATGGCAGTCTGCCGATATCTGCCGAGACCTTACTGCCGAGCATCGGAAGAGAATAGTATGATATACTCTTTCCGCTCGAAAGCCAAAAAGAGTCCAAAACGCCGAAACTAGAGCCTTTTGCCAATAGAACACCAATAATAATTACAGACAACAGAATAAAAACGTATTGAGGGCAAGCTGATATATAGATACAAAACAATCACCCAAAAGGATTTTATTACTAGGTGAGTATGGATGCTGTGATTCAGTGGAGGATGCGCAGCCAAAGATAGATATCGGACTCAAAGGTATATACTTCTCAGAGTCAAAGATATGTAAAGTAGAGAGCAGCGGCCATCTTTATTATTCTGGGTATCCTATAGAAGAGATTGCAGACGCATCCTCCTTCGAAGAGGTATGTTATCTCCTGCTGCATGGTGAACTCCCAAGTTCCAAAGAGCTTTCAGACTTCTGCAAAACCCTATCAGAGAGGAGACCGCTCGACGATGATCTAGTCAACCTAATAAAAGGGCTATCGGGCAAGACACATCCGATGCACATACTCTCTACAGCGATGGACATGGTCGGGGCACGCGACAAAAACTCAGATTCCGACGCAGAATCGAATATAGAGAGATCGGTGAACATAATATCTAAGATAGCCAGCATAGCCGCCACAATAGGCGGCATGTCTAACGGCAAAAACTACACAGAGCCGGACCAGTCTATGGGGCATGTGGAGAACTTCCTGTATATGTTGGATGCGCAACGTCCGACCACTGATAGAGTCAATCTTATGGACCTGATGTTCGTACTACATGCGGAGCACGGATCCAACGCCTCGACATTCTCCTCTATAGTAACTGCATCCACACTCTCTGACATCTACTCCGCTGTGGTCTCCGGCATAAATACCCTGAAAGGGCCCCTTCATGGTGGTGCGGATGAGAGGGCCCTACAAATGCTGTACGGTCTGGAAGGAAAGGACATACTGGCATATATAGATGGCGAGCTCTCTGCCCATTCTAAAATAATGGGATTCGGCCATAGGATCTACAAGGCGCACGACCCTAGGGCTCTGATAATAAAAGCAAAACTGGAGTCTGTGCTTCCTAATTCTACGGACGAGGTAAAAACACTGGCACAGACGGCCTTTAAGGTAGAGGAGGAGATGGAGAAAAGGGTCGGTAGCAAGGGTATATGGTCCAACCTAGACTTCTTCTCAGGGCCGGTATATCGGCACATGGGAATACCGCCGGGTCTGTTCACCCCGATATTCGCAGTAAGCAGGTCTCCGGGGTGGTGCGCACATGTGATAGAATACTGGAAGCATAATCGTCTCATACGCCCTATCTCTTATTACACAGGGAGCCGGCTGCGCCACTATGTGCCTATAGAAAAAAGATAAAGGGGCAAAACAAAAGGATATTAAGCTTGGCATCCTATCTGAATTAAGTTGAGAACCATGAAAGGAGTAATCATGATGCTGCACCTGGCAGTGGCATTATTCGCGATATCTACCGTAGCGTTCATATCCATAGGGGGAATATGGAACAGCATATCCAGCGCAATATCGAGCGCCCTCGGATTAGGCACATCTTCTATAGGGTCGGGTGGCAACAAGATAACTATATTTATACGCAATAACAGCATGTACCTTCTAGGGCTGGCCGGCCAGACTGTAATATCTACAAACGATACAACGGTAAACCTGAAGGACGGCACATATGTGTTCGCGGTCGGCATGACCACGACCACCAACAACACGGCAAACACCACACTCTACAACTACCGCCTGCTGATAAGCGGCACCACGGGCATGATTGACATACGGAGTCCAACTACTATAAATATCCTGAATATTGGCAACGGCAACATGTCTATATCCAGGATGAGTTGAATTGGCCTCTATTTACTCCTGACTAGCCTAGGGCTGCAGTTTGGGCAGAAGAATCTGCTGTTGCAATTCATGGCACAATTTTCGCAGAAGTAGTTCCCGCATTCATTGCACATGAATTCCGCATCCTCGCCGCACATCTCGCACGATTCCGGCATACGATCACATCAAATTCATTGCAGATAAACATATAATAATTTGTCTGTGGTTTTAATATTTACCTGATTAGAGGTGTAGGGATGGCCATCACAGCAAAGAGAGTATACGATGCTCCATCAGATGGAGACGGCCTAAGAATCTTTGTAGACAGACTGTGGCCAAGGGGCATAAGCAAGAAGCATGCAAACATAGACATCTGGCTGAAGGATATCGCGCCATCAAAGGAACTCAGGCAGTGGTTCTCCCACGACCCGGATAAATGGGTCGGGTTCAAAGGAAGGTACACGTCTGAGCTCAAAGGCAATGCATCTGCAGTGAATATAATAAGAGAGGCCGCAAAGAAGCAGGACGTCACATTGCTGTATGCAGCAAAGGACAAGAGGCATAATAATGCCGTAGCGCTCCTAGAATTCCTCTCAAAGAGTTAGCAAGCCCGATGCCTGCAATACCAACGTTCTTAACTCTAGCGCGATGGTGCGGATCGCATACAATGCACCGCAGATCACAATCGAAGTTCCTGATGGTTTCTATTATCGGTTTAATTTTACGAGGATGAGAAAATGAGATATTCATTAAAGCTAATGATACCTCTTGCGGTCTTCCTAGCACTGCTCATTCTACCGAATGTAAGCAACGCTTTCTCATATCCTTCTGGAGTGGTAACATACACCAACCTCACTCAGTCCGTGGACCTCGCGGACCGCAGTGTAATCGCAGACGGCAACACGTATGACTATGGCCGCATCGTAATAGACACAGGCAGCACAAGCGATCACTCAAAGGTACCGGGTCACGAGAAACTATACGGTGAATTCGGAGATTTCCACACCAACACGCAAGCGGCGCATCAGATGTATAAGAAGGTCTCGGCATTCACATGCCTCTATTGCCGGCTCTAGGAGTTTTGCAGCCAAGACGTATTACAGAAGTTATTTAAAGATAAAGTAAGCTATGGTAATGGAGATGTGATGGTGTTCGTAGACAACCTCGGGTATTCACTATTTACTCTGGGATTCGCAGGATTCATACTCCTCTATACAGTATCCTCGATGTATCTCACGTACAGAAAGCACAAGAAGGACTTCGCGTCGCATCTCGCCTCTGCTTCTGTGCCTCTGTTCATCGTAGGCGCTTACATACTAATAAGCGGATTATGGGGTCAGATGGTGTGGCCTCTTCCAGGAAGCTACAACATACTGTTCTACGATCCGTTCGTATCGTTCGGTCTTATACTGATAGCGTTCGCCGCTGCGATAAGGTACAAGACGAAACTCGAGTATATTGGGTTCTTCGGGCTCATCATAGGAATCACCAGCATATTCTACGGGGCTCACGCTTACATACTTAAGTTGACAAGTGCGCCGCTTGTCATGCTCGGCCTTTACATACTATACGGCCTTGCAGGGATATTCTCATATCCAGCGTCCTTGGTAGTAGATAGGCTTCCAGGCTTGCAAAGAAGAGTATGGATGGGATGGAATACAATCCTGGTGCTGTTCTGGATATTCTTGCTGCTGGCAAGCATAATAGCGATAGTTCTCGGGGTTTCTGCCATTCCACAGCACCTCCTAACGCCTCCATGAGGTCTATTGTCATCCGCGTAACCTTCTAACGTCTAGTGCAGCCACTCGCCGCGCCCGTGTTGACCACAACAGAACCTTCCTCACTCAACGTATGCGCCGCAAACATATATAAAATCCAGTGTGCAATGTTACTGGTATAAGATGGGCGTGTTACTGTACAACCATATTAATGGATTGCCGCACCAGCACCATCCGGTGCGCATCTTGAATCCTGTTGATTGTGGAAGGGCTGGTCTACGAGGGAAGGCGGTACTATGATAATAGGAATACCCAAGGTCGAGAAACACAGATATGAGAGAAAGAAGACCCACCAGGTGAGGGTCAGGAACATATATGTCGGGTCGGATTATCCTGTGATAGTGCAGAGCATGACCAATACCGACACCGCAGACATAGACAAAACTGTAGAGCAGATACTCCAACTGTACAATGCAGGATCTGAGATGGTAAGGTTCACTGTGCAGCATCTCGAGATGGCGCGCGCAGTCGCCGAGATAAGGAGGAGAATAGATGATACAGGGTATGATATACCATTCATAGGTGACTTCCATTACAATGGGCATCAGCTCCTGTCGGATGTGCCGAGCTGTACGGATGCTCTTGATAAACTCAGGATAAACCCTGGGAATGTCGGGTTCGGCGAGAAGCACGACCCTAACTTCAAGAGGTTCATAGACATCGCGAAGGAATACGATAAGCCAGTGAGAATAGGTGTTAACTGGGGCTCCCTAGATCAGAATGTCCTTGCAGTGATGATGGACAGGAACTCCAAATTAGATAATCCGAAGCCATCGAAGGAGGTGCTGATAGAGGCAGTGGTAGAGAGTGCAGTACAGTCGGTAGACAAGGCCATAGAGTACGGTCTTGAACCAAACAAGATAATAGTCAGCACAAAGATATCGGAGGTGCCGGAGATGGTGCATGCATACCGTCTGCTTTCTTCAAGGACTGACCAGCCTCTTCATCTCGGTCTTACGGAGGCAGGGATAGGGAGCAAGGGAATTGCAGCATCCAGCGCTGCCTTGTCGCAGCTGCTTGCCGAAGGAATCGGAGACACCATACGGGTATCACTGACTCCGACGCCTCATTCGAGTAGGACTGAGGAGGTAATTGTGAGCAGGCAGATACTACAGTCACTCGACATACGCCACTTCTCTCCACTGATATCAAGCTGCCCGGGATGCGGTCGCACCACATCTACTACATTCCAGGAGCTGGCAGAGGAGCTCACCACTTATCTAGAGGAGCGTATGCCCGAATGGAAGGGTTCCGGCTATGTAGGAGTAGAAGACATGAAGGTCGCAGTGATGGGCTGCGTCGTCAATGGCCCGGGAGAGAGCAAGCAGGCCAATATAGGAATATCCCTGCCCGGGTCAGGAGAGGATCCGTTCTGCCTGATATTCGAGGATGGGAAGCAGGTCGGATCCATAAAGGCATCACAGGCAAGCGAGCGCTTCAAGGAGCACATAGAGGCGTATGTCAAGAGCCATTATGGGCAGGTGCAGAAGGCAAAGGCACAAAACTAAACCAATCGCCCTGATATTTTTACATGATGCAGAAGCAGAAAGCCCACGAAATGGTATTGTCACATAATCGGCACCTGAACTGAATTGTCGCATTCGGTACCTATTTTTTTAGTACTTTTCAGTCAAAACCTTTTATGCCAGATAGTGAAGGTCGTCTAAACAACTGCCCTATCGTTCTGTTAAACTCTTTCGGCGTTTCTATCCCTTCGACCATTTTTGCAAAACCCATATCATGCAGAGTTTTAGTGATCCTTCTTAAAGTACGTGGATTTTTGCTGATGGACTCCAAGAAAAAGGGGGTATTTAGTCAGTATTAGGCCGCATTTCCGCACCAATAAGGGCACTACCACCACTCAAAACCATACACTATACCTTAGATACATCTACTCCCGCTCAGTCGCCGCTCGGGCTTCCGGCGTGCACGCCTGGGTTCTAAAGTGCCCAAAAGTATAAAAACCCGCGCTGTAATTGTTAGGTATGGTCAAAGCAGACAATCCATCTACGACCAAAACCCCTTACTTGGGAGTTATCGTTATTTTAGTCTTAGTGGTAATTGGCCTTGCTTATCTCTATGCGCAAAAATCAGGGGCGTATTCGCAAGAGGCAAATGCCTATGGGAGTCTAAACTCGAACTACACGGCCCTCAAATCAAGTTACAATTCTGCGAACTCTGCGCTCGCGACCTTGGGGATAAAATACAACTCAACAGAATACAACCTAACGCACCCCTACATGGAGGTTCTATACTACCAACACATAATAAACCTACCAGAGTACAACGCAACATACACCTACAACTCTACCGGTTATAATTCTTACACGGGCCTTTATTCGGGATTTACATATAATTACACAGTGAAATGGGGCAGATTCAACACTTCGTTTAACGCCCCATACTCCGGATACTTAATTTTTAATGGAACGAGCACCATAGAAAATAACCCAAGCCCATCTACTTGCGCGTGGGCTGTCTATGAATCAAACAAACTAAGTTACCGCAACGTTTCAACAACGAAAAGCTACCTTTACAACACAACATACACCTATATTGATCATTATCCTGGCAACGATGGACTATTCGTAAACTTAACTTCTGCTCCGTTTACTGAACTGTGTCCGGTACAATCGGTTACATACATTATACCGGTCAGTAAGGGTGAAAATTACCTACTCGTAGACAGTGAGAACTCGACACAGGGACAAACAGTAACATTCTCGGTGAAGTATGTAGGTCTACATACTTCTTAATTAGCTCAATCGCCGCATGGCTATTTGCGTGCACACACCCTTTCTAAAGTGACCGAACAATAAGCGCGGTTGCGGCCGGCACGGCTTCGCCCAAG
>CAYPBZ010000005.1:0-32918 GCA_964409135.1 Microcaldota archaeon
GGCCGCCAGGTAATAATATGCGACACCAGTGGCAGAAACGCTCTGGATCCCGAATTGACGGATGAATTGAAGAGGGTGAGCAAAGCGTTCAACCCGGACATCAAGCTTCTTGTGCTCAGCGCGGATATCGGACAGGTCGCCGGCAACCAGGCGCGCGAATTCAACAAGGCGGTCGACATAAATGGGATAGCCATCACAAAGATGGATGGGTCAGGAAAGGCCGGCGGAGCACTGAGCGCGTCCAACGCCGCCGAGTCCTATGTGATGTTCATAGGCACCGGCGAGAAGCTCAACGATATAGAGCTCTACGACCCAGACAAGTTCATCGGAGGGCTTCTTGGAATACCAGACATATCATCCCTTGTGGAGCGTGTGCAGAACGCGGTCAAGGAGGCAAACATAAAGCCCGAAGAGGTCGACGTAGACAAGATGAACTTCGAAACGTTCTATGCCCAGCTCAAAACCATAAACAAGGTAGGCCCGCTGAAAAGTATATTTGGGATGATGGGCGCCCCAGATGTGCCGAAGGACGTGATTGAGCAGAGCGAGGAGAAGCTTAAGAAATACAAGTACATAATCTCATCGATGACGAAGGAGGAGCGCGCAAACGAGCATCTTCTTCACGAGAGTGGAAGGATAAGCCGCATAGCCGGCGGGAGCGGAACAACCGAGAGGGACGTGCGCGAGCTCATCGCCAACTTCAACAAGATGAAAAAATCATATAAGATGCTGAAGAACGACCGCAACATGAAAAGGTTCTTTACGCAAAAATAGTAAAAAAAACAAAAAGAAGGAAGAAAACAAACCCGAGATTATCTCGTGCGCTTCGACGCCGTCTTCCTTCTTGCACTTGTCCTCCTACTTGTACTCGACCTTGCAGAGCTTCTTCTAGCACTCGAGCTTCTCCTCGCCGTGGTTCTCTTTCTTGCCGCCGGTCTTCTGGATCCTGCTCTTGATCTAGATGCACTCGTTCTGCTCGGCTTTTTTCTTTTTGTAGCCATTTTTCTCACTTTTGCAATTCAAGAGTGTAACAAACAAATATTAAATATGATTACATAACAAAAGAATGTGTAGTAATGGAATATTACACGAGTAAAACGTATTTACTGTTATATATGTGATAAAAAATGCCGGACGAGGAAGTCTACATATCAAAGATTGACGACTTAAAAAACGAAATCTCCATAACAAAAAAGAACAAGGCGACCAACAAGCACATCGGCATACTTCGCGCTAAAATCGCAAAGGCGAGAAAAGAGCTCGCGCAAATCAAAAAAACTGGCGGGACAGGGTTTTTTGTAAGGAAGAATGGAGACGCGACAGTATCGCTTGTGGGATTCCCAAGTTCCGGGAAGTCCTCACTGATAAACGAGCTCACCAATATATCGTCTAAAACCGCGGAATATGCGTTCACCACGACATCTATAATACAAGGGACGATGATGTATCGAGGCGCACACATACAGATGCTTGACCTTCCTGGAATAATGGAATATGCACACGCCGGATACGGGAAAGGCTCGACGGTGATCGGCCAGGTCAGAAGTTCAGACCTTATACTGTTCGTCGTGGATGTGAAAAACATCCACCATCTGGAGATATTAATAAACGAATTAAGCTCCGCTAGCATATACGTAAACAGGCAGCAGCCCCGCATAAGGTACACTAACACAGCCGGCTCGCATCTGAGGATAAATACCAACAGGTCAGGAATGGATCCACTGTACATAAAGGAGGTATTCAATGGGTTCGGGATATATGGCGGGAATGTATGGATATTTGACAAGGTGGGCGAGGAAGAGCTCCTATCCATACTGCTTGGTAGGGCAAGGTATGTAAACTCCATAATCGCGCTGAATAAGATAGATTTGGATCCGTCGTATATGGAGCTGTTGAAGCAGATAGAGAAGGCTTTCGGGATGAAAACGGTCCCGGTGAGTGCTACGAACTCACAGAACATCCTGATGCTGCGCAGAGCGATCTACTCCAAGTGCGATCTCATTAGGGTGTATATAAGGCCCAAGGAGAACGCGCCGAAATCCCCGCTAACCATGAAGCACGGCTCGAGCGTTTCAGACCTCGCAAGAAAGATACATTCGAAGCTGGCAGACGATGTGAAAAGCGCATATGTCACCGGGCTGAGCACAAAATTCCCGAATCAGAGAGTGGGCTCAAAACATATATTAAAGGATGGTGACATAATAACTCTTATACTGGAGAGGTAGTGGCATGTCCATACGGTACTGGGAATTCGAGGATGCTCCTTTCAAAGACAAGTTGAAGGACGTGAACGTGAGGGACATATCCAAGATATTCTTCGACAATGAGACTGAGGCGTACAGATTCGGCAGGCTCCTTCTTGAGGTGAAGAGGATAAAGACGCTCAGGCTCAGGGACGTCCCCGAAGACATTCCAACAGCTACGGCAAAGAGATATCTGGACAAGGCAGTGAAGTTCGGCCTGCTCAAGCACGAGAACTCCACATATGCACTGACAGACAGGTATACGCATCCCTTGAGGAACATAGCGAGCTACATATCTGCGTGGATGGATAGCAAGAAGGATGAGGACCTTGACGTAGAGTTCGCCACAGCCAACTTCAAGAGGCAGGCCAGGCGCGGAGGCCGCGCCCAAAGGGGCCAAGGCGCCGACGAAGCAGAAGGATGAAGCGGGCCTGGCGGGATTTGCATGGTCCAAACGAATGCCTAACACCATTTTGAACCCGCGACCGTCAGCTTAGAAGGCTGCTGCTCTGTCCAAGCTGAGCTACAGGCCCAAGTCAGCGCATAAATTCTATCAAATCAACATTAAAGAACCTTCTTGTATTGTTCAGCGTCGCCTCCGCGACCAAATCATAATCCAGGCCTTTTGAATCTGCTATGAACCGCACAGATTGATATATATCAGAAGGGACTGCACCCGCAGTTGGGCAGTCTGTCTCTGCCATTATGCTCCCGATCCCGACAGCTTTAAGAGCACTTGAGCGCTTGGCCGATTTTAGATGCGGTGCGGATATGTAGTAACCTTTCCGCTCTGCATATCTCGCATGCTCTACATCTCCCTCAAAAAAATGAAGATGTACATTAAGTTCCGGATAATCATCCAGTATGGAAAACACTTCGTCTATCGCTCCTCTCGAATGCACGCTCACCGGCCTCTTTATCTCCGTGGCCTTGTCCAGCATTCTTCTGAATACGTGGCCCTGTCTCTCTCTAGATTTAGGGTCGCTGGCAAGAATATAGTCCAGACCTATCTCGCCTATTCCTGTAATCCTGGACAGGTTCTGGCCGATAAGCCTCTCGTTGAACGCTACCTCATCATCATCCATCCCTGCGAATTCCGGATGCACCCCAAGCATCCCATATATGTTCTTTCTGTCTATCAGTCCAAGAGTATCCATATTGGTTTTTGTGTTGACCCCGTTCGTTATCATGAACTCCACGCCGGAAAGGACAGCAGATTTTATTGAATCGCGGTTAATATCATAAAGATGGCAGTGCGCATCCGCTACCCTCGTTTTCACAGCCTTCATCATGCTGTTGTCCATCTGCATCTGTTTCGTTCCCTCCATCATTCTCCCTGTATGTTCAGTGCGCCGTATACCTCCTCATTTGTTATGGATCCCTCTCTTATTATTCTTGCTGCCTCTGGATCCACAACTGTCGAACATTTCCCATTTGGAGGTATGCTGGATGTGACTATCATGTCAACCATTGGGATACTATTTTTTATTTGCTCAACGCCTTCTAATGGTGCCTCTCCACTTATGTTGGCGCTGGTGCCTATAATAGCTCCGCCAAAGCATTCGGCAAGCAGAATCGCTGTGTTATGAGCAGGCATCCTTACTCCAATACGCATATCTTTCACTGCACGCTTCGATATGTTCCTGTCCCTTGCCCTGAGCACCATCGTAAGCGCGCCAGGCCAGAACCTTTTAGACAGCGCCTCCGCATTCCTGTCGAACTTGGCAAGCTCTCTTGCTCTAGACACACTAGAAACCAATATTGGCACCGTCCTTTCTAGACCTCTCTTCTTAATTGCAAATAGCCTGTCAACTGCCACCTCGTCGTAAGGCGAGCACCCTATCCCATTTACAGTATCTGTAGGGTATACAATAATCCCATGATGCTTTATGATGTTGTGTATTAAACCTATGTTCCTCTCTACATCTTCGCGCTTATCTATTCTGACAATATGCATTCAATCAGCACCGCAACAAATATCGGACAACAAATTCAATAAGCTTCCCACGAAATCCTTTGCGTTCACGCATGTAGACAAAGCAAGAAGGACCCATTCCTGTTTTGCATATATATACACATAAAAACATATCCACGCAAAGTATACTACCAGACATGAGCAGTAGCTGTATAACTTGAAGTGCCATATATGGAGACGCAAAAGCAGAGCACAGGGTTTCACAAGAATCTACTGACAATGCTATATGTTATACTCGCAGTGGTAGTGATAGAGGCAGCAATAATGGTGTACATGACAGCCTCTACGTCCGTGCAGCTGCATTCAATGTCGCAAAAGCTGTCAAATCTCACTTTGCAGGTAACATCGCTCAACCGCGCGAACACCACCCCTGCCGCGATATCATATTTCGCAAACAATGCGCCATTCGGCAGCAGGCTCACCAACATATCACAGCCGATAAGCGCAGCACAGCTCTCTGTGATAAACAATGCCCCGAATTCGTATTTCGAGCAGGCGGGTGAGATGCTTCTCCATGGCAATATCAATAACCAGGTCTCAATGGAAGGCTCCGACAGTGTTAATCAATTCCCCGCATTTGTTGCCGGCGGCAAACCCAGTGTGATATACATCGGAGCCACGTCATGCATCTTCTGCGGGGAAAACAGATGGGCAATGGCCCTTGCTCTTTCGAGGTTCGGAAACTTCTCAAATCTCTATATCGGATACAGCTCACTGGGCGACGGAGACGTACCCACGATCTACTGGACAGCTGACAATTACACTACATCATCAGGAATGGGATATGGCAACAGCTACACGAGCAACTACATAAACTTCATATCTGCTGATTACGAGTCTCCCATAACCTCTGGATTTCAACTCGGACCACTGCAGTTCTTTATAAACAACTCTCCGAACACCACATATACCAATGCAATGTCATTCATGAACGGCACCAACCAGTTCCAAGGGACGCCATTCACGTTCTGGGGGACTACGTTGCTGCGTGGTGCGGATGCCGTAGTGCTAGGAAACTCGACTCCGACAGGGTCCACCCTCCCGCTCACGTACGAGACACACGCACAGATATTCAACCAGCTCAACAACTTCAGTGATCAGTTTTCATGGTCTGAATATGCTGCCGCCGACGTATATGGTGCTTATGTATGCAGCTCAATAAACAATACTGCCGAGTTCTGTACCCTTCCCTCAATAATACAGTTGGAGTCCGACATGAATCTTACCACCGGTGCATAAATGCCCACAAAAAAATCAAAGCGGCCGGTTCGAAGAAGTGTTAGAAAGACCCACAACATGCGCGCGCACCGCACCACAAGGAAGGCACCCTCTTCTACAATAAAGAGACCCTTTACAAAAACAAGGAAAACACACAGCAATCCGTCAAAACATCAGATCCGTAGAAAAAGGCCGATAAATAGGGGCCCATCAAAAACTATCATCAGAAAAACACGCGCTAGAAAGCCTAAGCGAATCCAGATATCAGCTCCAAACTCATACAATGAGATGCTGGCACTCAATATAGGGTCTAAATCCGACAAAAAAGACATAAATCCATACTCATTGTCGATGTACTCACTCATGATAAACGCTACCCAGGCAAACAGGGTCGAGGCTTACAGGACTGGAATGTCAATGGGCAGGCTGATATACAGTCTGCGTGCGCGGAGCTCTGACATAACGCTCGGAGACTCGATGCGACACTTGACTGACTTCTTTGAATCGGCAGGCCACAGATACATGACATACAGCATACACCCCCATCAAATCACGTTTCAGATATCTAATGACGACGAGATGGATATAAGGTTGAACACACACGTGTTTGAGTCGGGCATACTGTCGGGCTTTGTCTCGTCCGCCCTGCACAACCACATCAATGTGCACGAGGAGAAATGCAGGCACCACGGCTACAAAGTATGCACGTTCGTCTCCCACACAAGGCCGGAGATGGGGACCACGGTCTCTGATGATGAGGTAATACGGTTTGTGGACCACCTCAAAAACAATTATAAAAGCAAGAGGCAGAATATGTCCCACATCTACTCCCTTATGATGATGTCAATGCTGAAAGATAAGGTGTTCTCTGCACATGCCTGCTCTGTAGCTGACATGATAGGTAAGGAACTGCGCAGGTCGAGCATCTTCGCTACGAACCAGACAGATTATATACTTGATGGTATAAGGTTACTGGGTATAGGCACCCCATCAATCAGGAATAACCATATATCTGTGAGGATGCGCAAGACGACATCAAGGATGGAGGTCGTGAAGCTGGTCGCTTCCATGGTCGGGGGCCTTCTGGGCAGATATCCGATAAACGCAGACATAACTGTACATGATGGAGTGTATACGGTAAGGTTCGAAAGGTAGTTTCTCATGGCTCTAGAATTCATGGACAGGATATCACGTTTTCTGCCTACTATAAAACCTCCGTCCAATCCCCTGTCTCTAAGGGAGAAGATGTATTGGACCGGGATTATAATAGCCGTCTACTTCATACTTTACAATACATATGCGGTAGGGGTCAATCAGCAGGCGGTCCTGCAGCCATTGCTTCAGCTGATAAGCATAATATTCGCAGCAAGGATAGGCAGTGTGATAACTGTCGGGATAGGCCCAATAGTGCTGTCCAGCATAGTCCTGCAGCTTCTTGTAGGGTCTGGGCTGTGGAACATAGATCTTGAGGACACAGCGCAGAAGTCTAGGTTCCAAGCACTGCAAAAGTTCTCTGCAATAATCATAGCCGTTGTGGAATCTGCTGTGTATGTCCTCAGTGGATTCGTCCCCATCGCAGGGCCCGGAGCTATCGGCTTGGTGGTACTGCAACTGGCTATCGGAGCCGTGACCATAATATTCCTGGACGAGGCAATGGCTAAGTATGGAATAACCTCCGGGATAAACATGTTCATAGCCGCCGGGGTTTCATTCGCTATAGTGGCGGGGACGATAAACATACTCATACCAGGGGCCGCATCAGCAATAGCTGCGGGCGGCGCGGCAGCATTGTCGAATGCCGTGGCAGCATTCGGCCCACTCTTCTTCGCCGTGATAGTGTTCCTGCTCAGCATATATACGTACGAGATGAAGGTTGAGCTGCCCTTGAGCTTCGAGCAGCTGCGCGGCATAGGCGGCCGCCTGCCCATTCCATTCCTGTACGTAAGCGTGCTCCCAGTGATACTCGCGACCGCACTGGAGGAGAGCATGACGGTGTGGTTCAGGTTCATTGCATCGTCAGCGAGCGGGATAGCGAGGTTCTTTGCCTACTACCAGCCAGTCGCCACATCGACCGGGTCAACGACACCCCAATTGGCAGGAGGTGTCGTTTATCTTATCTCTCCATCGTTTCCGCTTCCGTACCAGGCCCCTTATGGGATAGGGGGATACGGCCCTTACATCACATACCTCGCGACGCACACCAGCCAGCTCTTCCTCCCGTGGGGAGGTATGGTCCTTGTTCCTGAATGGGTGCACGTGATAATTTACGTTCTCGTCCTGATGGGCCTGTCGGTGATATTTGGGAAGTTCTGGGTCGAGATGACTGGTCAGAGCCCCAAGCATCTTGCTGAGCAGCTCGGCTCGTCAGGCTGGCAGATACCCGGATTCAGGCGCGATCCTAGGATAGTGGAGAGCGTTCTCAACAAGTACATACCTACGGTCACGGTGCTCGGCAGCCTGTTCGTCGGATTCCTGGCAGCGATAGCAACCCTTACTGGAGCCATGGGGACAGGTATGGGCATACTGCTCACCGTAGGTATAATATACATGCTATACCAGCAGCTGCAGCAGGAGCAGCTCTACGAGACGTACCCGATACTGGAGAAGATAGCAAAGTAGTGCATTCTGCAAAAAACGGGCCGGCAAGAGCTAGAGCTTTCCTACTCTGCGCTTCTGTGCTCTCTTAAGTCTCTTTCTTTTCTTCTTCTTCCACTTCCAGCGCATCTGGCCTTTCTTCTTCCACTTTCTAGGTATGCTTCCCAAAAAAGTTCACCTGTGTAAAGAACCTGAACAAATCAGAATATTATACACAAAGAGCTATAAAGCTCTCTGGGTCCGGCAATTCTGAACAACTACATTATAATCCGACGCAAACCAATATAAATCCGCCAATTCAGATATACCTGGTGTGGGATTGAACAAAACGAAGATAATCGCATTCGTGGTCATCCTAGTCGTACTGGCTGTGCTGGCTCTAGAGTTCGGAAACCTCACCAATGTGCTCAATACTGGAAATCTATTTCCTAAGGGCACGACATCTACTACAAGCCCTAGCACAAGCACGATTATGTCCCAAAGCCCGTTATACGTGAAAAACTGCACTGGCATATATATGTACGAGAATGCGTATAACGGCACTACAACATACAAATGCGGCTGGCAGGGCGGAAACCTCGGTGTCTGGATAGCGGCAGGCTCTGCCTCAAAAGTAAGGGTATCTATAGTGGGGTACAATAACAATATCTACCTGGACCAACTGGCGAACTACCCATGCACCACGCTCCTCGCTCCGCTGGACCTTCCGGCCCAGAACTACACTGTCACGTTCACAACCTACGGAGCCGGAGGAACGTGCACCGATCCGCACGAGAAGCTTATACTGAACAGCTCGGTATCGCCGCCTTACACCAACGTATATGATTATGTCTACGACAGCAACTTCTCGTACGGAGCGTATGCTGGATGGATAGTCGACACGAACGCATTCGGCCAGTACCCGACAAACATATCCCAGATAAACAACGACTCATGCTTCAATATGTACAACTGGACCGGGCTTGTCGGAACCTACTTCGCCACGACAGCTTCATGCTACTACCCACCGATGGCAGGCAACCTTACCTCTCCTTACTTCACTGTCACAGAGCCGTTCCTGAACTTCCAGGTAGTCAGCCCGAAGAACACAACGTCGTACATAGAGATACTGCAAAACGGCACGCCAGAGATCAAGGCGAGTTTCGATACATACGCCCAAGGGACCGGCAGCTATTGGTACAGGTTCGAGAACGTCACGATACCTATATCGTCACTGAGCGGAAAGGTCGTGCAGGTGAGGGTAGTCTCATCGATTGTCGGGGTTCAGCCGACCATCAAGACCAGGGAGAGGCCGCTCTCGGACTTCATAGCAGTGGCAGACATCCATATATCTAACACTCCATGGCAGCAATACCAGAATATAACAGCCAGCATCACATAATGGTATCGGTATGGAAATCTACAACACGCTCGGCCGGAAAAAGATGCGGTTCAGGAGCATCAGAAAGGGAAAGGTCGGAATGTATACGTGCGGCCCTACAGTCTACGAACACGCGCATATAGGAAACTTCAGGGCATACATATTTGCAGACCTTCTCAAGAGGGTGCTGACATACGAAGGTTACAGTGTAACGCATGTAATGAATATAACTGATGTGGGACAACTTGTCGGGGACGGCAACATTGGTGAGGACAAGGTGAGGCTCACGGCAAGGTTGCAGCACAAGACAGCTAAACAGGTGGCAAGTGAGTACGAAAGAATATTCCTAAAGGATATGGATTCTCTTGAGATAATAAGGCCGGACGTGATAGCCAGGGCCACGGACCACGTACCTGAAATGCTTGCGATTATACACGACCTTGACAGCAAAGGCTACACATACAAGATAGGGACAGGGATATACTTCGACACGTCAAAGTTCAAGGACTATGGCAATCTGATCGGAACGACGTTCAAGCGCCTTAATGAATCTTTAAGGGCAGGGGCGCGAGTCGAGAGGCCAGCAGGGGAGCGCAACATAACCGACTTTGTAGTGTGGAGATTCTCAAAGCCGGAAGACAAAGAGATGGTATGGGGCTCTGAGTATGGGAAGGGCTTTCCAGGCTGGCACATAGAGTGCAGCGCGATAAGCATGAAGTACCTCGGGAGTCATTTCGACATACACACCGGCGGCGTGGACCACATACCAGTGCACCATCCAAACGAGATAGCACAGTCTGAGTCATACACCGGCAAGAAGTTCGTGAACTACTGGATGCACAGCGAATTCCTGAAGGTGAACGGAAGGAAGATGTCAAAGTCCCTCCACAACATATACACAATCGAGGACCTTGCGGAGAAGGGATTCAGCCAGTTCGATTACAAGTATTTCATTATTTCCGGGCATTACAGGAAAATACAAAACTTCGCATTCGATGCGCTCGCCAATTCGAAGAACACGCTCGCAGGGATGTACAAGTGGGTAGAGAGACTGTCAGTCACTTCGAGAAGAAAGGGAGACGATGACAGCGACCCTGCGTTTGCGAGGTCGCTCAGGTCGCACACCGCCACGTTCTTCGATTCGATGGGCTCCGACCTTGATACACCAGGAGCACTGTCTCACCTTCACGCATTCATAAGTGCGGCAAACCACAAATCGGAAGATACCGGAATCTCTCCGAGCGACTCTCGCACCACAATAAAACTGCTTCTAGAGATGGACGGAGTGCTTGGCCTACAGTTCGGAAAGCACACCAGCAGGAAAAACATCCCCAGAGAGGCGATATCTCTTATAAAGAAGAGAGAGAGGGCGCGAGAGGGCAACGACTTTAAAGAGGCGGACCTGATACGGAACGAGCTGAGGGAGCGGTTCGGTATATCTGTAGAGGACACAGACAAAGGAACTGAATGGACATTTCTTTAACGGTATCGGCGCAAAGCTTATAAACAAAAAGCACAAGTATATGTGATTGCTATGCTAAAATCTGAGATGGATAATGTTACAGAAGATAAAATATCGAAAGGAGGCATACTCCTTAAGTTCTACTTTGACATAAAGAACAAGGACAAGGAGAAGCTCCAGCCCTTGCTTGTTGACCTGGTGAACGAGCATCTCCTCAAGGAGAACGGCGTAGTGTACTGCTACGGCGCTATAGAAGAGCCGATAGAGATGGACGGGCTGTATTCTACCAGCGGCACCGTCACTGTGCTGTTCGAGAGCCTAAGATACGCCGCAGTTGTCGTGTTCAGGTACGCTCCTGCAGGAATAGAGCTGATACGCCCGACAAAAGGTATCAATCTCAAGCCCAGCGACATGCAAGGGCTGCTTATGGACCTATCCTTGATATCGAATGATTACTCTGCTTACATACTCCAGAACGTTCTCACCGTCGAGCAGAGGGAACAGCTCAGCAAGAGCATAGAGGATAGGATAGAGCACGGGAAGACGATGATGGACAACAATAAATCCGAATCAGAAAAGAAGTGAGTCATCTAAGGGAATCCCTCACTGCATCAGCGATGCTCTCCGAAGGTACGAGCCTCTCGTTTCCGCTGCCCATATCTCTCAGCTTTACCTTTTTCTCCTTCTCCTCCGAATCCCCAACGATGAGCGCGAATCTGTAGTTGAGCGAAGAGGCATATGACAACTGATTGGACAGGTTTCTCGAGGCTGTGTTTATGTCAGTAGCTATTTCAGCTGAGCGCAGTGCGTTTGCCACTCCAAGCGCATACCTGTAATTATTTGGCTTAACATTCGCCACGAATACCTCTGCGTATGTATTCTTTTTCGAGGACGAATAATCCATCACATCCAGCATACGGTCGATTCCGCAGCTGATTCCGACTCCGCCCAGCTCCTTGCCTCCCAATGTGTGCACGAGCCTCTCATATCTTCCTCCTGCACCTATCGTATCCATCTCGTATGCCTTTGAGGCTCTATCTTCTGCTTCCCCACAATACTTTATCTCAGCTACGAGCCCTGTGTAATAGTCTAACCCTCTCACTATGGAGAAGTCTATGCTTTTCTCACCCTTTGTGCCATACAGCTCAAGGAGCTCGAGAGTGTCCCTCAGCTCTTTGGAGGTAGAAGCGTCACCAACCGTACTATCTACATAATCGATCTTCTTCTCGTTGCTTCCGCCGAATCCTATGAACTCCACAATCCTATCTATTGTCTCGTCGTCCAGATGCTTGGCAAGCATCTTCGCAACACCATCTATGCCATACCTGTCCAGTTTGTCTATTACCCTCATCACGTCGGTCCTCTTCTCGTTCGGTATGGAGAACTTTTCTAGGACCTTGTCAAGCACCTCCCTGCTGCTTATCGCAATCATGTACGGCAGAGCGAGCTCATCGTACGCCGTGCCAGCCGCAGCCAGTGCCTCGGCATTGCCCTGTGCCACATCTCCTCCTATTATATCGGCGTCGGCCTGCGTGAACTCGCGGTACCTCAATCTCTGCGGCTCATCCATTCTCCATACCTTGCCTATTGCATAGCGCTTGAACGGCATCGGGAGGTTCTGATGCATGGCCATATACCTTCCAAGAGACATGGTCTGGTCGTACCTAAGGCCTAGGTGCTCTTTCTCTATCTCGAATATGAGCTTGTTGTCTTCGCCTATGGCGTCCTTCGCCTTCAGTACGTCCATAGACTCGATGTACGGTGTATCTATAGTAAGGAAGCCAAACCTTCTAAACACACCCTCTATGGTCTCTAGGACATCGTTCCTGAACAACGCCTCGTTGGGCATGAGGTCCCTGACGCCCCTAGCCATCGGTATGTCTGCCATAACAACCAAATCAGTATAGAAAAGAGGATTAAAAGAGGTTACGTGTGCTGGCCGTGCCCTACTTATTCTTGTCTATCCATCCCTTCAGTGCATCCTTCGGTACCGCTCCGATGTTAACTGCCCTGAGCTTCCCTTCTTTTATCAGGGCAGCGGTCGGTATGCTCATAATTTCGTACTTCCTTGCCAGCCCCTGGTTCTCGTCCACATTGACCTTGACGAACTTGACCTTGCCGTCATACTCCTCAGACACCTCGTCTATAGTAGGGGAGAAGATCCTGCATGGTCCGCACCATTCTGCCCAGAAATCTATAACTACGGGTATTTTGGATTTCAGCACCTCCGCCTCAAAATTTGCCTCGTTTATATCCTTCACAGTCATTTTAACACCTTCTAATAAGAATCGAAAATCCCAACAGCGATAACAATTCCGCTTAAAACTATTTAAATATGCGTAGGAATATCGTGGTGTACATGTCAATAACGATTCCATAATCAATGTCGCCAAAAACACCATCCAAAAATCTAAATACCAGCACACACAATATGTATAGATGATGATTCGCATTTCTGAGCGTTGCAGTGATGATGATCTTGAGTGCTGACACTACAGTGAGAATATCCAAGGTTATGCTGAGGCGTTTCGTCAGGGAGAACTTCGGCCTGACCATGAGCGAGGGCGCAGCCGACGAGCTCTCCAGGATCCTGGAGAAGAAGGCAAGGGACATATCAGAATATGCTGTCGGCAAGGCCAAGAAACGCAAGCGCAGCAGGATTCTCACAGAGGACATAGAATCCTACAAGATAAAGTTCGATTGAGCCTGATGAGAATGCCGGCAGACATGTATGAAGGGCCGAATGGCATAGTAAAGCTAGAATATACAGATTCTGGTTTGGTCCTGATCAAGACCTGGGAAAAGCTCCAGAACAACAGTGTACTAGAGACCCTATTCTCGCAGGCCGGAGCCATACTTGACCAGGCAGTGCATCCTGCAGGAGAGCCGAAGTCGTACGCCATACAATTCATAAATGGCGCACATCTCGAGCTGTTGCCTGCGCATTATGAAGAGGTGCGGTTAGGCAAGAACTGCCCCAGATGCTCTGGAAACTTGACGAGGGCGGCACAGGACGGCCTGAAGACCAATAACATACCGGTGATGCCGATCTACATATGCATTAGCTGCTCGGCGAAGAGCTACTACCTGACCAGTAGATACCTGGAGCGCCTTGTGGAAAGAAAAGAATCACTGTTCTCCGACGATGAAATAGGGCTTTACAAAGATGATACCGAATCTTTTATAAATGACCTAAAGCAATACATAAACAGGGTATTCGCCTCAAAACATATCTACGAAATAAAATAGGTGCACATAATGGACGACATGCTGCTTTCCGAACTATACGGCAAGAATATATTAAGCACTGCTGGCGATAGGGTGGGCTCGGTAGAGGACATAATACTGGACTTCGACGAGGGGAAGGTCGCGTCCCTCCTTATAAAGAAGCTGGAAAACATATCAAGAGCCGACAACGTATCGGAGGAGCTCAGGAAGCACAGCGTGAACTTCAACCGTGTCAAGAACATGTCAGAGGCTATAGTCGTTGGGAAGGAGTTCTGATCTGGCACAGTCCACTGAACAGATAATCAGTCCGTGCTTACCTCTCTGGCAATCCCGGATCTCTTCTTCTTTATCATCCTGCCTCCACAGTAGGGGCAGCCGACTCCATTCTCTATACTCTTTATCTCTCTTTTGCACTCGCTACAGACGTACACCATAAAAACACCATAACATATATCCATAAGAGATATTTACACTTATTGTCTGCTCTTCTTCAGCCATTTTATGAACTCTTTGTGGAGATTGGACGCGCTTGTATCTATAACCCTGACCTTTGCTGTTCCTCCATAGTCCTCGTCCTTGAGCTCCAGCATCGAGCTGTAATCCCCGAGGTCTGTGTAATGCACCTCCATCCAGTGTATGGTCCCATTCAGGTAATCGTCAAGTATCTTCCTGCTCATGGGTGCCGACGAGAAGCTGAATAGGATGCTGTCGCACCAGTAGAGCGGCACGCTTCCCGCAGGCGTTATCCTCTCACGGATAAGGTCGTCTATATGCATACTGACTATCTCATGCACCACAATGCTCTTTATCGGCGAATACTCGATGTCTACCATCGTATCACTTACTCTTCCTACCCAGCTCCCTTATCTGCTGCTTAGACACTTCGCCTACGGGGGTGGTCATGCTGTATGCGCCTCCTGCATATGTCGTCTTGCAGTGCCTGCATACCCAGATTCCGGTGCCCTCTCTCTCCACAGCCGTCTTGCCACACCTCTCACATCTATATCTCGCGATCTTGCTGCTCTTTATGGCCGAAACGGCTTTCCTTATCCTTCTTCCGTATCTTATGCTAGCATTCGCCATTCTGTCACCCTTTCTTCACGTACCTCTTCAGGTAGTCGTGCTTCTCTAGAGACACACCTATGAGTTGGTCTATATGCTTTATCGCGAAGCTACCATTTAAACCTTTCTGCATGGCCCTCACTATCTTGCCGTCTGTTGTTATTGTGATCCTGGCTTCTGCGGCCGCCTCTTCCTCCCTCGTCATGTCAAGGATATATGCATCGCCGAACCTCCCGAAAGTCGCGGACGTGACTATGTTGTTAATCTTCAGGTCCGTGTTCCTTTCTGTAAGGATAAGCTCTCCGTTCTCGTACTTCGGCAGCTTGGTATTCATAAGTGCGTTCATCGCCGCAAGCGAGCACGCGTCGAAAAGGTTGCCGTCGTAGTCCAACACATATACGTCGACGTACAGGGCGATGGCCTTCCCCTCCTCCATGAACAGGCTCTTGAGGTCTACACACTCCCCTGCCCGTATGCCTCTATCTACAACCCTGGCCAGCTCTATAGCCTCTGGGCTTGGAGGTCCTGTCTCGAACTCGCTCGCTGCCAGTGGCAGAAGCTCTGCCGATACTGTGAGTGTGCCCTCGTCAGGAGTGTCTGAATACGGTTCACCAAGGATGGTCTTCACCCCTGCCATCACGTCGGTCAGCCCGAGCCTGACCCTTGACGAGCCCTCCGCATTGTATATCGGTCCGTTCTCTACGCTTATTTCGCGCATGTCGAAATTGCCGCGGGAGTCCATCCTCTTGCCTGACATTATCAAATCCTTTATGTAACTTCCCCTGACTGTCTCTATTCCATTCATTCAAACACCTTTGTACATCTCCAGTATGGCGTCCTTCTGGAGCTTCCTTATCGTCTTTCCCGCGGACCTTCCGAGTTCGAGCGCCTTCTGCACCTCCTCTCTTGTCATGTTTCCGTCCATCTGGAGTAGAAGCACCTCGTCATTCCTCGGGGACATGACCACAGGCATATCGGCATCAGAGTAATTGTCCTCTATCATATCAAAGTCCAGGCATATCTTATCCTCTATCTTTCCCATGCTGATCCCGTAAACCATGTCCCTCATCGGTATTCCCGCACTTGCCAGGGCAACAGATGCCGCGTTCACGCACGTAGTTCTTGTGCTGCCGTCTCCCTGCAGGACCTCCATGAATATGTCTATCTCGCTGTTCGGGAACTCATTCAGGAGTATCACGTTCTCGAACACCTCCTTTATGACCTTGGATATCTCAGTAGCACGCCTGTTCGGTCCGGTCCTTCCGTGACCTTCTAGGGATGCGAACGGTGCCATGGAATATCTGCACTTCACCACTGCGCCGCTCGGGTCAGTGAGATGCTTTGGCATAACCTCCTTCGGTCCATAGACTGCCGCCAATACTCTGTTGTTTCCCCATTCTATGTATGCTGAACCATCAGCATTATTGAGCACTCCTGCTCTTATCCTTATCGGCCTGAGGTCCTCAAGGCCGCGCCCATCCCGCCGTTTTCCGTTGACGAGAAGGACAGGTTTGTTCGATTCAGAAGCCATAAAACCACTTTAATCTAGTCTAATCATAATCTTATGTATAATACTGTCAATGCGCATTCTCCAACATCTCCTTTATCTTGTCGGTAAGCCCCGAGGTGTGGGCCTCTCTTTCTATCTTACGTATCGCCTCTATAGCTGCAGATACTTTCTTTCCCCTTATCCATATCATCCCGTTTGTGCCCACTGTTATGCGTGTGCCTGTGAGCTCCTCTATCTGCGTGACCATGGAGTCCGACCTTCCTAGTACTCTCGGTATCTTGGCCGGCCTCACCCAGATGAGAAGGCCGTCCTTGAGTGGCCTGGCTCTGTCCATGACTACTACGTTCTTCTTCTCTATCTCCTTGACCACAGACTCTATGACCTCTCCGACTTTAGGCTCGTAGCTGCTGCTCTTGCTTACTATGAGCACTCCGTTGGTCGAATGGCTGAGGTTCACCAAGCATATGCTCTTTCTGACGGATGAGACTATGCCAATCACCGCATTGCCTACCTTGGGCTTCCATGCCCCTTCCAGTGAGATGAAGCTGTCCTTGTCGTCATTGTATACTCCGAGAACCTTTGATACGGTCTTGCCTTCGTACACGTACGTGTTGTCAAGCCTGATAGGCTTGTCGGAAACCACATCCCCAGGCACAACAATCTTTCTCATGAAATCATTTTAGTATGGCGGTACGCACGCTCCCGTGCGACACACTGTTTATCTTGTCGTAAAAGTCATTCTGCATGCCTGCAGGTATCTCCACGACTGCCTTCACCCCACCGTTCGACATCCACTCCTCGGACTTCGGTGAAAACCGTTTGAGGACCCCATAGCCGGCGGCAGCATATTCTGCAGGTATTATGACCTCTATCTTTATAGTAGCGAATTTTATCGGAAGTACAAGGCGTATCTTGTCTACAATCGTCTCGACCTGCTCTCCGACGCTCTTGAACGGGTCGACGTTGATTCTCGCCTCCTTCATCGCATTCTCTATTCTTATCTTGGGCATCGGGGCGTTCGTCCTCGGGTCAATAGCGTTCTTCATTATCTCCTCCACTATCTGGCGCCTCTTATCCTCAAGCATGCGGCTTCTGTGCTCGGTTGTGAGCGGGACATTCCCTTTCTTGAGTATCAGCGACGCAACAGTCGCAAGGTCGGTGGTCCCGAATGCCTCATTTATCTTCTCACGGCTCTGCTGTATACCCTTTTTGGAATCCCTCCATATCTCGTCCGACTCAAGGATCCCGAGCGGGTCGGTCCGTTTGCCGCTAAGGAACTCGTATGCAAGCTCCGAATCAACTATGAGCTCGAATGTGTCCTTGTTGTGCGTGTACTTTACGATTATCTGTTTAGACGACATTGAAACACTGTGCCTGCGAAAGTAATTAGTCAGAAATATTTGGAAATCTCCCTTTCCGACAGCCTTGTGTAGCCCTGCTTCTTGGATATGTAGGAGATTTCCACGTCGCTGGACTCGGGCTTCTTCTCGTTTGCCTTATTTATGGCCTCTACGGCAAGAGATATCCCGTCTTCTACATGCATGTTCTCCTTATATTCCTTGAGGAGTATCTCTTTGGCGACCTTCCTCCCCATCCCTATAGCATCTGCCTTGTATCCAGAGAGTGTGGCGCCAGGCTCTATCTCGAACAGCCTTCTGTTCGGGTCTACCCCTCCTATGAACATAGATATGGCATAAGGCCTTATGCCTCCGTACTGGGTCGCAACATGCATCTCCTCCGCGATCTCCCTAGCCACGGTCTCTATGGACTCTGTTTCATCGTAGACCATCCTATGGGTCTGCGTCTTGCTCCTCATCACATTAATCATATAAAGCCCGTCGGCCACCATGCCGCTGTATGTCGCGCCTATAAATGGGTCGACCTTGAATATCTTCTGTATCGTAGAGGGAACCATGAGCGGATCGTCGATGTTCTTGTGAGCTACGAGCAACACGCCAGAATCGGTCAGCATGCCTATGGATGTAGCGCCCCCATTCACAGCCTTCCTCGCGTATTCTACCTGGAAAAGCCTGCCGTCCGGGCTGAACATAACCCCTCTATCATATGCTTGTATGTTTGGATACATAATTCACACCTTTTAAACATTCTGCGTTATCAGCCACATAATCAGAGCGTCTGGAGTGCGATAACTGCCATACAATATAAAATCAAAGCTTTAATAAACTTTCTACGGAGCGGGCACGCCCAGAACTCCAAATAACAGACCAGTAGGATGGCCCATAGTGTGTTTTCCTGTCCGTCCGCCTCACTTGTACCTATGGCGCCCATGGATAGTTATAAATTCTTTATCAGTAACATATAACCATGCAGCTGCTGTCAAAAGTCGTAATAATGGCTATAATCATAATTGCCATAGCTGTGGGGGTCACCCTACTCTCCAAGCAGGGCTCCATCTCAAATACCGTCACAGCGTCAGATGCCGAGAACTTTGTTCTTTCGGACCTTTACCAGCATTCTCCCAATGCGACGTTCAGTGTGCTGAATGTGAGCAGGTCTGTATCCAACCAAGGAAGCTGGTCCGTTCTCGTCAGCGCGGCATACAACTCCTCTAAACCCTGCCCCACATACCTAACCGAAAGTTTCGATTACCCTGGCACGAACTTGGCGCCCGTCGTCAACAACATATACGCGTCTAATTGCACCGTGCACCAGGTTCCTAGCGGATATGGCGGTAGTATAGGCATGCCTGTGATTGCCATAGCAACGGCAACGAGCCTCAACAACTCAATGATAAACAGCTACATATCCTCATACGGCTACAGCAACGTATTCGTGAATGCCACGTTCTACCAGACGTACAACTCCACATCTGTCCCACCCGCAAAGCTGGACAGTGTATGGGTAGTAAACTATACCGCAACGAACGCGAACTACTCTGTAATCGCAATCCTTGATAAATATGGGAATGTCGAGTCGGTCTCTGCATCTTGACTTCAGTGTAACGCACCCAAATAGAAATCCGTCTACTTGCTGAACGATCTGACACTGTATGCCTTCCAGCCACGCTCACCTGCTTGCCTCAACATCTCCTCATCGGGCTCTCCGAAGCAGAACACAGATGAGCCGCTCCCGCTCACAAACGGCTTTCTGCCTTTATTCTTAAGGAATGCCATCACATTCGCCACCTCCACGAATGATTCAGCGCATATCTCTCCCAGCCTGTTTTCAACTACGTCCTCTGCATTGCCTCTCTCTATCGCAGCCAGCACCCTCTTCCGGTCAGGCTCTATGATGTCAGAGCCCTTAACCATAGAGTAGACCTTCGGTGTGGACACTTTTATGTTAGGGTACACAAGAGTGAATCCGTATTCATGGTGCCTTACTGGGGTTATCATCTCGCCTCTGCCTGTGCCTACTGCAGTGCCGCAATGAAGGAAGAATGCCGCATCGGATGATACCTCTGCACATATGCTCTTCAATTCCTCATATCCGAGGGGGTTTTCCGACAGTCTGTTCACCGCATCAAGCGTCACTGCAACATTGGAGCTGCCTCCCCCGAGCCCTGCACCGTGAGGGATGTTCTTCTCTATGAATATGCTGTAATCTAACCTGCCTACCTTCCTCTCCATGATCTTCAGCGCCTTATACACGAAGTTCTCTTCCTGTGGTATGCCTATGTTTGTGTCTACGCTAAGCGCCCCCTCGTTTATATGTATCTTGTCGAAAAGGGAGATTGAGTGGTATATAGTAAAGAGCTCGTGGTATCCGTCATCCCTCTTCCCGGTCATCCATAATCCAAGATTCAGCTTTGCAGGAGATAAAACCATCATTCAATCACCACTAATTATGACGGTTGCGAAAGATGCGATACCTTTACCTTCACCTATCGGTCCCATGCCTTCGTTCGTCTTCGCCTTCAGGGCTATGCGCCCTCTTTCTATGCCTAATATGCCTGAAAGGTTGTCCTTGATGCTGTCTATATAATTAGTCATTTTCGGCCTCTCTGCAACCAGAGTGATGTCTGCGTTATGCACCTTCCACCCGCTCTGCCTTGCAAGGTCCAGCGCCTTCTCTATAAACACCGTGCTTTTTGAGTTTTTGAATCTGTCATCGTTAGGTGGGAAATGGTATCCTATATCACGTTCCCCGATAGCGCCGAGTATCGCATCTGTGAGTGCATGCAGCAGCACATCGGCGTCTGAATGGCCTTTAAGGCCGTCCCCAGGCAGCTGCACCCCTCCCAGAACTAATGGCTTTCCCGGTTCGAATCCGTGTATGTCATACCCAAATCCCACCCTGAATCCATCACCGGGTTTACTGTTGCCTTCTCTAGTCAGGTGCTCTGCCAGTTTCACGTCATGCGGATACGTTATCTTGATATTGCTCTTGTCTCCTTCTATGATATGTACGCTCTCTCCAAGCCTTTCCACTAGAGAGGCATCATCAGTGACACCGGCGAACCCGGAAGAGTTGTGTGCATGTTCGTACGCCCTCTTCAGCAGGCCGACCTTGAATGTCTGCGGGGTCTGCACAGCAAATATCCTAGACCTGTCTGGTGTCTTTGTTATAACCCCATCGACTACTTCCTTTACCGTGTCAGTGGTCTGATATCCAACCACTACGGCTCCAAATCTCTCAGCCCCCTCTATGCTCCTCTCAATTATATCTCTGGATACTA
This sequence comes from Microcaldota archaeon, assembly GCA_964409135.1. Lineage (GTDB taxonomy): Archaea > Micrarchaeota > Micrarchaeia > Micrarchaeales > Micrarchaeaceae > JAJYXL01. Next base: position 21,293 of record CAYPBZ010000005.1, read on the forward strand.
AGGGCCGTGCCCCGTCGTGAACCGCTATTATGTCCGTATCGGAATCCAGGGCATTCAATCCATTCTCAACAGACTCCCACCTTGTGCTGCCGCCCTCTACTACCTTGATGTCATGCATCTCCCATTCTCTGACAAGCGATGTGTAGTTATCTACCTTCTCACGGTTCACAGCTACAACTATTTGCGAGAAAATGCCTGTACTATAAAACGCACCCAGCGTTCTTTTCAGAACAGGCTCCCCAGACAGGTTAACCAAGAGCTTATCTGACCCGAAACGCTCCCCAATCCCGGCTGCGGGTATGACCGCCGCAACCTTGCGAACCATGCAATCTATACATATGCACTCTCAACTAATTTATCAGTTTGGGTGATATTCGTTGATTGCTAAATCCAGGGTGCTCATCGTTACATTCACTGACGTCAGGTGATAACACGCCCGTCCTATTCTGCTTTATCTGTTTACCGACACTCTCTTATCTATACCAAATGCCATGCATCACATCCCCAATTACAGAATCTTCCGTCGGCATATCACTGCCAAACCTAAATGTTCCGTATCTAGATATTATGCCTTGCTAAACTTGTCTACTTGCGCGCACACCTCTCACACTCCCAAATTCCCTCGTCATTTCGTGCAGATGCGTGGCAGATTTGCGCGTCCGAGCCCCTTCTAATATGCATTATTTCTGTTACTTCTCTAATTCTGTAATTCGCAAAAGATTTTTAAAGGTTGATTAGTAATAGTAAGTAGGCGATTAGTATGACAGATCTACTAGGAGAAACGTTTGGAAGTGGAAACAGGAGCGCAGCGAGCAGCTCTTCCGGAAAGATAGAGGATGCACAGATAAGGATTGTCACTGCAGGTTTTGGTGGGGCAGGCTGCAACATCGTAAACCGTCTGGTTAAGGCAGGTGTCAAGGGGACCGATTTCGTTGCGTTCAACACAGATTACCAGCACTTCAAGATTATAGACGACCGAATAAACAAGGTGATACTCGGAAAGACCCTGACAAGGGGGCTCGGAGCAGGTGGTGACCCACTAGTCGGAAAGAAGGCTGCAGAGGTAGACCGCCAACTCATAGAGAAGGAGTTCGCAAACACACAGCTCGCATTCCTTTGCTGCGGAATGGGTGGAGGCACAGGAACAGGATCGATATCCGTTGCCGCAAGGATAGCAAAGGAGCAGGGAGCCATAACTGTTGCTATGGTAACATATCCATTCAATCTAGAGAGGGTAAGGAAGGTGAAGGCAGAAGAAGGCATACAGGAGCTCAGGAAGGTATGCGACAGCGTCATCATACTTGATAACAACGCTCTTGTTGCGCTCGTGCCTAACCTGCCTATGAATGAGGCATTCGCTCTTGCCGACGAGGTTCTCGCAAAGGCAATCGGAGGCCTGGTATGGACCATAACACAGCCGAGCATGATAAACATAGACTTCGCTGATGTGCGTGCCATTATGGGATCCGGAGATGTAGGCTTCATAGCTGTAGGAAGCGGCAGAGGTGCTGATAAGATAGGGAACGCGGCAGAGTCTGTAGTCAAGAACAAGCTGCTTGATGTGGACTTCGAGGGCGCCCGCGGAGCACTGATACACATATCAGGAGGCGCGGCACTGACCATAGGAGACGCGATAAAGGCAGGAGAGATCATAACCGACAAGATGGATCCAAAGGCGAACATAAAGTGGGGAGCCAGGATACTTCCAGGATTCGACGACCAGATAGAGATCGTCGCGATAGTCACTGGGGTAAAGGGTTCAAGCATAGTTGGCAAGCTGGAAGCGTCCAGCAATTCCAACGCGCCATACCCATCGATAGAGATGATCGGTTAATTGGTGTAGGAAATGGGAGACGAGGAATACAGGGCCAGGATCACGGCAATAGGTGTAGGAGGAGCAGGCTGCAACCTCATCAATAAGCTCACGAAGAGGGGCATCAGCAGCGCCTCCACCATAGCCATGAACACAGATGCGAAGCATCTCAACATGATCGAGGCGCAGAAGAAGTTGCTCATCGGTAAGGAGATAACGAGAGGCCTGGGCGCTGGCGGCTACCCTGAGGTAGCGGCAAAGTGCGCAGAGGCGAGCAAGCGCGAAATCATGGAGCTGATAAGCGGCAACGACCTCGTGTTCCTATGCGGCGGAATGGGAGGAGGCACAGGAGGCGGAGCACTCCCTCTCATCGCAAAGTACGCCAAGGAGAATGGCTCTCTTGTAGTAGCATTCGTCACATACCCATTCGCTCTGGAGAGGAGCAGGAAGCAGAAGGCCGACTGGTCAATAGACCAGCTGAGCAGGAACGCCGACACTACTGTAGTGGTGGAGAACGACCGCCTGCTCAACTACGCGCCCAACCTTCCTATAGAGAAGGCGTTCGACCTTGTCGACAATATAATGTACAATGCCATACGCGGCATAGCGGACACGATATCCCTGCCCAGCATGATAAATCTGGACTTCGCTGACATACGCACCATTATGGGATCAGGAGGCACGGCGACCATCAACCTAGGGTTCGGATCCGGGCCAGACAAGGTGAATAAGGTAATACGGTCGGTAAAGGAGCATCCGCTGCTTGACATAGACACGGAGAACGCAAAGAGCGCCCTGGTACATGTGTACGGGAACGAGGCCCTGACCATAGAGGAGGTAACAAGGATAGCCGAGGGAGTGACTTCCGACCTTGATCCAAGGGCTAATGTGATAATGGGGGCCAGGCTCAACAGCAAGGCGCTCGACTCTGTGGAGGTGATGTCAATAATAACAGGCGTCACGCCGCACTTCGGCTCGTCAAGAAAGGCAGAGGGCACGGCCAACTCCGAATTTATATCCAACCTTGAGGTTATATAACCCGGAGTGTCCTATCCGCACGGGAAGGCGCTTGCGTTTGCCTTTGCCTGGAGAAGCTGCAGCCTTTAGCGGCACTTCGTATTATTCTCATTTAACCTCTGGCGAATTTGTGATTAGGGGAAGAGGTATTTATTTGGCACAGCAGCAAACCACAAACCTATATATATGTTCTCACGACATTCTGAATGTTTTAACTGCACAGCGTTTTTCTATGGATAACGTAGACATCTTAAGGGAATCTGTAAAAAAGATAAAGATTGGCAGGTATATAGTGATTGATGACATACCCTGTAAGGTAGTGAACATAGAGACCAGCGCGCCTGGAAAGCATGGCCACGCGAAGGTCCGCATCACTGCCATCGGGGTGTTCGACTCGCAGAAGAAGACACTGCTGAAGCCGAGCGATGCTGAGGTAGAGGTCCCGATAATCAAGAAGAAGAGGGTGCAGGTAGTGTCGATAAACGGAAGCTCTGCGCAGCTGATGGACCCGGAGACGTACGAGATATATGAGCTCAAGATACCTGGAGAGCTGTCAGGGAAATTCGAACCAGGCTCGGAACTCGAGGTCATAGAGGTCATGGGCCAGCGTCAGATATCTAGAATCATGTCAAACGAGTGATTTGATGGACATAAAGGTAAAGACGGACAATAACAACAAGCTTATGCAGAGGCGTGAGATAGAGTTCTATGTTGTCAGCGACGGCCCTACGCCGAGCGCGAAGGAGGTGGCCGAGGGGCTGTGCAGGCTACTCAACCTAAATCCTGAGCATACTGTCATAACCAGGATAGACCAGAGGTTCGGGGTGAGGCAGCTGACAGGATATGCACACTACTATGATGATGAGGGTTCCATGAAGAAATACGAGCCTGCGCACATACTCGAAAGAATGAGGAAGAGGGTATCAGGACAGCCAAAGGAGGCCGAAAAGGCCGGAGATGCTGGAGGGGAGCCGGAACCGCAGTCCGAACGGCCCGAGGAACCAGCCGAACTGGAAAAGGGCCATGGGACCGAGACTGAGACCGAGCTGCAAGACGATGGCAAGAATGAGGAGAGAGGGTGATCTGATTGGCGGAAGAGAAGAAAGTAAGGCCGTACAAGCCGGGAAGGTTCTGCCCGAAGTGCAACTCCAGAATGGCAGAGCACTCCGACAGACTGACGTGCGGGAGATGCGGATACACTGAATTTAAGAAGCATGAGAAGACCGAGAAAAAGTGAACGGTGAACCATTGCCTTCAAGGAAAGACAGCAAAAGACGTGGAGCCAGTGCAGGACAGGAAGCACGTGCAGCGAAGGAACCAGCAAGGCAACCAAGAGCACAAACAAGCAAGAGCCGGAACCGCAGTCCGCGTGCACGCACATCCACATATATACTATTGATATTGCTCCTGCTCGCCATCTCACTGATATTTGTGTATTCGTATATGTATTCGAACGGCAGCGTACAGCCCAAGCAGTATGAGGCAATGGCCAGCATACTGCTCTCTGTATCGTTCCCACTCGCAGTGTTCTCATACATGTCATACCGCGAAGGCTCCGTAAGGAACGCATTCACCTCCCTCGGTCTCGGTCTGGACAGGCTGACCGTGCGCACCATACTCATAGGTGTTGCGCTGTTTGGGGCGATAATACTGCTGGAGGTGCTGCTCGGCGCATTCCAGAGCGCAACCGGTATAAACCTCCCTACAAATGTGGCAGGTATATACTCCGGCTTTCCCTTATGGTTCTTCATACTGACATTCACGCTCATCCCGTTCAACGAGGAGGTCCTGTTCAGGGGGTTCATGATTCCGCGTGTTGGGATAATCGTAAGCGCACTGGTGTTCGCCATACTGCATCTCTCTTATCTTTCGATATCGGAGTTCGTAGCAGCATTCATCTACGGAGTCCTTGCAGGATACACGTTCAAGAAGACAGGCTCGCTCTACACGACCATAATAGCGCATGCTCTGGTTAACGCCGTGGCGGTCATCAGCCTGCTCTACATACTATAGCGGTTCTATGAGGGTCAGAATAGTCGTAGTCTCTCCACTGAGGCAGAACAATCTGGGGTACATAGCCAGGCTGATGGGCAACTTTGGGCTGTCAGACCTATGCGTGGTAAATCCAAGATGCAGGATAGCAGGCAAAACTGCGGTAAAGTTTTCCAAGCACAGTCATGACGTGCTCGATGGTGCCAAGCTGTTCAGCAGCATAAAGAGTGCGACGGAGGGGTATGCCAGTGTGGGAACGACAGCCATCTGGCATAAGTCAGAAAGGTCGAAGCTCAACGTTTATGAGCTGGATAAGGCCCTGGAGATGCTGAGAAAGGCGCGCCACCCAAGGATAGCCATAGTCCTCGGCAGGGACGACACTGGCCTGACAAAAGCAGAGCTGGAGATGCTGGACATGAACCTCTTCATACCTACGCACAGCCGGTACACTACGCTCAATATAGCGCACGCCCTTGCGATAATACTGTACAATCTGCGGCGTAGAGGAAGCACCACGATACCACGCAGCATATACTCCGGGAAGCGGCAAAGGGACCTTCTGGCAGAGCAGCTCTCACTGTTTGTGGGCTCCAGCAGCAGGATAAGGAAGAAGGGCGATGTGATAAGGACGTTCAACAGGGTAATATCAAGGTCCAATCCCACAAAAGCAGAGCTCAGGACAATGTCTGCGCTGTTCTCTATAGATAGGAATAGCGGACACGGCAACCCTCCAAAGAGGCGGAGGGGCCGGTCCGAACGGTAGAGCTATACGGAAGGTCAGCCTTTTCTGCTCTTTATTATCTTGACCTTGGACGGAGTCAGAAGCAGCCTGTCCTGGCTTATCATGGCTATGTCCCCGTTCGTCTTGTCTATGAACTCCTTAAGGGTCTCTACCACCTTCTTAAGGGTATTGGGCCGCTTGCTTAGCTCAGTGACGTTCAGGAGGATTATGTTCTTCTTGTTGAGCTCCCCCTCTATCGCGTTTATGTCTGCCTCGTCCTTAAGCATTATCGGCTTAATGTAAAAGTCCGCAGGCTCGTTCATCAGATCTACGTCCTGCATCTCGGCAGAATTCATGTATTCCTCTACATTCAGTCCTTTATAACCTCCCAGCCCTTTTCCGAGCTTGTCAAACAATCCCATTAATTTCACCTTCAAGTCGCCTTAATCTTATTCTCTACCTATATTTTTAAAACTTTCTGTAAGTATCTGGACATCCTGTGTTATGGGATGGGTGCTAAAACCAGAGAACAATCCGTATCGAATAAGCAACATTTAAAGTATTATCCTTAGAATCATAATAGATGATAAAGATCAAGAACGTCTACGATAAGCCTGACATACATGATGGGGTAAGGATACTCGTGGAAAGGAGATGGCCGAGGGGCATGAGGCGCAGTTCGTCACACGTAGATATGTGGCTGAAGCGCATAGGCCCATCGCCAGAGCTGCATAAATGGTTCATCCACAACCAGGACAAGTGGGTCGAGTACGAGAAGAGGTACAGGCATGAGATGGTGGCGTCCAAGCCGTTCAACAAGCTCATCGATGTGGTTCTCAATACGGACGTAGTGACGCTTCTCTTCACGAGGAGCAACCACGAGGAGAATGATGCAGTGGTCGTGTGGAGGGCACTCCAGGAACGTCTTGAGAAGATGAAAAAATACACATCGCAGCAGTAGTTAGTCCTTGCATTGTTCTGTGCAGCACGAGCTGCACGTGTCGCTGCAGCATTCGGTGCAAGAATTGCTGCATAGGGTTATCGTCTTGCAGTATGTGCTCTCCTCTGCGCCAACGATCACGCTCTTCTTAGGCGAGCCGATTCTAACGTCGATGTCGAACTCTTTACGGGGGGCGCCTCTCCTTATACCCATACAATCACATATACTATTAGGATTAGGTATTTAACTATTGAATAGCAAACCGTATCATATGATATACTCGCCGCTGCACGCGTTTCTGGTCAGGATTCCAATGCTAGAGTCGGAGGTCTTCGGCTCCACGGCCGAGGAAGCAGTAGTGATAGAATACGCAAGGAGTATGAAGGAGGTGCGGCAACAGAAAGATAAAGCGCGCACTGGCGCGATACTAAACGCGCTTCTCATAGCAAACCCGAAATTCGTCGAGAATCTGAGGGACGGCAAAAAGGAAGCAAAGCAATATGTGGAATTCACATTGCTGCAATACCTCATACGGATGTCGACGCGCACCACCCCGTTCGGAATATTTGCATCGGTCGGTATCGGAACGTTCTCTGATGGTGCAGCTGTACGCTTAGACAAACATACAACGTTCAGGGCGAGGGCCGACATGAGCTGGATCTCGAGGCTCGTATCAAGGTTGGAGTCGGAGAACCTTCCCGAAACATCCACCCTCACGATGAACAGCACGGCTATTGAGTATGCCGGAAGGATATTCATAGAAGACTCACTTCCTATCTCGATCTACGACAAAAATGCGCCGAAGTCGATGAGGAATACTGGACCGGTAGGGCTTATACTCAACGAGCTAAAGGACAAGGAGGTCATGTACAAGAACCTAGTCGATATTCTGGTGAAGAGATACAAAGACAGGGAAAAGGTAGAAGCTCTTCTCCACAGCCTCATATCTGAATCATTTATAATAACAGACCTGAGGCCTCCCCTGACAGAGCCTGACCCTCTGAGGTACCTGGCCGCAAGGATAAGTGATGCAGGCGTAAAGAGGCACGTAGAATCGGTATTAGATAGCATAGATGAGCTGAACAGGGCACAGCACGACAACTTCCGAAGGAACTATGAGAAGATAACCGACAATGTAAGGACCATCACAAAAGAGACGCCGGACTGCATACTGAGGGCAGAGACCGCGCTCGCCGACAAATGCATAACGCTCCCGAAGGCTGTGGGAAGGAACGCGGCGGAGCTCGCAGAACTCATGCTCAGCATGAGCATATTCCCGGAAGGCCTTCCTCGTATGAGAGACTACAGGGACAGATTTGTCGAGGAATACGGTTACAATGGAGTTGTGCCGCTACTTGTGCTGCTAGACGAGAACACTGGAATCGGCTCGCCGTACAAAGGGGACAAATGGAAGGTGGAGAGCTCCATCGCGAAGATGGACCCCAAGGCAGAGGAGATGCTGTTCAATCTCGTCTCAATATCATTGAAAGAGGGTTCACAGGCCTTAAAGCTCTCCGATAAGGAGGTGGACGTGCTAAAAACATGGAAACCTGATTACAGGACAGCACCGATATCTATGAACCTCAACATAAACATATGCTCCAAGGATGAGAGGTCCATGAACGCAGGCAACTATACCCTTATGGTAAGCCCTGCCGGGGGCAACAGGGAGGCGCTGAGCAGCATAAGCAGGGTAGCGGATGTCATTGGACACGCTGCAAGAGAGTATGCAGCAGATATAGTAAAGGCCGAGACCGAGCTGGACAGGGACGAGACTCTCGTAGAGATGTTCTCATATCCAGAGCTCCGGAACATATCTGATCTTGAGATCAGGCCGGCTTTCTACAAGCATGCCATATTCATAGACCAGATACCAAGCTCAAAGAGCCAGAACAGGATAAGCCTCAGCGACATATATGTCGGGATGGAGAACAACGGGCTCTGCCTGTACAGCAGATCGTTAGGCAGAAGGATAAGAGTCATGCATACGACCCTTCTGAATGACGAGATGTATCCAGACATATCCAAGTTCCTTATCGATGTGAGCAACAACCACATGTGCCCGACACTGAACCACTTCAACTGGGGCAAGGCCTCGCGCATGCCGTTCCTGCCGAGGCTGGAATACAAGAACCTCATACTCTCATTGGCGAGATGGAGGGTCTCGAAAGACACGCTTCCGAGGGAGCTGAACCTCGACAGCACAGGCAGCTTCATCAGCTCCGTAAGCGCATGGAGAGAGTCATGGACGGTCCCGAGGTTTGTGTACCTGCTCGAGGATTATAGCACGATGCTCCTGATAGACCTGGAATCTGATATGCATCTCAAACTGCTTTACCATAAGATAACACACATCAAGGAGAACGAAGCTCTTGAGATAGTAGAGGGTTATCCGTACGAGAACGGCATACGGCTGAGAGGCAGGAACGGAAGCTACATATCCGAGTTCATCATTCCTCTTGTAAAAAACAGGGCGGATCCACAGCAGCGCACAGTGCCGAAGATGCTGGAAGGAGATGCGCACTTCAGGAAGCCGATGAACTGGGTGTTCATTAAACTGTACATGAAGGAAGAGCTTGAGGATGTGTTCATAGCTGAAGAGCTGGGCAATCTCGCAAGTGCGCTGGGAAAAGCCGCTGGGAGAAGCAGATGGTTCTTCGTGAGGTATGCGGACCCGCAGCACCACATACGGCTCAGAGTCGAAACAACCGCCAAATCATTGGATGCGACGCTATACAAGGCATATGCACTTTCGTCCAGGCTTGTGGAGAGTAGGATGATATCAAGGTTTAGCATAGACACATATGTGCGGGAGGTCCAGAGGTACGGCGGAGAGCCTGGCATGAAGATATCAGAGAAACTCTTCTGGGCAGACAGCATGACCTCTGCCGATATAATCAGTGAGGCAGCCAAGGTGGGATACAGGAACATGATAACTCTATGTGCTGCATCTGCCGACCATATGCTCGGCGGGATGGGAATGAACCTTGCAGAGAGGATGGCATTCTACAGACTCGTCGCCGGACGGCTTGACAGCAAGGCCGGAAAGGAATTCGGCAAAAACCTCGAAGAGCTCATGGGGGCACACAAGCATAAAGGCCAGCTGCACAGAATTGTCTCGAACGCCTCAGGCAAAAAGGCAGATGAGGCACTGGCAGAGGCGTCAAGAGGGTTGAAGACCCTATTCCAGCGAGCAAGGCAGGGAAGCGAATCCGAAGACATACTGGCGAGCTATCTGCATATGCACTGCAACAGGTTGCTCGGCACGAAGAGAGAAGAAGAGAACGAGGTATACATACTCCTGAAGAGGTATTCCGAGATACTAAATCTTGGGAAGAAGGGCAAAAAGGCGCGCAGCAAATCATAGCTTACTGGCAGGGCCCTTCCGTCCTATATTGAGTGCTCTGTGCTCGACCATCATGCACCTGTCCATGATAAATCTCATCCCATGCGCCTCTGCGAACTCCCTTGCCTCTTCGCTCCTGATCCCGAGCTGGAGCCATATGGACCGTATTCCCATCTCATATGCGTCCTTTGTTATCCGGAGCGCCTCCTCTGCGGGCCTGAACACGTCCACCACGTCAATATGAGCCTTGACGCTCTTTAGGTCAGGGTATGCCTTCTCCCCCAATATCACGTCCGCGCCGGGATTCACAGGTATTATTATATAGCCGGCATCCTTGAGGTAAAGAGGTATGTCATGGCTCGGTTTTCCCGGATTCCTTGAGCATCCCACTACCGCTATGGTCGTACTCTCTTCGAGTATGGCCCTTTCCAAATCAATACCCATAAATTAGTTTCGAGGCAAAGAAACTTAAGGGTGTTTTTTTGGACAGAATCTTGATAGACACGAGCTCCATACTATTCTCGATGCAGTACAACAGAGACATATTCAGAATAGCAAAGGAGGCGTTCCCAAATCATATGCTCGTCGTATCTACAGGAGTAATAGAGGAGCTCAAGAGAATCTCCTCAAGAACCACACAGAAGGCCAAGCCGGCGAGAGCCTCAATCGAAATGATAAGGATTAAAAATATTAGAGTTGATAATAAAAGGGGCAGTGCGGACGCATGGATGCTGGAAAACGCGAGAAGGCCAGGCGGAGATGTGTTCATAACTAACGACACCGCACTCTTCAGAGAACTCAAATCCTTGCGAAAGCGTGTGCTTAAGATATCTAGAAACGGAATACTGCGAGATTGAAAGATGAGAACATGTACAAAACCTACTTGATCAGGGACACATTCAAGATGTTTCCGGACAATTTCGGAAAAGAGATAAGCGAGGTAGCGGAGCGCACCTTGCAGGACAAGTACGAGGGAGAGTACGACAAGGATATGGGAATAGTGATAGCAGTCTATAACGTCAGGAACGTGAGCGACGGGCAGATATACCCCGGAGACCCATCGACCCATCACGATGTTGAGTTCGATGCTCTCATATATATGCCAAAGGTGGAGGAGATCGTCGTGGGAGAGGTGACAGAACTCATGGAATTCGGGGCTTTCGTGAGAATAGGGCCGATAGACGGCCTGGTCCATGTATCGCAGATAACTGATGACTTCATGTCCCTGGACAAGAAGACCTCTACATTCGTATCAAAGAGGGGAGGCAAATCCCTAAAGAAAGGCGACACAGTCTATGCGAAGGTATCAACAGTGAGCATGAAGAGCAAGAACATGAGGGAGTCAAGGATAGCGCTTACAATGCGTCCGGAGGGGCTCGGCAAGCCGGAATGGGCGACCGCAGCAGCAAAGAGGCGTTCGGTGCAGCAGAAGGGCCCAAAGAGCTCAAAACGCAAGAGGTTATGATATGGAAGAGGTAGCGTGCAAGAATTGCAGGATGATAATAAAGAACGGCGAGAGATGCCCTGTGTGCGGCTCCACTGATTTGACACCGAGATGGAGTGGATACATAATAATGCTTGACTACGAACGATCAGAGATAGCAAAGAAGCTGAACATAAGCATAAACAGCACATTCGCCCTCAACATAAAGTCCTGACACGAAACCCGAAAGGCGGCCATCTGGCAAAACATACACACCGAGCGTTACCCAAATCCTTTTATTTGTTGGTTAGTGTAATGTATCGATACACATGAAGTCGCAGTCGGCAATGGAGTACCTTATGACGTACGGATGG
>CAYPBZ010000006.1:0-32661 GCA_964409135.1 Microcaldota archaeon
CTGGAGATTCCATGATGCTGCGATGTGCAACGGGGTCCGGCCGTCGTTGGCAGTTGCGTTGGGGTTTGCGTTGTTACTTAGTAAGAGTCCTGCAACATCCAAGCTGTTGTTCCGTATCGCATGGTGCAGCGGAGTCCATCTTGCATAATTTATCGCGTCGGGGTTTGCATTGTGCTCAAGCAGGAGTTTTGCGACTGCGGAGCTGTTGTACCGTGCGGAGTGGTGGAGAGGCGTCCAGCCAGTGTTGTCTATCGCATTCGGGTCGGAGCCGAGGCCAAGCAGCATTGCCGTATCCTTCTCATTCCCTGCTTTCGCAGCCTCTATAAGCCTCTCAGAAAGGTTTAGGGCCTGTTGTCTGAGCAGTGCGGTTGCACCATTTATAGAGCGTGCCTGCATCGGCTCTATAATAAGTTGGGATAAGGTTCCAGTCTTTATCTTGGTTGCCATAACACTCCCGTCTTGTACCGTAACATACCCCTACCAATAAATGGTGTGTGCTTCCCCTGCGTTCATGAATTCCACTCCTTTTGTGCAGAGGTCTGGTCCGGCCCTTCTTTCGACTGCGGTCAGAGAGTGATATGTGCCACATATAATATATAAAACTTTGTGAATTCCGAAATAACATATAAATATCTCGGGCGCTATAATCTAATTAGGAGGTGAGTGAATGGTAGAGTATAGGGAGATGGAAGCAGGGAATGAGAATGCAATAAGCATGTTCCGTAGGTTCGGGGCAAAGACAAGAGAGCTGAGAGAGTCTAGGGCGATGGAGTCCGAGCAGGCCTACAGGAGGACTATAAGAAGGTTCGCCAAAGAGCTTCTCGCTTCCAAAAGGGAGCTAGAGAGGCTGCAGGCAAAGAGGCTCGTACTTGGTGGGCAGCTGCCTAGGATGGACAGGCTTGAAGACATAGTGACAAGAGAGGAGCTCGAGGAGGCATCCATACGCCTCACCCTGGCGAAGAAGATCATGGAAGAGCTGGGGGTAGCCCACCAGAACATAGACATGCTGCTGGGGTGATCTCACCCCAGTATTCCCTGCACATATTTTATAGAGATAGATGGGCGTCTCTATCTCTTAATGGACAGGCAGCTCGCACCATATCGCACACCTCACAGAGAAGCTGATGGCAGCTCCTTTCTAAGCAGCGCTGCCTTTTTCTCGATGCCGCTACCATATCCACCTATACCGCCGTCGCTCCTTATTACACGGTGGCATGGTATCCTCACTGGAAAGGGATTCCTGTGCAGTGCACTCCCTACCGCCCTGTAGGCCTTCGGCCTTCCCACCCTCTTGGCGATCTCCTTGTAGCTTACCGTCTCCCCTTTTGGTATGTCCATAGTAGCAAGAAGGACAGCTATCTGGAACCGTGTGAGGCCTTTCTTTGCCAGCAGCCTTTTCGCATCCCCTTTTCGCATAGAGGTACATTCCCAGCTACAAATAAAAATATACCTGCCAATCACCAACCAGTGTGCGACTTTTCATACAGCATCGCGTTACCATCCGGCCAGGCAAGCGTATACTCTTATATATTCGCTGCCAAACTTACCTGTTGCGGTGTCTCATATGTCAGCAGGGGAGAAGGTATGGATTGACGGCAGTATCGTAAACTATGGGGACGCCAAGCTGCCTATGCTTACGCATTCCATACAGTACGGCAGCGCGGTATTCGAGGGGATACGGGCATACGACACAGAGAGGGGCACGGCGGTGTTCCGCCTCGATGCGCATATGGGCAGGTTCCTCCAGACCGCAAAGATCTGCTCGATGCCCATGCCATACAGCAAGAAGGAGCTATCAGATGCTGTGCTTAACATAGTAAGGCTGAACGGCTCGAAGCCCTGCTACATACGCCCGTTCGCGTTTTACAATGATGACAGGATCGGGGTGTCGGTCGTAGGGAAGAATGTATCGGTGGCGATTGCTACTGTCGAGATGGGCGCCTACCTGAAGAGAGACCCAAACAAAGGGATAAGCTGCAAGGTATCGTCATGGAGGAGGATTGACTCTGCACATATGCCTGTGAAGGCGAAGGCGTCAGGCAACTACCTGAACTCGATAATGGCGAACTCCGAGGCGAAGGGGTTAGGATACGACGAGGCGATACTCCTCTCTGGAGATGGGCATGTGGCTGAGGGCACAGGCGAGAACATCTTCGTAGTGAGAGATAACGCACTGGTGACTCCGGACATCGGCTCTGACATACTCGATGGGATAACGCGCGATTCGGTGATAAAGATATCAGAGAGCATAGGGGTGGAGATTAAGGAAAGGGCGCTCCACAGGGAGGAGCTGTACTCTGCAGATGAGGTGTTTCTTACAGGTACCGCTGTAGAGATAATCCCGGTGTCTAATGTAGATGGCGTGAAGATAGGAGAGGGTTCTATAGGCCCAATAACGAAGCTGCTGAGCGATAAGTACTTCTCGGTAGTACACGGGAGGGAGAGGGAGTTCGAGGCATGGCTGGAGTATGTATGAAGACAAGAATCCCTTTCTACGGTGCGAAACTACTGAAGCGAGGCTGATTATAGCTTTATAAGGATTGCGATACCAGTCTAAATGGTGATAAGTTGTTGAGAGCCATGGGATGGAAAAGGGTGTTGCTCTACCTAGTTGTTTTAGAGTTGGTTATAAGTATAGCGGCGCTCTTGGTCGGGCACCTTGCAGGAAATAGATACTTTGACGGAGTTGGTGTTGGATTGCTGATCTCTTGGGTTACCGGCGGGTTGGCTTACCTTGTGAATACCAAGAGGGAAAAGGGCAAACGCTGACAAATTGCATCGTTGATTCGGAATAAATGTTTGGGCGCATCGATCGCCAGATCCTGCATATTTCGTGTGGAGGTTCTATACATAGAATATGCCGTGGTTATTCGCCTGGATGGCGCGGCCTGCCTGCTATGAGAGACTCGAAGAACGCATTGGTGCGCTTGACATCGAACCTGCTCAGCGATACCTTATTCATGAACCTGGATTTGCCCTTTGATGTCGCTATCTTTGCCAATACTGAAGGTATTTTGTCTGGTGTTGCCACCACGCACATCCTACGCACCTCATTTGGTATTGGCGTGTAGTCCGGCAATACAACAGGAGTGCCGAGAGCCAGGCTCTCCAATGATATAGCACTGAGCCCCTCGCGCTCGCTCATATTGAGAAGAACGGATGACTTAGAGATCCGTCTGTACAGCTTTACTCTGTCTTTTATGAGCGGCACCATCTTTATGAATGAGTATCTGTTCCTCTTTATATGCGTGCTTATGGATGCGCGCTCCGGTCCGTTCCCTATTATCAGACCGTTTATCTTTGGATCAAGAGAGTATGCTGCAGCTACAGCATCGCACCATTCGATGGCGTGCTTCTCCCTTATCAGCCGTCCGGCGTATATGACAGTCGAGGATTTGCGTTCGTTCCTATACTTCTTGAGGTTGTTGATGTCTATGACAGGCGAGAACACCCTTATCTTTCGTTTTGGCACTCCGGCGATATCTATGAGGCGCCGGGCAGTGGTGCTGGAGTTCGCCACATACACGTCTGCCCCTCTGAGCGCTGCCCTCATGTAGAGGTATGCCGCATAACCTCTGATATATCCAAGATAATAACTCCACTCACGGAGTGTCCATACCTCGGCAACATCCAGTACGAGCCTGCAGGAGTGCGACCTGCAGTACCGCTTGACATACCCTAAGTGTAGGTAAGGGAAGGAGTTTGCATAAATGAGGTCGAGGTCGTATCTGCGCAGATATAGAGGAAGATGGCGGGCAAACCTGCCCGCAAGCCTTATAGAGCGTGTGCCATTCCTATATATCTCAGATGCTCTCGCAGGCGCGACTCCTATATAATGTATGCCTGACTCGGTGAAGCTCTCGGCCATTCCGGGGAATCTCAGAGAGAATGAGTAGACTGTGTGCCTTTTCGACAGTTCAGACATCTCTTTGTGCTGAGTCAGCTCTACGCCTCCGGTTATCCATGGGTGCACGACATCCGATACAAAGCCTATTTTAGCCAATGAGATTACCCGTATTAGAGAATCGGAACAAAGCACTAAAATATTATCTGAAATGTAGGGGTGGTCAATCCCCAACGTACACTATCTTGCTGCCCTCATCGGTTAATGTAAACGGCTCTGACCAGAGACCTCGGAGCAGGCGCATTATTGGCTCGTGCGTATCCGGCTTGGAGAATATTAGCATGAATCCTGTGTTCCCGGCGCCCATGAGTTTGGCTCCTTCCGCCCCTGCTCTCTTCGCGGTATCATATATCTCTTCTATCCTCGGGGTCGACACGCTGGAGGAGAGCGTCCTTTTCAGCTTCCAGTTCTCGTCTATGTACCTTCCTGTGCTATGCCAGTCTCTCCTGAGCAGGGAGATATGCATACCGTGCGCCAGACTCTTCATCATATGATACGTGTCTATATGGCTCTCGAACTCCTCTGATTGGCTTTTTAGAAGCTCGGAGGAGTCCCTATCTCCTCCAGTATATACAAGCATAAGATGGTCATTGAGGTTCTTTTTTGATACATCGTCCACCTTTATCCGTGTCGCAGACACAGTCCCGTCTGTCTTGAACTCCATGAACAGTATGCCTCCGAAGGCAGCCACATACTGGTCCTGCTTCCCCCCATACTCCTTTAAGGTATACCTCTCTATCGTTATAGCCTCCTCGGCAAGCTGTGTCGGGGTTATTCCGCTGTCGCCCTGCCATTCATGGAGGGCTTTGAGAAGCCCAACTGTGAATGATGAGCTGGACCCCATGCCTGTGCCCTTGCTGGGTATCTCGGTTATGCTTGAGATCTGTATTCCGCCCCTTATCCTGAGGAGATTGAGTGCCTCCCTGACTATCGGATGTTTGATGTCTTTTATATCCTTCACTGACTCTTCAGACTGGCTGTACCTCACGTTTATCATATCCTTGTAGAAGTGGTTGGCGATTGTGACGTATATGTACTTGTTTATCGATGCCGATATCACTGCACCGCCGTGCCTGTCGCTGTACTGTGGGATGTCCGTGCCTCCGCCCACGAAGCTCACCCGCAGCGGGGTCCTTGACATTACCACCTTTCTGCCTTGCATGCAAATCAGTCTACAAATAGAAGGGAAAGAGACCCAAGATATTTAATGTTTTGTGTGGCTGTCGGGCAGAGAGGGATTGCACAAAGCTTATGAATAAGTATTTATGCCGTACAGATTTATTGGTTAGGTATGAAGGATGAAGGACTCCCAAGTGTTGTGATACTTGCAGCAGGAATGGGAACCAGGTTGAGAGATGTTGTCGCAGACAGGCCAAAACCTATGGCAGACATAAACGGCAGGCCGTTCCTGGACTATTTGGTTGGGAGCATAGTAGCACAGGGTTTTAGAGATGTAATCATCTGCGTCTCGTACATGAGAGACGTTATAATAGACTATTTTTCCAAGAATTACAGCGGGAACGTGAGATTTTCGATAGAGGAGAGTCCGAAAGGGACGGCTGCTGCGATAAAGAATGCGGAGCGTATTATAGATAGTACATTCATCGTAGTGAACGGTGATACGTTCCTGAAGATTGATTATAAAGAGCTGTTAGAGCACCATAAAAGGTCGGATGCAATAGCCACAATAGTCCTGTCAAAGGCGACAGGCGAGAGATACGGATCTGTGAAGCTGGACGGAAACCGTGTGATTGAGTTCACAGAGAAGTCAAAGACCCCAAAGGATTTTGTAAGTGCAGGAACATTGGTGTTTGATAGAAAGGTATTGGATATGATACCGAAAGACACGGAGTGCTCCCTGGAGAGGGACACTATCCCTATGCTCATAAGAGAGGGATTCGAAGTGAATGGTTATGTTACAGACGAGGAATTCATCGACATAGGGACACCAGAGTCATACAATTATATAAGAAGCCATCCGAATATATTGAATGTATTGGATTGAATACGAAAAGAAGAGGCATTTCAGAATTTTCTGATTGGTTGCAGGATTTGGCCTGCGAGCATATAAATCACAGATTAAACTGATTTATATATTTGCGGATGATTTGAATTAACGGTATTGCAATGGATTCGAGAGTCATAGTCCCGAAGATTATCGGAGTATTTATCAAAAAGAAGAGAATCGTTGTTGATAAATCCCGTATAAACAAGATATTGGTTTTGAGGCTGGGAGCCATGGGTGATGTGCTTAGGACAACCCCCCTGATTATAGAGTTGAGAAAAATCATGCCAAACGCGAAAATAGACTATATGGTAAGCGACGGTATCAAAACAATTCTTGATGGTAATCCAAATATTGATGAGATAATAGGAGTTAAAGGCAAGAATCTGTATGGATTGAGTTTTTCTAGGTTTATTACTTTTTATAACATGTCAAAAGAGATAAGGAAAAGAAAATATGATTTGGTATTCAATCTGGAGCCGCATTATCTATCCCAACTTTTTGTATTGTCCTGCAGAATACCGATATCAATAGGATGGGACAGATTTGGAGAGGGATTCTCGTTAAATAACAAGGTTGCCTATGACGGAAGCGCAAATGAGATAGAGAAAGCTCTTGAGTTATTAAAGTTCTTCGGAAAAGTGCCGAAGAGTACAAAGCTGGATATTTTTCTGTCTAAAAAAGATATTGAATTTGCTTCGAATTTCATAAAGAGAAATAATCTGGTAAAAAAGATGATTATAGGCATGGCGCCCGGAGCGAGCAAGAACGATAAGGCAGAGGAGAAGTACAGAAGATGGGGTGTTGGGAATTACAGAGAACTATCGAAAAGATTGATAGATAAAGAATATGTTTTGTTGTTCTTTGGGAACAAAGACGATAAGCATGTTATAAGTAAAGTTACCAAAGGCCTGAAGAAAAAAGCTTATTTTGATATGTCTGGAAAAACAAGTATCAAAGAAGCTGCGGCGCTTATTAAGAAATGTGATTTATTCATAGCGCATGACTCTGGACCGATGCACATAGCCGCGGCGATGAATACCCCGATAATAGCATTGTTCGGTCCGACTTCTCCAAGAAGGGCCGGGCCGATGACGAAGAATTCGCATGTGATCTACAAAAAGAGAAAAAACGAACCAGAGAAATATGACGTGTATGGAAGATACATAAATTGCGAAAAAAACACATATATGGAAAGGATAACTGTTGGTGATGTTTTAAATGTTGTAAATAAGGTATTGTAGGAATCGAGCCGAATGAATGATAATGTAGATGATATGAAAACCGCCCCGTTGGTTGTCGCAATCGTTTTGAATTGGAACGGTATGTCACTGAAATACAATGACGTCCCAATTTTAGAGTCCTGCCTAAAAAGTTTATTGAAGACAGCTTATAAAAATTTGAAAATAATTGTAGTAGATTCGGAAAGCAAGGATGATTCCGTAGAATTTGCAGAGAGTTTATCAAGCAGGATAAAGGTAATAAAAGTAAGGGATGTCAACTTATCATACGAGACAAACAAGGCGATACGATATGCGCTACGTAGATATAAGAGGGACAAATATATATTATGGCTAAATAATGACTTGATTTTTGATGATAGGAAGTGGCTTCAGAGATTGGTTACTGTTGCGGAGTCGGACAAAAAAATCGGGATAGTTGGATGTAGGCTATTATACCCAAACGGTAAGATACAACATGCTGGGATGAAGTTAGGTACTGCTCCTAGAAACCTAGGAAGAGGGGATGCAGATGGCAGAAGATACAGAGGGACAATGGAGGTTGAGGGTATAACAGGAGCGGCGATGTTAATTAAACAAAGTGTGATAAGAACTATCGACAGCTTTGATGAAAATTTCTACTTCGGCTTTGAAGATGCTGATTTTTGTCTAAGGGCAAGAGAGTCGGGTTTTAGAATTATATATTCTGGGAGTAGTAGTATAATACATCTGGAAGGGTTTACGTTATCCTCATTAACCAGTAAAACAAAGAGGTACACAAGCTTCTATAACAGTCAGTCGGATTACATATATTATGGCTTGAAGCATTTCGGACCGTTTGATTTTTCACGAATACTGCTGCTTGAAATTCTTGGTAGTGTGATATCAATAGAGGGGATGGACAGGACTAGGGGAGTAAAAAGTATCAGGATGAAGAATAATCCGTTAAAAAGATTGGGTATATCAATTAGAGCAATTAAAAAAGGATATAATTTATATGACAGCTACAAAGGTTCAATAAGAACAGTAAGTTCTAAGGATAGATAATAGACAGTCAACTTTATTTTAAGTATTTAGGAGATGTATATGCCTGTCAGAAAAAATTGCATAGTGTGTGGGAGCGATAAACTTTTCCTAGCTTTAGACCTAGGCCTGATGCCGAGCTCTAACAATCTCCCGAAAAAAGAAGATCTGGAAAGAATAAAGGAGTACGAATTAAGGTATTATATGTGCCCGAAATGCAGCCTGTTTCAACTGCTAGAAATTGCAGAGGAATCGGACCTGTTTGATAGTTATTTATATTTCACAGGAGTCAACAAAGAGTTAGTGAAGCATTTTAAGGAATTATATGCTGGCCTTTGCAAGCAGATGCATAAAAAGGATTTTGCGGTTGTTGTAGGATCCAATGACGGAACAGAGATAGAGTTACTAAGAGAATATGGAGAATTCAAAAGAGTTATAGGTGTCGAGCCTGCAAAAAATATCGCCGACATAGCTAACGCAGATGGCAGGACTACGATAAACGCATTTTTCAATATGGAGACCAGCCATAATATATTAGAAAATTACGGCAAAGCAGACCTTATTGTAGCGAATAATGTCTTTGCCCATATACCGGACCCGAGGGATATGCTTGAAGGCATGAAAAATCTCCTGACCGATGATGGGAGAATAATTATGGAAGTCCATTGGCTAAGGAGTATAATCGAAAATTTGGAGATTGAGGCCTTGTATGCTGAACATTACTATGTTTGGACAGTCAAGGCGATGCATACACTCTCAGTTCAGTGCGGTCTGGAGCTTGAAGAAGTTTTGTACATGCCGGAACAGCATGGTGGATCCTTGAGATTTACCATAACCAAAAATGGGACGAGCGATCTTAGACTTATAGAGGAGGAAAAGAAGTTCGGATTGTATGACAGGCACACGATAGAAGCGCTGCAGAAACGTGCAGAGAAACGCAGGGAGAACCTCAAAGGCCTGATTAATGAATTAAACGAAAATGGCAAACGTATATCTATTTGGTCAGTTCCGGCGAAGGTGCCAACTATAATAAATTATTGCGGCTTTACTGAAGATGATATTGTTTGCGCATATGAAGTTGCTAAAAGCAAGATAGGCAGATATATACCGAAAGCCAACATACTGATAAAGGACGAGATTTACATAAAAGAAGACATGCCAGACTATTTGATTATAGGAGCATGGAATTATATAGACTTCGCGGTAAAAAAACTGAAATGGTACACAGACTCTGGTGGCAAACTGATAAACCCGCTGACTGCCGAGGTAATATGAATTAGTGAGTGTATGAATATACTTGTTACCGGAGTGAAGGGCTTCATTGGCACAAATATCGTGGAGTACTACCTAAAACATAGCGACCATGATGTAATAGGTATAGTAAACAGTATATCAAGTCCTAAAGACAAATATGTAATATCGGAATTGAAAAAACACGATAGATTTGATTACAGATTATGTGATCTTATGAACAGCGTCAGACTAAAAAGCATACTTGACAACGAAGATGTGGATGTTATTATAAACTGTGCCTCTCAGTCCGATGTCGGTAAAAGTTTTGAGCAACCGTATGAATTTTTAAGGTCCAATCTGGAAGGAGTTTTCAATATTCTTGAATGGCTTAGGTATACAAAAACAGGAGCGCGGCTCGTCCAATTGAGTACAGAGGCAGTTTTTGGTTATGGAACCAAAGAAAAACACAAGGAATATGAAGCGCTACGTCCATTGAACCCATATTCTTCAAGCAAAGCTGCGGCCGAGCATTATATTGATGCGTATAATTTCTGTTTCGATATCGGTGCGCAAGTGGTTAGACCTGTGAACAACTTTGGGCCTTATCAAAATCCAGCCAAACTTATTGCAAAAACCATAATAAATTGCATAGAAAACACCCAGTTTAGATTGTACAAAGAGGAGAATCCAGATAAAAGATTTTGGCTCTATGCGGAAGATACTGCAAGAGCGATAGATTTTGTGATCAAGCACAAAAAACCAGGAACATACAATATCACACCGGAATCTGGATTCACAGTGCATGAAGCAGTTGAAAAGATATCAGAGATTATGGGTGCTGAGGATTTGGTACTGGTTGAGCGTTCAGAAACAAGAAGGAAGGACTTGGAATATTATCATATGGATGGATCGAAAATGAAACAATTAGGATGGTCTCCAAAATACTCTTTTGAGGAGGGGATAAAGAAAACTATAGAATGGTTCAGGAATAATAGATTTTGGTATGAAGACCAATTAATGGTGAAAACTTGAAAATATTGATAACCGGGGTAAACGGATTCATAGCAACTAATATGGTTGAGTATTATCTGAATAACACAGATTACCGTATAGTTGGTTTATCCAAACACACACATGCAACATTCGCAAACAAGCCAATAATTGAACTTGATAAAAATAATGAGAATTTTAATTACTTGAGTTGCGATATCACCGATGTAAACAAATTATTCAGTATATTGGATAGAGAGAAGCCAGACCAAATAATACATCTGGCGGCAGAAGCTGACGTTAGCAGGAGTTTTGAATATTCTGGGGATTTCCTTCATACAAATGTTTATGGGACGTTCAATCTTCTTGAGTGGATACGGAACAATCCCAAAACGCGGATGCTCCATTTCAGTACAGATGAGGTATTTGGGGAGCCAGATCACAGGAGTATGGAGGACGAACGCCTACATCCAAAGAACCCATACTCTGCAAGTAAGGCATCTATAGAAGAATTAATTCGTGCGTATAACAGGGCATTTGATACGAACATTCAGATAGTAAGACCTGTAAACAATTTTGGACCGTTCCAGGGCACGAACAGGCTGATGGCAAAAATGATACTCAGATGTATGGGAGATGAACCATTCTACCTCTTCGCAGATACCCAAAAACACAAGCGATGGTGGATATATGTAGAGGATACATGCAGTGCGGTTGACTTCATAATAAATAATGGAGATGTACGTGGAATTTATAATATAACTTCAGAAATTGAGATGGGGGTTGAGGAGACAGTTTTCAAGATTTTGGATATTTTTGGGAAAAGGAATCTGTTTGTTGGCTATGCCAAAGAAAGACCCAAAGATGATGAAAATTATGCATTGGATGGAAAAAAGCTCAGGGATCTTGGTTGGTCTCCGAAATACTCTTTTGAGGAAGGGATAAAGAAGACTATAGAGTGGTATTCTAAAAATAAAGAGTGGTTTGAAAAGAGATAGAACTGTTTTATTTAGACGCTTCCTCGAATGCTTTCTTATATGTATCAGGCGTCCCTATATCGTACCATTTTCCTTTGTATGTGAATCCATGCACCTCAGTATCATCAATAAGCCAGGTAATGAAATCCCCTATATTGTCTGAGTTATTTGTCTTTTTTATATATTTCTCAAACTTTCCGAGGTGCTCTTTCGGAAACAAGTATATTGCGGTACTTACCAAGGTAGATTCTGGATTTGCTGGCTTTTCATGGAATGATACTGCCATATTGCCTCTGAGTTTTGCCACGCCGAAATTCTTGGCCTGCTCTTTTGAGCCTATATCATAAAAGGCGATTGTTGGTTTTCTGTGTTTTTCGAAGTATGCTATTATATCTTTGACGGAGAAATCGTATAGATTATCCCCAGCAATTATCAGAAGATCGGTATCGATATTCATTGTTTTAATTGCATATGCAATGCCCCCCAACGCGCCGAGTTTTTCATTGTGGTGGTTTGTTTGTTCAATTACGAAATCAATCATTGCGTTCTTTTGTGTTGCCCATGATCTGAAAGATGATTCAAATTTAGAGTTTGTTGAAAGAAGTACATCTGTTATTCCGGACGCAATTACATCATCATAGATGTACTCTATTACGGGTTTGCCATTTATGCCTGAAGGCAGCAGTGATTTTGGTATAAAATAAGTTATTGGCTCTAACCTCCTGGCAAATCCACCACACAGCAATAATGCTTTTACCTTGCTCATATGCATTTTCTCATTATATTTATAGGCTAGCAGAGCGATTGGTAGATGTATGGAATATATGTCTACTTAACTGATATTGTAGATATTTAAACTTTCTTAAAGTCTGGATTTGTAGAAACCAATCAGCGATAAATAAAATAAGTATGGAGGGTTTATAGACAGTCATTTACCTATTATTTGAATTGGTAGTTATTCTGGTGTATGGAATGAAAGAATATGATTTCGTTTTTGTATCCCCTTTGCCCCCACTTATCCATTCTCCTGCAGGAGGAATCGATGTATTTTACAGGTTGAGCAGTTATCTCTCGTCTAATGGATATAAGGTTGCCATAATAAATGTAAAGAGCAGATATCGCGTCCCGGAAAGATTCATAAAGAGTTCTGATGATATAGATG
This sequence comes from Microcaldota archaeon, assembly GCA_964409135.1. Classification (GTDB taxonomy): domain Archaea; phylum Micrarchaeota; class Micrarchaeia; order Micrarchaeales; family Micrarchaeaceae; genus JAJYXL01. Next base: position 12,515 of record CAYPBZ010000006.1, read on the forward strand.
TTATACGAAATTATCCGAGTTTGCCAAAATTTGCTGAGCCATTGGCCGTTATGGCAATACAGCTCTTCTCTTCCAATAACTATATACTAAGGCTCTTTCAAAAGGTTATCGGCAATGATTACGATTATTCCGCACTAGAAGATGTAGATGTACTATTTTCTAACGAAGAAAGAAAACCCAAAATAAAAACCAGAAGGATCTTTGCCACTGCATGGCAAACAGCATATTTTGTAGAAGATTATCTGAAAGATAATCCAAAAACGCATGGGTTCTATCTGATACAGAATTTCGAAGATGATAAATTATTTTCGTGGAATTATTCTTCCTACGCGAAAAGAACCTATAGTTTCAAAAACCTGAAGAAAATTGTTGTTTCGAGAGGACTTTATGATAGGTTTAAAAAAGATAAACCGTTCTTTATGCCTGTTGGGATTAATCTGGATCTTTTTAAACTGAAAGAAGATCCAAATAGGCGTAATCCTTTCGTTATACTTATGCCACTTAGAGAAGACGAATCAAAAGGCAGCAGATATGCATTGGAAACGGCTGAGATGTTAATAGGACAGTCTAAAAATTATAAGTTTTTGGCATATGGCACTTTGGACAGAGAACTTGTTCCTAGTTACATAGAGTACTACTATAATCCAACTAAACAGGACTTATCAAATTTATATAATAGGGCATCCATCTTCATCTGCCCATCCGTCATAGAGGGGTTCGGATTGCCACCTTTGGAAGCGATGGCGTCTGGATGTGCATCCGTTATAACTGATTCTATAGGGATAAGGACATATGCAAAAACCCATTGGAATAGCATAGTGGTCCCTGTAAAGGATTCTGTTGCAATATCTGATGCAGTTAAACTACTTATAAAAAACCCAAGTTTAAAAAAGAAGATAGTTTTGAATGGGATGAAGACTGCGAAGAGATTCTCTTATGACTCAATGTACAAAAGTTTCATTTCAGCGTCTGAGTGACTTATAGAGAAGGTGTATTTGACCTGTCAATATTTTTTATCGCCTTTAATGAACCCGGATTCTTTGCATAATATTTTAGATAAGGGAAGAAGCTTGCTGACCAGCTCCAATTTGTGCCCCATGAATTCAAACACCCCGAGCAGTTGGCAACCACCTTTCTCGACTCCTTTGCCTCGGCACTCTTCCATACTTCAGTCGGTGTGTTGATCCTGACATTGCCTGCTGTCTGATTCCAGTGTGTAAGACATACAGATATGTCACCGTTGCTCTTAAGCACGCAGAACGTGTGCATCGCAAAACATGTGAATTTTATAGGTTTTCCTTTCAGCCATCCCTCCCACTTATCGTTAAGTAGATTTGGAGGAAGAGATCTCACTGCCTGTATCAACTTCTCTGTCTGGGTTTCCTTTACGTCTCCTGTATTGTTGTAATAAGGTGAGTTGTTGAACCACTGCACCTCGTGGTGCACGCCCAGCTCCCTTGTATATTTTTTGACTTCCTCAACATTTTCTATACTACTATCTGTTAATACACTCCCTATTGCAATCCAAAGTTTTCCGGGATATTGATTGCGAAGGTCAACCAGTTTCCTAATCAGCCAGTCCACCCTTTCAAAATTACCTTTTATTCCCCTTGCAGGATCTGCTTTAACACCCCTTATTTCGTCGTGTTTTTCGCCGATTCCATCTAAGGACATGCCGACCTGCATTGTAACTCCGTGTTCAATTGCATATTTTGTTATATTATATGCGCGTTCTGGCATAAGCCCGTTTGTGCTTATACATATAGCAGCATTTGGAAGTGCTTCGTGCTCTGCCATGACCATCTCCTGTAGGTCTGGTCTTACAGTAGCCTCTCCACCAGAGTTGTTTATGTATATGACGTCTTTGAACAATGGGTCACTAAGCACTTTTTTTATTTCTTCTGGTCCCATCGGTTCATGTGTTTTTCTGTTTTTCCAGATATTGCACATTGTACATCTAGAATTGCACAACTCTGTTATTTCAAACCACAAGAACTTAGGTTTAAGCATCTGAAATTTCCTCATTGCTAGGTTCTTTGGACCGTTGACTAATCCCTTCATTCCGATTTTAGTTAAGTTGTCTGGCATCTTATTACCGGTTGTCCTCTTTTTATACTAACAATTTATGCCACTTTATAATACTTAATAGTTGCGGAGATGAATTTCAGATATGACTTGTAGATTTAAATTTGTAGATAACTTCTATATCTGTTGCCAAATTTCACACTATTAATCCACAATCCGATGTTTTTAAATTTATAGTATAACCTAACAGTAGTTAGATACTCTAACTTTAATAATTATTGCTTTAGCAGGCATATGGCGAGTTGCCGCCATATACCTGTATTCTGTTCTCTACATACCCCCATATCGACCCAGCGGGTATACTCTACTCTCTGCAAGTGTGAAACGGTGCTTTGCCGACTCAATTATCGTTGGATTCGTTGATAAGTTTGACAGTAGGTCCTTTCCTTCTATTGTTAGAGACAGGCCTATAGCTCCCTTTTCTGATTTCGATGCGAAGTGGAGCAGGCCAAGGCCTTTTAGGTGGTTGAGGCAGTACCATGATGAGCTCTTCGCTATTCCGTATATGTCTTTTATGTAGCTGACGAAGCTAGATGCAGAGTCTATTGTATCACCCCCTATCTCTATGATGAAGAGCTGCTCGCGCTCAGACAATCGCATCTTTTTAGCATCCGCTCTATATTGTATGACCATCCCGACCACAAAAACCACCAGAAGAGAAATCAGAGATTTTTATGCAGCCAGATGGCCGTTCAGTCTATTGTCTGTGTGTGACTTATTTAGTGTGCATGCGCTATAGTTAAACGAGAATGAGCCTTTACGTTGTAGCGTCTGCATTCTATTCCCCTAATACTAAACTGCAGAAAGACTATTTAAACTTTATGTGCAGGATTCCGCTTTGCCTTACCTGTGATTCTGCGCTTGGAGGAATATCCCATATATCCTATCCATAATGTTACTCCTAGCGCGGCGAAGCCCACTATCCAGTATATCCATGCCGCTGTCTGTTGGGTGTAGTACAGTGTTATTGCGTAGCTCCCTGTCCTATTGACGTACCATGCATTGGCGAATCCATTGACAGCTATATGATATGCCTGCGGAATCTCGCCCCCGCCCTGATAATATGCAATCCAGTATGGATCGTACGTCTCCCTGAATACTAGATAGAATGGGGTATTTGCATTATGCACATACACAGTTGCATGTGTAGGTGTGTCATAAGAGAAGGATAGAGAAATTTTAGAGAACTCTTTTATTGGGATTAAGTCCGCCTTCCCTGTGGAATTGAATAGTCCGAAGCTCCGAGTCGAATAAACAGAGAGGTTATGTATATCGAATGATGAGTTCCCAATCATCGCTGATATTAGATCTATAGAGTTTCCTGTAGAGTATATATTGGTCGCATAGACCAAGGGCACATAATTGTTGTTCTCATATATGCTTGAATTGCCATACTTACCTACAAATGATAGATTTTCTGAACCATTGAGATTGGTGTACATCCTAGCACTGTTGAACTGCGTTACAAAGCAGTATTCACAGGGACTGTTCTCAAGCGCGCCCCCTTGCACTATCACATACCGTATCCCAAAGACACCGAGCAGATTAGATATTTTTGTATTTGTGATGAAATTATTCTCTATCTCGGTTGCGAGGCTGTAGTATTCGGCTTTTGTGTTGGGCCAGAATATCTCATTGTAGTGGGTATATCCTCCAGTATACACGGGCTTACCTATCAAAGCAGAGTACACATTTACCCCCACATACCAGCTCTCCACCTGCAGATTAGGATCCACAGGAATCGTTGCCACATTGAAATCCCCGCTCTTGGAATTTATGTAGTTTGATATTTGGAAGACATGGTTTGGTATACTGATGCCCCCTTCCTGTGAGCTTATAGGAATGTATTCGAGCATATATATGTACCCGGCGATTATTGCTATGATTAATGCTGATAACACTATTCTTTGCATCCTTTCTCTGTCTGCTCTTTCCATTATGTTTGCTGCCCCTACACCAAACAGCGCAGATATCACGAATAGTAATACGTAATGGGTTGAGAAATATGGATATCGCAGTGTAAGAAGATATGGAACCGTATTGATCGCTTTACTGAACAGGATTCCGAAAGGTTTAGATATTGTAGTGGCCATCACAACCATGATGAGATATAGTATGAGAAGAGATGCGACAATTCCACGATTCTTGCGCGAATGCCTGTACGCGAGCAGTGATATTATCAGTATCGGCACAATGATTAGGGTCGAATAGCGCCCTGCATTATTTAGTTGGGGGCCGAACGCCAACAAGGACTGCAAGAGATTGATATTTACTGCAGTAAGTGTTCCCAATGACGCCTTGAAGAACACATGGCCAATGTGGTTTATGAATGTGTATGTTGTGGCTATCCATGACAGATTGATTCCTACGGCAAGCACAGCCACCGCGGCCATGTATTTTGCATTCCTGAAGATATTCCTCCTGTCTGATAGCAGCAGCGTGAGAATTGCGAGCAGCACTAGAATTATAAGGTTCAGGAAAAAATATCCATATCCCCCCATAGCTATGAAGAACGAGACCGATAGAATCAGACCGAACAGGTTTGGCATTGCTGCATTCTTCGCGGTGTGCTTATCATAGAACAGTCTCTTTGTGAATAGCACAACTAATGGCAGGAATACCACTACCGGTACGCTAAGGGTATTTAGGTGCGAGATGAAGTGGAACGAGAACAGTATAGATGCTGCTATGGCTCCTACGTACCTGGTGCGCTTCCTGCATTTTTCAGTAAGCTCATACACCAGGTAGAACATGCCTATAAGACCGATGTAAGATAAGACCACCATCTCCAGTATGAAGCCCCAGATGATGCTCGCCTTATATATCGGCAGGGCTATTATGTTAAATATGTCACTGGGAATCGACCCCAGTATATTGATAAGGCCAGAGTAGTTGTTAGGCTGCCATATGAAGAATGACGTGTATATTGTCCTCATGGTCAGCACATTGAGTCCCTGGTCCCCTCCAAACGGGTACCTCATCTCTGTGTAGAGCGCATAAGACATTACCAATGCAGCAAATGCGATAGTGAGATAGCATATCTGTATCTTGGAATCCCTGTCCATATAGTCTCCCATAACTCCTTATACTATTCATGGGATGTTTCGTAATGTCTAATAATAGTCTGGTTTATTGTATATTTGTCAATACCAACAGAATCGTTGTGTTTGCATGCGTGGAGACATCAGAAACATTGGGATTGTGGTTTACGTCGCGCTATCCGTACTCTTCTCTGTTTACTTTGTGGTCTTGAACAGCGACCAGCTCATACTGTACACATTTCCGCTGTTCATACTCCTTGCTGTGCTTATATCGCACAGGAGGGGCCTGTACGGGTATTTTATGTGGACATCCATTGCCATGATAGCATCGGGTGTTTTCCTGTACACGAATGTGATGGCTAACATACTCCCATACTACACTGTTGGCGGCATGGCCGTGCTAGGGGCATATCTGTGGCTCCACAAGGGAGAAAACCGCGAAGAGGCATATGCCCTTGGAATTGGCATAGCACTGCCTGTGCTATCTTATGCTGCTGGGCTCAATCTCAACAGCCTATTCGGAATAAATATTAGTATAATAGGGTTCTACCTGCTCATCAGCGTTGTTGTATCGGCAATGTTTAGCAGCATTGGGTCTGGATCCCTCGGAAGGCTCTTTAGGCAGGCAGCAACCATGATTGAACACAGACATGGATATGTTGCTGCAGCTGCAGCAGTGTTGGGTTTGATGCTTCTTTTCCTGCCAATCTGGCCGGCAGGTCTTACAATAAAAAGCCAGAATATTGCGTATGTGCCAGTAAGTCTAAGTAAGACAACGGACCCGGGCTATCTCATATTATACCTAAATGCATCAAGGTACGCCGATTACATAAACAACAATGTGACGAACATAGGGTTCGCTTATCCAAATGGGAGCTTCGTTACGGCATACATCCCTAAGAATATGTCATTCTACGATAACTCTGTACCTATTGTAGTTCACGCAAACTCATCGGATACCGGGCTTGAGATGTATTTAATGCCGATATACTCTAATTATAATGGCAGTGTGGAACAGGTGAATTATTCCGGTATGCAGGAATTGCATCCCAAACCTATCAGCGCTGATTTCGGAAATGTTGTGGGTGGAGATCTCGCAAGCACAACACTGCCATACACCACGTATGTGAATAACAGCTATATCTCAAGGCAGAATATTGTAGTGTCCCCATACTACTTTACTGATCCAATATGTGAACAGGGCAGGAACACCACGGCATCAGTAGAGTATGCCGCCAACAGTTCTATCAGCGCTTTCCTGATAGACAATGGCACCCTATCAGATAATCTGATTGTGACGGGAAGCCCTTCCGATCCAGTTACCTACGACTTTCTCATGTCTAAGCTTAGTGGTGTGGCGTCCGGAATGCATATCGCTACAGGAAGCGGCAGTTTCGACAATATATCCATAGGGAACGATTGTGCTTATCTTGCTATAGTTGCACCGCGCAAAACAGCTCTGTCTATAAGTGTGGATTACAACTATTCCAAGCTGACGTACAATACAAGGAATGTCATGAACTACAGGAGCAGTCCGATAGTAGTCAGGTATACATTTCTCCCTGGGAGCATGTCTACTTTGGTATCAAAATACCGCGGATATATAGGTTCTGGCTGATTGTTGAGAGTTTTAAAAGTATGTATGAAAACTCAACATCATCACCCGGAGATGTAGGCGATGTCATTGAAGGAGTGGAGCTGCTGCCCTGCCTCATCCAGCGAGTTGAACACCTCTATGTGTATGCCTTTCCTCTCTGCAGCGTCCAGGACCTCCTGCACTCTCTTCTCACCCAGCACTGAGTCGTTCACTATTACCTTGGACGCCTCATATCCCTCTATGGCCCTCTTTACGCGCTCGGTCCCATGGCCGGACGCCTCTAGCTGCAATCCCTCCAGGAACTCCTCCATCAGTATGAACTCCTTCCTTATCCGCTCCCTCTTTATAAGACGCTCGGCCTCCCTGCCCTTTATTATCTCATATATCCCTGAACGCTCAGTGTTGCTGGCGCTCTCGAACACGAGCTCCTTCTGCGGCTTCGCCTCCGGGTGCGCGTCCATGTACTCTTTTATAGAATCTTTCGTGAAGCCCGGCCCTGCGATTATTATTATGCCGGCCTCTATGGCTGACGCCTCCTTTGATACACTGCTGTAGAACCGCTCCTGCTCTGCCTTGAAATCCTTCTGGCTGAGACGCTTGCTGGTGTTGCTATATATCTCCTTGCGGAACTTGACCCCATATCCCAGAAGCACGGCTGGTAGCGCCTTCTCATCGTCTACAGCTATTATCCCAAGCCTCGGTCTCATAGTGTCAGACACAGCGTCCTTTACCACCTTGACAAGGTAGTCGCTCCATCTCTCCTTCGTTATGTCTATCTCGCCGCGCTGTGCTATGTTGAGCGTGTGATGGCTCTTGAGCTGCACGTACTTCAGAGGCGAGCCATCCACTATCATGCCTGAGATGCGCAGGCGAAGTGCGTCCCTGTCGAACTCTGTCTTCTCTACCTTAATTGTAACTATGACGTCCTTCCTCTCGCTCTTGTCGCCCTCATCTGCCTTGAACCTGCGTTCGCTCTTCGCCCTTACGACATCATCCTTGAAGAGTATCCTCTGTATGGTCCAGAGGTCCTCTACCGTGTCGAGCCTGACCCTCATGGTGTTCTCGTTATAGAATTTTATTATGCGCACCAAATATCGCCTTCTGCGGCTGCATTTTTAATCGTTCTCTGCGCAGTTTATCAATTCTTATGGAGATTCATTTATCGCATTGGATGAAACTGTGGCTGCTTGACCCCATGAGTTTCGCACTCGCTCTTCAGATTTCCATCAAAGGTCAACAGCGGCAGGTCCCTTTTCTTTGCAAATGACAGTATGAGCTTGTCATTGAATCTTTTGAACGTTGTCCGTTTTTCCTGCATGATTATCTCTTTTGCTTGCATTATTTCATCTGCGCCCACACCAAGAACCTCGTAAGAGTTCAGAACCTCGCCTATTTCCTCGTCTATCGTCTTCTTGTCCAGACCAATCCTGCTCAACACATATGTGAGCTCTTCCACTACTACGCTTGGCAAAATTCCGTTATCTATCTTCTCGAGATACTCTTTGGCTTTCTCGTGCATGTCGGAGCCCTTTATTATGTAATTCACCAATACGTTTGTGTCTATCACACACTCCATTTTACCTCCTCTGCGAAGCCCTCGTCTATCGCATCTTCTATCTCCTTCTCTGTTACATTCCTGCCCAGGTCGATGACCTTCAGGGTCAGTCTCTTGCGCGGCGCCTTCTCTTTGCTGGCATTCAGTCTTTTGTTTATCAGTAGGGATAGCTTTCTGGTGCTTCCATATTCCCTTACGGACTCCTCCACAAGCTCTCGATATAGTTTGTCTTCGAGCATTATTGTTGTCTTTACCATAGTTTTATTAGCAATATAAACATATATAAATTTTACGTTTAGAAGGTAAAATTATACTAGTATGGTCAAGCCAATGCGTCAGACCGTACAAAAATCAAAATCTGTTCAAAATTACTTTAGTTTTTGCTTTAAGCCATTAAGGACATATTTTGGGACAATCCCTAATTTAATATATTTTTGCCGGATCCTTTTTGGCAGATATTTGAAATCTTTATTCGCAAAAACAGCCTTTCCTGATTCGGATTGTCCTGTGATTAAACTATCCATATCCTCCCTCTTTTTATATCTCTTTTCTTTGTAAATGATAGTACAAATTTCAGGCTTTTCGGTTATAGCAGTTATGTATTTATGCCTTATCACGCATTCTTTCCTGTGGTTCATTGTCTATAATAGCTTACATAACCGCACTCGCGGTGGGCATGATACAGCGCTATGGATACCCGATGCTGGCGCTGTTCATGGCTCTGGAGAGCTCAAGCATACCGGTGCCGAGCGAGGTGATAATGCCACTTGCAGGTGCTCTCGCAGCGAGAGGCCTTCTAAGGTTCTGGATAGCGTACGCAGTGACGTTGGCTGGAAGCACTGTCGGGATGGTAGTTGATTACTACATAGGCGCGGTCATAGGGAAGGACGTGGTATACAAGCATGCGCGCAGGTTCAGGATAAAGGATTCATCTATAAAGAGATTCGATGCGTGGTTCGAGAGGAATGCCGTGGCAGCCATATTCCTCACGAGGCTCTTGCCTGTTGTGAGGACATGGATAAGCTTCCCTGCAGGGTTCGCAAGGATGCCGCTGAAGAGGTTCCTCCTTTACTCTGTATCTGGTTCGGCCATCTGGAACACGGTGCTCATGGTGTTCGGGTTCTACGCATTTGGCACCAACAGGGCGGTCGTATGGCTCGCCTCCTCAGGTGCGCTTGCCATCGCATTGTACCTCGTGTTCAGGCTTGCTCTGAAAAGGATACGTTGAAGTTGATTATTAAGCATGTGATGAAGGGAGAATCTATCTGTTGTGTGGCCATTTTCCTGAACACATCAGCTAAATGACAAGATTTTTAAACCTAATCAGACAAGCTGTGCTGGTGAATGGTATGAATAGGAGTATAACGACTTTCGGGATAGTAAAGGATCAATATTCATCGTATCTAAGAACCGGAACAATGAATTTCCATAGTAAGGTTGGCATAAGTTCTTCGATTCCTCTTTATGTACCTGGGCTTCTGAGGAAGGTAGACATTGAGAAACCTGTTATTCTATTTGAGGGAGATGAGGACCGATACACCTCTTACCACCAGAATGAGAGGAGCGATTCAGAAGAGCATTCTACAAATAGGGGAGAATCGCACACCACACATAACTATGATGATGGATCCGGAAGATATGATCCTTGGCCAGTTGGAGGCAATGACAAATGGACATCCAACGACGATTGATGTGATAATTTGGATGAGACGTTCTATGAGAACAGATTCGGAGAGCGTCTATATCAGCATGAACTAGATGGTCTGACAAGAAGGCTTGAAACGCTTCGAGAGACCAGACGCAAAAAACTCCTTTCTGTCTTAGGATATTCAAGAACAATGCCCCGCAGTCATACTGGGTTAAGGGATGCTGTTCTAGAGCTGTTCAGAGGCAATCATGTTGATTCAATGTACAGGGAAATCCAGGAAGCAGAAGATAAGTATAAGAGCGCAATGACTAGGACAACAGAAACCAACGAGTTTGGGGAGATAGTGAAGAGATCCGAGCTTAAAAAGATTGCAAAGAGGATTATAGCACTACCTGATGACATGATAGATGAATTGTGGTTTAGGATAGGATTTATATATGCAGAAAGAGGCACCAACAAGGCAGTTCCAGATAGGTTCATAAAACGCATAAAGGAATCCATGGAAGAGGCCGAATCCGCACTTGATGCCCTTTTCACAGAATCGCGAATAGAATTAATAAGGAAAGAATTGTGTGCTGTAGAGAAAATGGCAATGAGTTCTGGCAAACACAGATAATGTCAATCCGGCATAGTCAAGTGCATGAAGATCATATATGCGATATTATGGACCGGGTAGTAAATAATACTTATTCATACGATGGTGTTGATATGATCGGCCCGGGAAATTAGATTAATTGATTTTATTCTGTTGTGCTAATGCTTTTGTTATATCTTCTTCTGACATATTGTAATCCCTTTTCAGTACCTCTCCAACATCAGTTTTTATAGTTTCCAGCTTGTTTATGCACACCGTACCCAAGAAACTATCTGTGATTATTGCGGTGTCTATTCTTCTCTCTTTTGTGATTCTTCTCATGTCCTCTACAATCTTTTCTAGCTCTCCATCCTCGTATATTGGTGCAATAGACAATACTCCTACAGGGGAACCTATGTCTCCTGTTACTATGAACCGGTTGGACCATAACTTATCCATGCATCCGTACAGCAATAAGTCCTTTCTGGTCTTTTCTGATCTAGACCTTCCTATTTCCTGATGTATGATTATGATTGCTAAATATTTTATAGGGAGATTCTGCAGGGATATGGTCGCTTTTCTTATTGTACCGTTTTTCATAAGCTCATGGAATGTATAGTCCGCGCTTGCCCTCTTCAAGTTGTGGATCCTATCTATGTCCTTGAACGGAATCCTGCCGTTCTTGCTCAGCTCTCTCATGGTCGCGTATTGTCTTTTGTATACCTGGCCTGGCCTTATTCTGGGGCTCTCTCTTGTCCGATACCATACCTTGTTCTTTATCACGCTTTCGAAGAACTCGTCCCTCATTAATATTATTCCATGTCCAGTCCAAAGATACGTAGTGTTCCACTTTGCATCGTAGTCTGAGAATGTGTCGCTCTTCCTAATAATATACATCCACTTCTCCAATTCTCTAGAATTCTCAAACAATACATAGATAAATAGGTCGAATATACCGTTTGTTGTTGCAGCGAATTGTACATTTGGACTATCCCTCAATGCCTTTTTTATAGATTCTATTGTGGGTCTTTTGTTCCTGAACTTCACTGTCATTATGAAATGGTCGAATCCGAAGTTCTGGGGAATATGCGTATCTATTGTGTATATTATGTTAAACCTCTTCTCCAGCGACTTTATGCGGTTCCGCACGCCTGCCGGGCTCAGCCCGACTAACTTTCCGAGCTCTAGGAAGGATATCCTGGCATTTAATGCCAGTTCGGATAGTATTACTGAGTTTTCATACTCTTCCTCTTTTCTCATCTCTTCTCTGGTCTCTGCATGCCTTTTCCTTACATAGCCTCCAACATTCTTTACCCCTCTGGTCCTGGGCTTGCTTCTCCTAACAGATCCCACAAATGTACCATCATCCTCTATCTTGCCCAGATATATTGTATACCTAATTCTCCTGGTCCTTTCCAAATTCCACCCTGTATAGACCTGATATACATAATTACCGCCCTTTATGACTTTTATCGTCACAGTATGGTTGTATTTCTTCCGTAACTCCTCAAGTCTTTTTCTTACAGGTTCTGAAAATTCCATGTAAACTCCATTATTTTATAGTATCTAATATTTAAATACTTATCAATCTTTAGAATAAGCTTTGTGGGTATAACCCAGGCTTAAATTTATGAGTTAATACACGTTTACGATTTTATTCCCCAAAATCCTATGATTATAACATGAAATAAGTATATTATTTCTAGTAATATATAAATATAGGTTCGTTCATAATATATGTGTGATAGAATACAGGGAGCACGGTATATACCAATGGGATATATTCGTTGGTACACTTCCCTCCTATGTGCCTCCCTACCTATTCTACCCAATCACAAGGTGGGCACCCCATCCGGTGCCCGCCCCTATTCTATCTACTTGCAAATCGTTAATGTTTAATATGTAAATAGTGAGTATTATGAGAGGGAAGGAATCGATAGAAGGGACACACGAGCGCCTGAAGAGGTTTGTGAGGTACAAACTCGCGACTGACTCAAATGCAAGGCAGTTCCTTGAGAACGGCACAGTGACAGTGGGAGATAAGATCTGGCACCAGTACTACTTCTCCAACCCAGATGAGAGCGTGAAGCCGGAAGAGATGGCCAACCATGTCTCTCTTCAGAGTGCGAGCATCGATGAGGTTATAACCAACAAGGAGAATGGAGGGATACGCATACGCGTCAAATTCCTCGACGACAGCAAGCCGCGCGGCTTCGACAGTGCTATGAAGAAGCTGGAATGCGCAAGGTTCGGCCGTCTTCTTACGTACAAGGACTGCCAGGTCACTCCAGCAGATTTGGAGTGATGGATATGCCGCATCACTGCGGTCTTCTCCTCTTTCTGGGTCTGTAGTTCACCGGCAATGTAAATATGAACTTCGTGCCCTTCTCGTGCTCCGATTCTATTCTTATCTTCCCGCGGTGCAGCTTTATTATGCTGTGAGTTATTGATAAGCCCAGACCGGTGCCCTCGTTGTTCTTCCTTGCGAGCTCCTTCCTCTGGGACTGGTAGAAGCGCTTGAATAGCCTTCTCTTGTCCTCCTCGCTTATCCCTATACCTGTATCGGAGACCTCACACTGCACTGTCCTAGAGCTCTTCATCGATATGTGGACCGTTATGCCGCCCGTCTCTGTGAACTTTATCGCATTTCCTATAAGGTTCACGAATACCTGTATGAGCTTATTCGGGTCGGCCATTATCGGTGGGACATCATACTCTGCCTTCCACTCAAACCTTAACCCCTTGGACTGGGCGGATTCCTCGAGGGCCTTTATACTCGGCGCATTACCCATCTCGCGTATGTTGACCTCATGTATGTCGAGCTTCACCTTCTCCGCATCGAGCTTCGTGGCGTCCAGTATCTGTGTTATTATGAGCATGAGCCTGTTTGATTCATCCAGTATTATACCGAGGTTATCGTGCTGCTCGGCGTTTAGCTTTCCGAATTCGCCGTCCAGTAGAAACTTAGAGAAGCCCATTATGTTCGTGAGAGGGGTCTTGAGCTCGTGTGATATGTTGTATATGAAATCTGACTTCAGCCCTGCCTCGTTCTTGAGCTTCCTGACCTCATTGTTGTATGTCCGGAGCTCGTTGTCCAGGTCGCGCACCCTGCGCTTGCCCTCGAGCTCATTCAGGAGTATGATAAAGCTGGGGGACTCCGAATCGCGCCTCACCCTTAGGAAATGCACGGCAGGCAATATGCCTCCGCCCTTCTTCTTCAGGTTGACGTATGTGCCATTTATCTTCGTACCTTTTCTAGCGTATGATATGTCGCGGTCCAGGATGTTCGCATCTACATAAAGGCCTTTGGCCTCCATCCCTATCAGCTCTTCCTTCTTGTATTCAAGGAATTCCTCGACCTGGACATTGCACCAGCGTATATAGCCGGTATTGTCTACCATGAGCATTATGTCAGACGTGTTCGCCATGAAGTCGTTCATGTTCTCTTCGAGGTTCATCATCCTTGTCTCAAGAGTGGTGCTCTCAAGAAGCATCGTATAGCCGTATGCAGTCCTCGCTGCATAGAACTTCATATGCATGGGATTCGACGATTCGTCAATGATGTCCATCTCTCCCGACTCTACGGCTCCAACGCGTATGTCGAGGCTTTTCAGAAGGTCTTCCCTGTCTGCCGGTCTGACGAGGTCTGCTATCTCCCTCCACATCATAGAGCTGGTTATCGCCGGCCCTGAGATGTTCCCGCTTATCCTCGACACCCTGAGGCGGTTGTCAAGATTCACGACATAAAGATTGCCCTTTGACTCAAGTATCTTCGAAAGGTTCCTCTGCGTCTCGGCATCAGTAGAGTCCATCACGGTGACATGCATGAGCGAGTCGCTGATCTTTGACGACGACACTACACCTATAAGCCTGCCGTTCTGGGAATCTAATGCGAAGAGCCCAGGCTTTGTCATTGTCCTTTGCAGCTCGTGCTGGTCGATTCCTAGAGCCTCCTTCACAGAGGCATCGGGTTTCCTGAGGTTCCCGAAGAGCCTCTCCATGCTCCGATTTGGCTTGACTATGGAGCCGTTTGACGCTACGAGCATCTGAGGCACTGAGGAGTCGAAGGCAGAGTCGAAATACGATGCGAGCCTGGAGTTGATGTCTGAATCTGCCCTATTGGCTATCGACAGGCCCATGAGGTCTGACGCATAGGACATGGTCTCGAGCATGGTTTCTGTGAAGCGGTTCTCCGAGGTAGAGAACATGCTGATTATCGCAATGATCCTCCCGTTTGCCATTGCAGGGAGCAGGGCGCAGCTCTTGTAGCCCTTGTTCTTCATGTCTATTATATCGGAGAACTCTGAGAACTCGCTCATATTATTGTCTATATACGGCTTCCTGGTATTGGAAATGTAGCTGTACATCTGCGATTCCGGCGTGCGCCTGTTGTAGAGCTGCATTATCTCTACGCTCTCTATCCCGAACATCCCGGCTATCACTGACCGGAACCCTGACACTAGGTCCTGCTCATCGGCACTCGTGTTCAGCACCTCTAACAGGTCGGATAGGAGCTTGCTTATCAGTATGTTGTCGGCCATCTATACACCGGTCGCCATATATGGTTGTCAACAAAAGTATATATTTCTAACACACTCATTGTAAGTATGGGAATTGAGAGACTGTTCGATGGCGTCTATAGAGTAGATGGGAGGCTTGCCACCCTGAGCCTCGCCGGAAAGATCAAGGTATACGGTGAGAACCATATGAATATAGACGGGAAAGAGTACAGGTCGTGGAACCCGTACAGGAGCAAGCTCGGCGCCGCCATAATGAACGGACTGAGGAACGAGCACATCCATAACAAGGATTCTGTGCTCTATCTGGGTGCTGCAACAGGCACAACGCCTAGCCATGTGAGCGACATACTCGGGAAGGACGGGACGCTGTACTGTGTAGAGCTCTCCGAGAGGAACATGCGCGAGCTCCTGAAGGTCTGTGAGCACAGGAACAATATGCTGCCGATACTTGGAGATGCTAGGCGAACAGAGAGGTATTTCGACATGGTCGGAGAGTGTGATGCGATATACCAGGACGTATCGTCTCCGGAGCAGGCCGGCATACTCCTGGAGAATTCAAAGTTCCTTAAAAAGGGAGGGTATGCATACTTCGCGATAAAGTCGCAGAGCATAAACATAAAGAGGCCGCCAGAGCATACCTTCAAAAAGGTCTTGGAAGAGGTGGGCAGTGTATTTGATGTCGTGGAGCGTGTAGACATAGAGCCTTACCATAAGCTGCACCTCTTCGCTGTGCTGAGAAAGAGATAGATTGCATGAATTACGGGAATGCGATACTGAGAGGCATAAGGAACAGGAGGGCAGTGACGTGCAGGTACTGTGGAACGGCCACCATGTCTTTCGGAGAGATGGCATTCTGCTCTAATTGCGAGCTTGCAGTAAAGAGGGAGGACAAAAAGGCAGAGCATGCTGACATAGGTATCAGTACGGCAGACGCGCTGGAGAGGATAAACGCGCTTTGCGGCCAGGGCAGCTATAAGGACGCTGATGCCCTATATCAGGGCATAATTAAGGACAACAGCGATCCGGCCTTCCTGTACACGTATGGGCTGTTCTGCATAAAGTATTCTAACTTTGAGCTCTCCAAGGTATCATACTCCCGTGAGGGATTCATGGAGGAAAACATAGACCATAGGGAGGAGTCTTCAAAGATATACAGCAGGGCGAAGACGCTCCTGTACAAATGCATAGACAGCATAAAGAGGGACAAGGAGATTGACCAGCTGAGAGGAAAATATGTCTCATTCCTCTCCATGATAAAGTTAGGAAGGCGCAGATCCGCAGAGATAGAGCTAAAGAAGATAAGGGACATAGATGGAGATGTGTACGATTATGCCAGCATTGTGTTTGATTCCTACTCGGAGGGCTTTGACAGTGTGATAAAATCGGCCGAGGAGGACATCTCAAAGGGAAAATTCCAGAACAACGTGCCGTTCTATCTTGCGTTCGCACTTTTTAAGAAAGGAAGGTTCAGGGAGTCTATGAGAATCGCAGAGATAATGGATAAGAATATTCCGAGCCAGAGGTATAATGACCTCATCTCAGATATAAAGAAGGCTGTGAATGTGGACTGACTTACGCAGATGTGAATACAAACATGATAGGGTCTTTCTTCTCCATTATCGCGAGCCCCAGGCCTTTTAGATATACGATATCCCCATTGTTCAGCTCCCTTGCTGCACCTTCGACAAAGCCTTTTGAAACAATTATACCTTCCCTGTCGATTTTGCCGTCCCTCATCAGGTTGCCCGGAACCGTGACTGTGCACTCTACAGGAGTTTGAATTCCTCTCGCAGCGAGCTCCTTGAAGCTATCCGCATATTCCAGCCTTACCGCTTTCTTCCACACAAGGCTACGGTTCTCATCAAGAAGCATGGAAATTCCGACACTCCTGTCCGATTTACCTGTGCCGAACCTCAGCACGAATGATCTTATTGCTTCCGGGATTATGCCGCGCCGCCTCAGCCCTGCTATGGTTATGAGGCGTGGGTCATCATATCCGGATATCATACCGTCAGACATCAGCTCCACTATCTCTGTCTTTGAGGTCACGTTGTCCTTTATCTTGAGCCTGGATATTATATGGACTATCGGCTTTCTCAGCCCTAGAAGGTCAAGTATCTCGTAATAAAGCTCCTCCTCCAACTCATACTCCTTGCTCCTGATGGTGTGGGTAACTCCATGTATCGAATCCATTATAGGAGTGTTGAACTCGTACTTCGGCCAGACGCAGTACTTGTCACCCTGACGGTAGTGCTTATCCTTGATTATCCTGAAGAGGACAGGATCGCGCATTGCTGTGTTGTTGGATCCCATGTCTCCCTTGAACCTTACAACATATCCGTCGGAGTCATGCTGGCCTTGTAGCATCTCTTCGAAAGCCCGGGCATTTGCTTCGGGGTCAGTGTCCCTATGTACGCACTCCTTCCTGTCGAACCTATTGCTGCTTATCGTATCCGGACTGCACCAACACACATATGCATGGCCGGCCTTGAGCATCTCCATGCCATATTTGTATGTTATCTCTATGCTGTCGCTCGCATAGTATGTGTCGTCAAATTTCACTCCCAGCCAGTCTAGGTCCCTGATGAACATGTCTACGAACTGCTGGCTCTCCTTCGATGGATTCGTGTCATCGAAATATAAGAAGAGCTGGCCGTTGTATTTGGAGGCGAGCTCCTGCTCTATGAATACAGCCTTCGCATGGCCCAGCTGCATCGGGCCGTTCGGCTCTGGAGGGAACCTTGTGGCGAACGCGCCGTAGACAGCGCCTTCGATGTCTATCCTGGCGGACGATGTCTCTTCGAGCTTCGATTCGCGTTCCTTGGCAAACTCATCGCTGTGCCTTTCGTATATCTCCATGAGCTGCTCCTTTGTGCTGGAGTTTATCTCTTGCACTACCTTTTTTATAGAATCGGACAGCGTTTTAATGTCACTCTTGAGCGACGGGTCCTTTGAGATGACCTTCTTGAGCACTGTTTCCACGCTGGCAGAGCCGTAATCGATTGCGTTCTTTGCCGCGTACTTCCGAACCATCTTGATTGTGGACTTATCCATTGGCTCATCCGGCAGGTATTATGCGTATACTGTTGTTGTAAAGCGTTCCGTTGGATGTAACGAATGCCTGGATCGACACGTTCAGCCTTGTCCCGATTGAGTATATGGAGCTGCCCTCCAGGCTGTATGCCTTGTTGGGTATATAGATTCTTGCCGAGCTTCTATAGTACTGGAGAACGAGGTTTGAAGGAAGTGAGACATAGGTTGTCATGTTTGCCTGTATGGAGTTCGATATATTGTACAGCGTACTGTATATCTGGTAAGCTGTAGAATTCCCTGTAAGAATGTTTATCTGGCTCCCGAAGTTGTTGTAGTCGCTGATCGAGCCGTTGCTCTGCATTGCTGACAGTGCATTGATTATCGCATTGTATGAGCCGGAAGATAGAGGTATGTGCACAACGAGGTTCTTGGAGTAGTTCTCAACTATGGCGTTTGTGGAGCCTGTGTACGGGCCCCGGTAAGAGATAGTAGTAGTGTTGCCCTTCTTCAGTGGAGAGCCGTTGCTGCCTGCGACATTGCCGATTACGAACATCGCTGCCACTATGATTATGAATGCGATCATTAGGGAGTTCTTTCTGTTCAGGTTCATACGTTCACCTATTATGATGTTCTCTGACGCAAAAGACTTTATATCTAACGAGCCAGAAGGATTTACTATCGATGTGATATTATGGCTTTAGAAAACGGAGACTTCGTAGAGGTTGAGTATACAGCATGGAATGACAATGACGGTTCTGTATTGGCGACCACTGATGAGGAAACCGCGAAGAGCGGAGAGATATATGATGAGAAGGTAAGGTACGGAAGCGTCCTTGTTGTGATAGGGGCGAATGCTGTAGTAAAGGGCCTCGAGAGAGAGCTTGTGAGAATGAGTGTTGGGGAGACCAAGAGCTTCGTTCTACAGCCGGAAGATGCGTTCGGCACGAGGGACGAGAATCTCGTAAGGGTTATGAAGCTGTCGGACTTCAAGGCGCAGAACCTGAATCCCTATCCGGGGATGAGGCTCAACATAGACAACGCTATGATCACAGTAAAGAGCGTTGGATCCGGAAGAGTGGTTGTAGATGCAAACCACCCAGACGCAGGAAAGATGATAAAGTACCAGGTCAAGGTAGTTAGGAAGATAGAAGGCGACAACGACAAGATGGTATCGCTCGCAAAGACATACGACGCCCCGCCGACATCTGTAAGTGTGGACGGCAAGACCGCAGAGATCTTTTATGACAGCAAAGTCAAGAAGGATTCAAACTACTTCATAAACAAAGCAAGCTCACTCGCTGCCATATTCTCGTACCTCGACGATATAGACAAGATAGTGGTTAAAGAAGAGTATATCAAGGCAAGGGAGATCAAGAAGGAAGAACCGAAGAAAGATGTGCAGGAGTGAAGGGAGGCACTAGGATCATGGAGTAGTATAGCCGCTCTCCCAGTTGGATGTGAAGACAACCGCAGTAGGTGTGCCGTTGTAGTTGTTGCCTGAGTAATCGTACGCATTGCCGTTGAGCGGCCACCACCCTAAAATGTTCTGTATGTCGATAGGCTTGCCTCCTATTCCCTCATTGTAGAGCGCAGTCACCTCGTTGGCTGATAGCATAGACTTGTAAAGCTGGAGATTGGCAATTGAGCCATTGAAATAGTTTGTATCAAATTTTCCTATATATACTCCTGTCCCAATGTTTCCAAAAGAGCCGCTGAAGGAACTTTCTTGATTAAGAATGCCATTTTGGTAGCACGACAATATTGTATTTCCAGATGAATAATACCAAGTCGCTGTAACTGATACCCATACATTCTGTTGCATGTTGGAGGGTGAAAAATAGCATACCCCAACCGGAGTATAGAAATCTAATCTTTGGCCGAATGTCCTTATGCCAGGGTTAATGCTTGAAAAGATTCTATAGTTGTAGGAATTAGTTGTTAGGCTTGGATCTGCCCAAACTGAGATCGTTCCATTGTATTGAGGGACTGGGGCATTCAATATTGTGATGTAGCTTTGTGTGTTGTTATTGAATACCCCCACACTCTGCGGAATCTCGTTTGTGCATGTGCCTACGAACGAGACGAATGTGCTGG
>CAYPBZ010000007.1:0-30846 GCA_964409135.1 Microcaldota archaeon
CGAGGCTCTATATATAACCCCAGCATGCATGTGGGGGGCCGGAGATTTGAACTCCGATTACTAGCTCCCAAAGCTAGCAGTCTACCAGGTTAGCGTAGCCCCCCTCACAGTTCATATAATATTGGGAGCAACAATAAATACCTTTTCTTACCAATACTACTGCTAGTTTTGTGATTGTATGAAGTTGCCTGACATGCCATGGACAGAGAAGTACCGCCCATCCAACCTCGACGAGGTGATAGGGCAAAAGCAGATAGTATCGAGATTAAAGGCATTCGTGAAGAACAAGAGCTTCCCGAACATGATATTTGCTGGGCCCGCGGGGATAGGAAAGACAACAAGCGCAATAGCTCTCGCCCGTGACCTCTACAAGGAGGACATGTCAGTCGCACTGAAAGAACTCAACGCGAGTGATTCTAGAGGCATAGACGTCATACGCGGAGAGGTCAAGGAGTTCGCGAAGACAATCTCTATAGCGAAAGTTCCCGTAAAAATAATATTCCTTGACGAGGCGGATTCGCTTACATCTGATGCGCAGCACGCCCTCAGGAGGACAATGGAGCAGTTCTCGAAAGAGACGCGATTCATACTCAGCGCTAACTATGCGAGTAAGATAATAGAGCCCATACAGAGCAGATGCATAGTGTTCAGGTTCAGGCACCTTACCGAAGAAGACATGCGCGAGTACATAGAGAGGATATCGAAGGCGGAGGACCTTAAGACGGACGAGAAGGCGGTCTCCGCACTGATATATGTGAGCGACGGGGACATGCGCAAGCTTACCAATGTCCTCCAGAGCATAGCCTTAGACACTACGCACATAACAGAATCTGCTGTGTATGAGATAGCTGCGCGCGCCCGCCCTAAGGAGATAGCTACGATGCTCAACTATTCGGTGAAGGGCTCTTTCGACAAGGCCAGGGACGAGCTGTCCAGCCTTATGATAAAGCAGGGCCTCAGCGGGGAGGACATACTCACGCAGTGCTACAAGGAGGCGCAGATTCTCCCCATAGATGAGCACATCAAGCTGGGCATAATGGTAGCCATAGGCGAGGCGAACTTCAGGATTGTAGAAGGGGCGAACGAGCGCATACAGCTTGAGGCGATGCTTGCGCAGATAGCCATCCAGCAGAATAAATAGTGTAATAGAATCGTTATTTCACTATATTTTTAAGTGCCTTCAAATAACCTATGATATGTTGGTCTCGAATTCCCAAATCTGCCGTCTCCTTATACAATTTTTTCATGAATGTATTGATATTCATTGGTTTAAAATTAAAACCTGCATCATAATCCCACATACTCCTTATGAATCTTTCAAACATCTTCCGGCTCTTTCCGTCCATGTGTACTATGATGTCATCGGCAATTATATCCATAATACAGGAATTGAATATCTTCCAGTATGCAAACCCTTTAAAAAATAAAATAGCTGCATCTACAAGCAAATCTCGTTCTCCCGATTTGATATATTTATTATAAGATTTCTGGGATTCGTACATCAGTCCCATTCCTGTGTATGCAATCGCCTCGATTTTCCTCCTGTAATGCGCATAATCCTCTTTATCTAAAACTTTTACCGCATTTTTTATACTATCCATAATACATATTCCTTTATTTAAAGCAGATCTGACGTCCTTATCGATTTTACTGAATGCCAATGGCAATTCACATTCTTTCCATAATCTGGATCCACCATCAATTATCGGAACGTTGCTATGCTTCTGGATATTTTCCACTATGTGTTTAAGAGTATCATTCCGTATATCTCGCATATTCTGGAATGAAGATGTAAATGGATGGGAGACCGCCAGAAAGTCTACACCATGGTACAGCACTACATCATATAGTCCGGATATAAACAGGTCCATATTTTTTATATCAAAGGTGTTCAAAGAAGAATTTTTTCCTAATATTACACCCCTCCTATTTTGAATTGTTATAAGCCCTGTCTTACCGTGAAGCTCGATCATGTCCCTGTTGTGTATGAGATCTGTTGCGTTTTCAACCCCCACAATGCACGGAATCCCATATTCTCTTGAGAGTATTGCAGCGTGTGAAGTTATTCCAGAAAACTCTGTTACTAATCCACCATACCTTTTCATAATGCCTATGTTCCAAATCGGAAGTATATCTGTGACCAGTATCCTATTCTTGTCGTTTCTATCAGCAATCGGCTTTTTGTTTTTATATTGTTTCCATACTACTGCTCTTCCGCTGGCATTTTTTGAATGTGTGGGTATTCCCCTAAGTTCGGCACGGTCGAATCTTGATGGCAATTTCATTCTAGTTGTCATGTGCTTCAGCTGCAACAGGTACGTGCATCCTCTATCAATTGCCCATTCTGTATATAAAGGGTATGTAATTTTGGAGCATCTTTCTATAAGATTGATAATGTCGTGTAGCTCGAATTCGAATAGCGAAAATAGGTCGTTTTTGGCAGGGTGCTTGTCTATTCTGCCATTTCTAATTACATATATATCTGGAGCCATACTTCCAGAAGTTACACCCTCAGATGCCTTTAACACACTTTCTATTATGAATAATTGTCGGTTCTTGTTGCCAAACATTATTCCTGTACCAAATTTCCCTCTATTTACCATCTCCTGCACCAACACTGGCATTTCGAATCTCTCCAATCTAATCCCATTGTCTAACGCATACGATATCGCATTTTTATTAAACAAAGAAGCAAAAACCTCCTTTATCGCGGAACTAAGCTCCTTGCGTTTAACATTTTGGATGGATTTGAACAGACCAGCAAAGCTATGTTTTTTTGAGTCCTCTACAGTAGAAGAACTTCTGACTATATATGGTGCGGCAATCTCATCCACACAATCATAAATACATTTTCTTAAATCACTCGGGAATTTTGATTCGAGTATTGCCCCCTTCAGCGAATCTGACATCTTTTTTATGCTCTCTTTCCCATTTGATACTTTGGATATATGCTCTTCTATCAGTCCATCTATCCCATTCGAATCTATAAATTTTCTATATGCACAAGAAGTAATTACGAATCCCTTAGAGAGTTTAGAAACATGAGAAGCCTTGCCTAAATAGTAAGCTTTTCTGCCAATTCTGCCGATAGTTGTATTGGAATTTTGAATATCTACACAGTATTTGTTGTTTCTCAGCAACACAGACTTCCCGGCGCACAACTTACATCGCTACATTTTTTAGATCCAAACTCCGGCCTCTTTGGTTCGGAGCCCTTGGGTAAACTACCAATCCTAAAATATATATCAAATATGCTGTCTTTTTCCAAAATATTTCTTATCCTTTTCAGCATTTTATCTCCCATAATATTTTAGACTAATATCATTAAATAATCTCTGTTTTTTATACCCGTTAGGAAGTTGACATTTATATTTTTATAGCCTTGTAGTTTAACATGATTTTTGTAGCTTAACTCTTTTATTCAGAAGACTCCTTAGGGAACAGTCCGAATCTTAACCATTCAGATATTTAAATCTAATACGCAATAGGTTATGAGATGAAATGTATGGAGATGACAGACCGTTGGGTAAAAGAGAAGCTCGCAGGAGAGTTAAGTAGTTGAGATTTACTGTGGGCGAATAACCGCGTGCGGGTAGGCCTGATAGATATAAAGGATTATAATTTGATGAGGAAGGAATACCAGAGGCGACGACTGGAGAAGAAACAGAAGAAGAAAGAAGCGAAGGAATTGGCACGGAGGCGTAGAAAGATGTGATAGCAATGGTCAGAATCGAGTTGGTACTATGCAATTCCAGAAAGGAGTGCCTTGTTACCGAGGTACAGCTTATGGAGCTGCACAGGAACCATATACCCCATAAGGTAATATCCCCAAAATCATACAAACCTCCTATTTCTGAAAGAATCCGCGGTCTTATTGGATTTGCAAGAGCGTAACCCTACACCTCTATCTCTAACGGTCCGGAGTAATCGTGCGCAGGGGCCTTTATCATGAACGCGACTACGTAGCTACTCCTGTCGTCTATCCTGAACGGCAAAGCCGGTGCAGTCCCCTCGCAGCCGAACGGCTCGCTGACCTTTACCTTGTCTACAGTGTCGCCAAGCGTCAATGCCTTGTACATCTGTATGGATATCTCGAACACCTGGTTCTTTATGAGGTTGTAGACCTCTCCATGCTCGTTGACCTTCACGCGCCTGCTGTCCCTTCTAAGAAATATCTCAGGAAGTTCTATATGTATCCTCTCCTCCACTGTGCTGCCGAGCTTGAGCGTCAGGGGCCCGGAATAGTTGAACTCCGGCCCCTCTACTGATATATCAAGCTCGACGGACTCTCCCTCTACTATGCTTATGGGAAGGGTCGGTCTGACCCCTACTATCTTGAACGGCTTTCCCGTCTCCACCTTCTCTATCCGCTCTGGCTTCCTCTCCTGCGCCTTGAGAAACGAGAGAGTCTCTGCCTTCTTGTTCTTGAAAGGTATCTTAATGTTGAAGACGCGCTCATGCGATGTGATTCCAGGCAAGGAGTGCATGCCCCCTCTCCAGTACACGTTTATGTTGGGCACCCTTATCGTAATGCCTCTGCCCTTTCTGAAGGGATTCGCAAGTTTCATACATATCTACACAACCTGCTAGATAAACGTTTAATAGGCTTTTGCTGATTTATGTGTGGTGTTATGATGTTAAAGGAAGGGTCAAAGGCTCCGGATTTCTCGCTGAAGGGTTCGGACGGCAAAAAACACTCCCTGAAGGACTTCAGGGGAAGATACCTTGTCATGTACTTCTATCCGAGGGACAACACACCCGGGTGCACGATAGAAGCAAGAAACTTCAACAAGAGCCTACAGGACATAAGGAAGCTGAACGCAGAAGTCGTAGGAGTGAGCAACGACGACCTTAAGTCGCACGACAAGTTCAAGAGCAAGCTTGATCTGGAGTTCGCACTGCTCTCTGACACATCCAACAAAACCATAAAGGACTACGACTCGTATGGAAATAGGGGCATATTCGGTGTTGGAACCATACGTAACACTGTGATAATAGACCCGAAAGGGAATGTGGCCAAGATATTCAGGAAGGTCAAGCCTGAAGGGCATGCCAAGGAGGTCATAGAGTTCCTGAACTCGGACAGATGACTGTCTCTGCACCAACACGCAACGACCATCAGTCTGATGGCGTCCCCTGAAGCTTATATATAGAGCGTGCAGATGATACCTTATACCTGTGTTCTATCCAGCCTGTCTCTCCGGCGCGTCTGAGCAGTCCAGCAACCTCGTGGTTGCCGGCAGATTCTGCCAGATCCAGAGGGGTTCTTCCCTCAAGGTATGCATTCATATCTATATTGGGAAGGCATATTAACATCTCTGTAAGCTCCTCTCTGTTATTAATGTTTGGTGCAACAGCCACTAAGTGCAGAGCCCGCATCCCTTTACGAGCGCCTTCTCCTTCACCATTTTCATAATAGGAATTAGGGTTAGCCCCCCATGCACGCACTAGTAATTTGGCCCTCTCTACATCACCGTCCTTGACAGCGCGTAAGAATAGCCTGTCTATATGCCCAGCGGCAGCTTCCATCCCATGATCCTTGCCATGCCTCCTAAAGATCTTACTGACCTCTTCGGCTATCTCCGCCGTTTCTCTCCTGACCTCTTCGACTCTATTACTAGCAAGCCTCGATGCCATGTATCCCCCAACAAATCAGCCGAATCTAACATTTATATATTTTGCGCTTTGGCATGCCAAATAACAGCAGATTGTAGCTCAGAAGAACGCAGCGGAGCAGTATGCGACTACACTTCCGTAGTCATGGGTAACGTCCCCGGAATTCGTGTAATCTAGGATGACACCTCTTGCCGCCTTCATGCTCTTCGCGAGCATCATGGCGACAGTGACCGGTCCATATCCACATGCACTGTCATCTACCTCATCAACTGACCTGTTGAAACTCTTGTAGTCCAACCTCTCCATCTCGTGCATGAGCCTTCCATCCTTCGTCTCTGCCACTGCCGCAGGCTCATAGTGGTTCATGTCAGAGCTGGCTATGATGAGAACGTTACGCCCCAATCTTTTTGAAGATTTCCGGATGGCAGAGGACAGTTTCCTGCATGACTCCAAGCTTTGGTCTCCCATACATATGAAACATGCGCCAGTATTCGGCAGCACATACTTGACGAATGGCAGCTGCACCTCCACAGAATGTTCATCATCGTGCGCAGACTCGTCCAGATTGCTATCCAACTCCTTTGCTATGCTCTCTGACATACCAATATCATTCCTTATGTCGCCAAGTGGCGTCCTCCAGTCCTGCCCTGATACAGATATCGCAGGTCCTATCCCTGTATGGTTGGGTCCTATGATTATAAGTGCATTTACGCTCTTCAGCCTCTTATTGAGTGATAGTGCCTTATAAGTATGCGCAGCAGTGCCTCCAGAGTAGGTATAACCCGCATGGGGCGCCACATAGGAGTGTGCGTTCTCCACGCCCTTCTTAACCGTGGCATCCGACATAGATTTTTCAATGTACTCTATCAGCGCGCTCCGTTCCTCAGGATAGAACGTGCCTGCGAATACCGCGCCTCTTACAGATATTCTTGCTGCCATACTCTTATCCATATATATTTTGGCGGTGTATGCATATTGGTATCATGAAGTTATTTATGCTTGTTGACATGGACTCGTTCTTCGCCTCGTGTGAGGAGGCAAGGCGCCCGGAGCTGCGCGGCAAGCCATTCATAGTCGGCACAAATGATGAGGAGCACAAATTGAGGGGTGTGGTCCAGACGTGCAGCTATCCTGCGAGAAGGTTTGGCATAAGGAGCGCCATGCCTACGGCGAAGGCGTTCGATCTGTGCAAAGACCTCTTATACGCAAAGCCGGATGATGAATATTATGAGAAAGTATCCGAACAGCTTATGGCCATGATACGGGAATATGGCTATCCTACGGAGGTAATGAGTATAGATGAGTGCGCACTCGACCTCGGTGAGATGGAATACCCGGAATCTCTAAAAAAAGGAGCCGAGATAAAATTCAGGATAAGAAAGGAGTTGTCTCTTCCCTCTACAGTGGGGATAAGCATCTCCAAGATATACGCAAAGATTGTATGTGATGACGCCAAGCCGGACGGGCTGAAGCTGGTAAGGGCGGAAGAGCTAACCTCCTTCCTCCAGCCAAAGGGAGTTTCAAAGCTCCTTGGAATAGGCCCGAAGACCGAGTCGCAGCTCAACTCTATGGGGATACGCACAGTCGGCGACATATCCAAGGCGAATCAGATGGTGCTGATAGAGAGATTCGGCTCGCTTGGGAGGTATATGTACTCAATAGCGAGAGGCACGGACCGTACAGGTGTCGTAGAAACCTATCCTGTCCTTTCGATAGGCAGGGAGGCGACGATGGCCGGGGAGCCGACAGAGAGCGTGATAAAAGACGTGCTGAAGCGCCTGGTAAGCGCTACAATATCAGACCTCGAGAAGAAGGGGATGCTGTTCAAGAGCATAACCGCAAAGGTGAGATATGCAGACTTCACAGACAAGATAAAGACAAAGAGCATGAACTACTATACATCATCGTCGGACGTACTGTATTCCACCTCGCTCAAAATGATACTGCAGCTGGCTAAGGCAAAGCGCCCTAGGAAGGTAGGCGTAAGGGTCTCATCCCTAATAAATGGGACAGGGCAGCACAGGCTGTTCCATGATACAGATTAACGTTCTTCATCATTCTGCAGGAACTCTCTGACCTTAAGCGCGCACATGGTCCCTGTCCCCGCAGCGGTAATCGCCTGTTTGTATACCGGGTCGGCAACATCTCCCCCTACATACACTCCCTTTATCTTTGTCTCAATACTGTTGCTTACCACTACATATCCATTCCCATCCAGATCAAGCTTCCCTTTCAGGAAGTCGGTGTTGGGCTTGTGCCCGATAGCTACGAACACCCCGTCAGTCTTTATCTCCAATCTCTCGCCGGTCTTAACATTCTTGGTGCTCACGGATTCTACCTTTGTGCTGCCTTTTATATCCTCAACAATGGTGTTCCAAACAACCTTTATCTTTGAATTGGAAAGAACGCGCTTCTGCATTACCTTGCTTGCCCTGAACTCATCCCTTCTATGCAGTATCGTAATGGAGTTCGCGAACTTTGTGAGGAAAAGAGAGTCCTCCATTGCAGTGTCTCCGCCTCCAACGACCACGACGTCCTTGTTCTTAAATAGGGGCGCATCACATGTAGCGCAACTGCTGACCCCTCTTCCTCTGAACCTGGTCTCGGATTCTAAGCCGAGCCACACCGAAGAGGCGCCGCTGCACACTATGACGCACTTAGCCTCATGTACGCCCGTCTCGGTAAAGACCTTGAACGGGCGGGAGGAGAAGTCAACATCCTTCACATATCCGTGCTCAAACCTGGCGCCCTGCTTCTCCGCCTGCTTGCGCATCCTGTTTATGAGCTCTGTCCCGTCTATCCCGTCCGGGAATGCCGGGTAGTTCTCGACCACTGTGGTCAGTATCAGCTGCCCCCCCTCATCCGTGCCTGCAATTACAAGAGGGCCAAATCCCTCTCTAGCAGTGTAAAGCGCGGCGCTCAGTCCGGCCGGGCCGGAGCCTATTATTATAACATTCTCTACCATATGACCACATAAAAAGAATAGTTATCTATTCCGCTTAATGTATTTAAAGGTTGGCTGTTAACCATATGAATTGGCGACCATGATGCTAAGCGCGAACAATTACAATATATCACTGGATAAGAAGGAGAGCGGTGCAAACGTGGATTTCGTGTCCCACGCGCATTCCGATCATATAAGCGCGGTGAGGTCATCCCAGACAATACTGACCAGTGACCAGACATCGAGCCTGATACGCGACGCATACAATATAAGCAATATAGAGACAAGCCGCATAAGCATGCCGAAATGCATGCGCATGATAAACTCAGGCCATATGCTAGGATCGAAGCAGTTGGTGATAAACGATGAGTTTACCGGCGAGAAGATAGTATACACTGGAGACTTCCAGCTACAAAGGTCGAGAGTGGCGGAGCCTATAGACATAGAGACGGCAGACACCGTGATACTGGATTCAACGTATCCATATCCGAACATAGAGTTCGATAAGCGCGAATCCTCAGAGCCAGAGCTCCAGAGATGGGTGGAGAAAACAGCAAGCAGCGGAATAATCTTATTCGGCGCCTATACAATGGGAAAGGCCCAGGAGATAATAAAGATACTGAACGAGATAGGCATATGCCCTGTAGTCAGCAAAGAGGTAGGAAAGATGTCGGAGGTGTACAGGCAGAACAGCATAAGGCTCGACTATGCGTCTATGTATGGGAATGTGGAGGAGTGCGAATACATAATGCAGGACAACTTTGTCGGGATAACCAGCAATTTCAATATGCGCAGGGTGCATAAGGACCTGGGAGCGGTGCACAGAAAGCGGGTTTATACAGCTGTGGCCACCGGCTTCTCAAAGATATTCAAGTTCAATACGGATGCACAGTTCTGCATAAGCGACCATGCTGACATGAGACAGAGCATAGACTACATAAACATGACAGACGCAAAGAAGGTATTCACCTATGGAAAGGAGTCGCCAAAGTTTGCAAAGATGATAAGCGGCCACGGATTCAACGCACAATCGCTGCCGGGGTGACTGGCAGGACGTGCGGCGTCTACAGTGTTCATCACCACAGAAGTGCATGCTGTGATCTCTTCTTGCTGCCAATTCATCGTTTTTATAATACTTTGCTGTATAGATACTGCACTGATTGACCGCGTGATTGCATGGCAGCACAAGCTCCAATGGTAAACAGGAAGGAATTCGAGATATACGATATAGTGCACGAGACGCCGGACGTAGACATATTCAAGCTGAAGGACGAGGATGGCACAAGGCTCTCATTCGACCCCGGTATGTTTGTGATGCTCACCTACTCAGATCCCTCGACGAAGGCAGAGGTAACGCGCGCCTTCTCCATCGCATCTGCCCCAAATATAGAGATACTGGAGTTTTACATACACATGATACACGGCAGGTTCACATCCAAGCTGGAGGACATGAGAATAGGGGATAAAATCAAGGTAACCGGCCCGTACGGCCAATTCAAGTTCATACCCGCAGAGGATAGGAAGGTACTGCTCATAGCAGGCGGCACGGGACTGGCCCCGATGATGTCGATACTGCGCGAGATAAAGAACAGCTCCACAGGCACGGACTCGGTCATGCTGTATAGTGTAAGATTCCCTAACGAGATAATAAGCAAGGGGGAGCTGGATGGGCTCGCACGGCAGATAAAGCTGAACACGACAATCACAGTCACTCGGAAGACGGATGAACCATGGTCGGGAGAGTGCGGCCACATAAACAGCGAAATGATAAAGAGGCACTGTGATGACTACAAGGAAAGGACCGTATACGTGTGTGGTCCGCTGGAATTCGTCAAGGCCATGAAAACCGCAGCCACGGAACTGGGTATAACCTCTGTGAAGGTAAAGGCAGACGTGTGGGGCTGAGTGGCTCTATATCTTGCTGAGCCTGCTCTCAAGCTCCTCTGTGGTGAGCTTGGTCGTCAGAAGAGGTATGTGCTCTATCTGCGCTATCTTTATCGCGAGCTTGTCTACGTTCGTTATCCCTTGTATCAGCACCACCTTCGGTTTTATGGGCGCCACTCTTATCACCACCATCGGCGACCTCCCAGTAGACACATTCTCGAATATGAACACTCTTTCGGTAGTGGAGCCGAAGAGTTTCGGGTATTCGGAGGGCATCATATCTAATATGACCCTCAGACTGTCCACCTTCGTATATCCGAACAGCTTTATATCGTCAAGGTATGTATGCCCCGCCACGGCCTTGCCCTCTACTATCCTAAGCAGGTCCACTCCGGATAATGGGGCTATGAAATCATGCACCATATAAATCGGCTTCTCATTCTTCGCCTCTGAAGAAAACTTATTGAGGTTCTGCATGACTGTCCCCCCGCGCTCTTCGTCTATCTTTATTAGTGCGTTGACGAATCTCCTTATCACCGCGACTCCTGGGCTAAGCCTCCTGCTGCTCTCATAGTCGCTTATAGTGGAGGTCGAGATCTTTATCTCCTTCGAGAGATCTACCTGGGAGATTCCGAACAGCTCTCTCCATTTCTTCATCACACTGCCTGGGCTGTCAGACAGCGCAATCTCCCCAGCTATTTTTTCGGCTATATCATTTACAGGCATATCTCTATTCACCTCTCACTCTTTTTATGCCTACTCTTTCTGCGTGCCGCTCTCCCACCCGTCTGTACCCCTTTGCCGCGCACCCCTGCCTTCTCATATAGATTGTCTATATCCTCATCAGAGGTAACCCTTATCTTCGGGCCATCAATGCCTTTGCCTCTTCTTCCTCTTACCAGACTGTATATTATTACTACAACTCCAATTATTAATAATACGAATGCCACCTCTGTCTCTGCACGAATCCTATTCAGGCTATCCTCGAAGTTAGTATAGTTGCTGTAGGTGGTGGCGTTATTCGTATTTATATTCGGAAGGTAAACCACACTTACGTTTACATTGGTGGAGTTGGATGCGCTGCCATTCGTGTTGTCGATAACCAGATAATATGTAGAATTGGCGAGGTTTGCATATGTGGAATTGCCCCCTTCTATATACATAGGTTCCTGGCCTATTGATGCTGGAAATGATGCGTTCATTGTATTATGGTACACTACTATAATCCCATTCCCCTCCAGGCCCTCTCCCACAAGGAATCTGTTCTGGTGCATTCCGGTATAATTGGCACCCGCCCATAGACTGTATGCTGTCATATTCATAAGGTAAAAATTGACGTCAGATTCGGACCGCGCAGAGAATATCAACGGTGTCCCTACCGTATTGAATGTAAGGTATGCGAAGCTATTGTTAAACACCGTCATATTCTTCATCACTACCAGCCCGCTGGCCGCCTTTATTATGCCGCTGGAGCCGTAAAATACACCAAGCGCTATCGCAGCCACGGCTATAACGAGTATAATTATGCCTATGTATGTCATCTTCCGCATATACCAACCTTCCCATTTAGTATTGCCATAGAAATAATTAATAATTAATGTGAGGAACAGTATATAATAGATTTGTTTTAAGCGTTTTGATGGATTACATGGCTAAACCAGGAAAGGTAAATACTCCGGCCGATGCGGGTCCCGGAAGGACGCACGCCCCAGATACAAGCAAAATCTCGCTAAGCAGGAGGGAGTACCAATACATTGCTATAGCATCAACCGCGATACTTATGATAATCGCGCTGCTCGTAATAGTATTCTCTCTTGCAAGAAACCCCACACCGCTGCAGAGGTGCAAGGGCATTGTTTACTCCTCTCAAAGGAATTCCTGCATACAGGACCTTGCAATAAACACATCGAATGCGAGCACGTGCGCTGCAATCCCTGCACCTTATCAATACTCATGCATAGATGCCCTGGCGCAGAATACGAATAACGCCACGGTCTGCAATATGATAAATAACAGTATGACGAGCACGGACTGCATAATCAACTTAAGCATAAGCAACGAGAATCCGTATTACTGCACAACGATATCCAACGCTACGCTCGAATCCGACTGCATATACTCTGTATCGGAGAAGGGATACATGACCAATGAATCATACTGCGGGATGATACAAAACCACAGCGGGATGGAAAAATGCAATTACATATACGAGTTTGATAGGGCGATGAGCCAGGCGAATGGCACGTACTGCAGTGCGCTTCCAGACGCGTACACGGCAGATGCGGTGCAGGCCTCTACGCTTATAGGAAGTTATCCTGAGATATCGAATCCATCATTCATATTCTATACGTCGCTGGCTAACCTGACCGATAGGCAGCTATGCTATGCCGGACTCTCCCAATTGCCGGGCAACCAATCAGAGTGTTACTCTCTAACTGGGGCCGCAGAGAATCTATGCCTGTATGGAAGCGTGTCGCCCTTATCAAATAACTCGACCTCTGCTAACACAATCAACATCACACAGGTATGCAGCTCTTCCAATTCGACATACTCGTCGATATGTGGATTCAGCTCATTGCTGGCCAATGCATCAATCGACAACAATTACACAGTATGCCTCTCATCTCCAAACAACAACTATGCAGATCTCTGCCTGATTTACATTGCCACGCAGTACAATGACACCGGCGATTGCAATTATATATCTAACTCCTCATTAAGGACAACGTGCATCAGCAACGTAACGAAATCAAATTAACAGTGAGTGATTGTGATGTCCATAACTGGAATAATAACATCGGCGAGGAACTCCTATAATCAAACGGACAATATCTACACTCTAGTGTCTACCGGCTCCGGCAATCCTAACTCCTATTCAATCAGGTGCAATATGTTGCTGGAGCCACTGGACTCCGTAGAGGTGGAATATTCAGGCGGCGAGACCACCAAAATAAAAGAGTACACCGTCAAGATACTGGGAAAGGTAGAGAAGGAGGAATATGAGGATGCAGTGTCAAGGGTGCTTGTTAGATTCAATATCTGGCCGCCGAGATCGGGCGGATTCCAGCAAGAGCTTATAGAGATGGCAGGGCGGAGCGCCGACGGGCTTAAGGGGGCAGCCGCCATTGTCTTAAGGTCAATCGTCACAGGCTCTCCTATATCGATACACTTTCACGGAGACGGCGACGGCTCGAGCGGGGCTGTCGCACTATACAGGGCAATAAATAAGGTAAGGGAGAAGCTGGACGTATCCGACAAAAACATAATGTGGAGCTCCACGCGCGGCATAGCGTACAACGCCAACCTTACGTATTCCGACGAGATGTTCCTCAACAACTATAGGAGCGTAGAACGTCCTGTGATTCTAGTGACCGACTTCGGTACAACACAGGAGAGCAACGAGGGCATAAAGAGGATAGGAGAGGTAGCGAAGCAGGTATGGATAGACCATCATCCTATCGAAGAAGGCTTCGCCTACTCTAGCATAGACCTGAATGTTAATCCATGGAACAATGGCGGGGATTCCAGCCTGACTGCTGGTTTTATGACGTCAATGGTCGCAGAGATGCTTTCCGGAATCGACGCGTCCGACATGATGAGCGCCTCTCTTGTGAGCGACCACAGCAGGTTCGCCTCGAATGACGATAAAGACATGACAGAGCTAGCAGAGGTTCTTGATGCGGTGAATATATACAACGATTCGCACGGCAGGTTGACTCCGCAGTACATAGAGTCTATCATAACCGACCGGGAGAAATTTCTCCAAGTCCTTGAAGACTACAACGAACAGACGGACGAGGCAATATCTATAGGGATGAACACCGCGAGAAAGCACGAAAGCACTAGGGGCTTCAACGTGTATGTCCTGGACTTCGAGAAGATAGCTAAGATGAACATGAGGTATATAAAACTCGGAAGGTATACAACCAAGTTGCAGACCGTACTCCAGGAGAGGGACCCAACAGCAGTGACGGTCGTGTACCATAAAAGGTACATATCAGCGAGGGCACCCCGCAATATATCTAAAAAGGTCGGCATGCTGAGCATATTAAAGAGAATGATGTCAGAGAATGATGAGATAGAGAATGCAGGCGGGCACAACGAGGCTGTCAGCTTGAGGGTTGACGAGGACAGCCTGAATAGCATCGTCTCGCAGTTTGTCTCATACTTGGAGTCGAATATATATTCATAGCCTGGAATATCCGGCCAGCCATTCCGTCTCCTTCTCATCCATCCCGAACCTCTCTGAGAAGAACCTGTACACTTCTTCACGGCTGGCGCCCCTCTCCAATGCAGTGTTTAGCATTCTGGACATGAGTGGGAGCTCCATCTGGGCTATGGCCGAAGAGCTGGAGTGCATGTTCCTCTTCATCTTTTCGGACACCGAGTAAATGGTGTGCCTCTCATTCTTCGTTCTGCTCAACTCTTTTATCCTCTTCGGGAATGTATACCTTTTTGTAGTCTCACACCCTCCTGTTTTTGATAGAGCCACCCCGCTTGACATGAATACGCTTCTATATTTCCAGTATACGTAATATCCAGACCTTGATGCGCGAGTGTCAAACATCGATGCCCTGGCAAGGCTGTCGTAAGCCCTGTGCCTGGACTCGCCGTCTGCATATCTGGCTGGTATATTCTCATCAATCCAATTCATAAGCATTCCGGCATCTACGTCTACATCCATGGCCGCGCGCATCGGCGCGGCGAGAGTCCTTGCCAAGAATATCTTGTCGAGAGCGACGAATATGTTGGCCTTTTTGTTGCGCAGCCCAAGCACCTCCACATCATCCTCTAACGCGCCCCACATGACGTAAAGATCGTTTATGGCGCTCCGTACGTCTCCATTGCACATCTTTGCGATCCACTCTATGGTTCTGTCTGATATTTTCATTCTATGCCCGTTCGATATCCTTTTCA
Organism: Microcaldota archaeon; assembly: GCA_964409135.1. Lineage (GTDB taxonomy): Archaea > Micrarchaeota > Micrarchaeia > Micrarchaeales > Micrarchaeaceae > JAJYXL01. The sequence continues at coordinate 15,362 of CAYPBZ010000007.1, forward strand.
ACACGGATGTCACAACCTCTCTCCCTGGCCTCTTGAACTCTATCGGAGTGGTTTTGTTCCGGAGGAACATCAGGCTCTGGCTCCACATGTCGTTCGCTATGAATATTATCGGTATCTTTGATTCACGCATTATGGAGCCTATGGTGTTTGATGCTCCCTTGTCATACCTTCCGCTGAGCTCGTCTATCTCATCAAACACGATTATGTTGCCCTTTCCAAATAATGGCCTAGTGTTCAGTACGGGTCTTACTGTTTGCTCTATGGACGCGCTGTTCCTGTAGTCGCTCGCATCCAACTCTATAAGATTAAGCGATTCCTCTTCTATAATCTTCATTACTGCTGCTGTCTTGCCGATGCCTGTCGGTCCGTATACAAGGATGGGCGGCGAAGCAATCCTACCATTACGGCCTCTCACGAATCTCCTGATTGCCGAGATTGCGGCATCGTTCCCTTCTATATCCTCTGCCGAATTAACAAAATATAAATCATCTATATTCATAAGCATCTCCAGATAATAATACAAAAGGCATTATAATTATTATGATGATAAAACTAAAAATATGATTAGGGGCCACAAGTACTGGACGCAAAATATTAATAAGGTATTATGAGCATGTATTATTGTAGTAACGAGCTGAAGAGAACCCAAGATACATATTTAAAATATTGGTACCAATTCAGTATTAATTAAGGTGTACTAAATGCAAAGAATGCTGAACGTCCCGGACCACTTAGCTCTAATACCGGACGGCAACAGGCGATGGTCTAGGTCCAGAAGGCTAAACCTCCTGTACGGCTACGACATAGGTATAAAGAAATTTGTAGACTTCAGCATGTGGCTGAAGGAGCTCGGCTCATCCACAGTTACCGTATGGGCGCTCTCCACGGAGAACATAAAAAACAGGAGTAAAAGCGAGCTCAACGTCCTGTACAGGCTGTACATAAAGGCGTCGTACGACAGCTCCATACTCGACAAGTTGAAGAGGAACGGCGCCAAGGTAGTGGTGATAGGAAACATGTCCAAGCTCCCAAAGAATGTGGTGAAGGCCCTAGAGCATCTGGAGAGGGTCACAAGGAGCAACAACAAGTTCACGATAAACATCCTTATAGCATATGGCGGGCGCGAAGACATAATATACGCGGCCAAGCGCATGGTGAGGGATAGGATAGCCAGGAAGATAAACCAGATAAACTCCAAGATAATAAGGAGCTATATGATGACAGCTGCCCTCTCTGACCCTGACCTTATAATAAGGACGTCCGGAGAGCTCAGGACCTCCGGGTTCCTGCCGTGGCAGTCATCTTACTCTGAATTATACTTCAGCAAGAAATACTGGCCTGACTTTAACCGCGACGACCTTAAGAAGGCGATAAGGGAGTTCTCCGCGCGGCAGAGAAGATACGGAAGATGACCGGTTGTTCAGAATGGCAGACATACCGCTTAGCGATTTAAGCCTATTCTCCAAAGGAAGGAGCCTTCCTGGCACGATGCTGCAGTTCCTCATCTTGCTCGCTGCAAGCCTGCTGTTTGGGATAATCTCTACAATACTTCTGCACATCGGAGAGTTGCCGCATCTGGTAAATATAGCGGTCGCAGGTGCCACCACAGGAATAATCGGTCTGACCATACCTGCTATGCTGGCTGTGCTTACGATAAAGATGCTCAAGAGGAAGGTGCGCACCAAGTACATAATGCTAATGGCTCTGGTAGCCACAGCGGCATACTCTATATTCATGGTTTTGGGAAGCGCACTGTTCGCAGTAACCCATTCATACGGGCTTCTCCTGCTTCTGCTGTTCCTGGGCGATGCAGGAACGTTCATATGGTGGTTCTTCATGAGCAAGGTGGTGCTGAACCAGAGGTTCAAGGCAGGACCGCTGTCGTTGATACACCCTACCTTGAACGCATTGTTCCTTGTGCCTGCCTCGCTCTTCTTTCTGTCAGCGTCCATACCTATACGCTTCGTTTTCGTACGGCTCTATGCCGGAATATTCATATTTGCCCTGGTGAGCTACATAGTGGCGTACCTCATCGATTCTCCGATAAAGAGGAGCCTCGGGATAAGCGGTATAGACGTGTTCTCGCAGGTGATGCAGAACTGGCTCTTCCAGGCGAACATCTCGATGAGCAGCTCAAAGAGGGTGGAGGTGGACGTAAACACTGACACTCTCGCGTTCAAGAGGGCAGACGGCTCCATAAAATCCATCCTCTTCGTCCCGGAGATACACTATGGACTGGTCGGGACCATAGGGAGCAGCAACTTCCCCTTCCTGCTAGAGAGGCACTCCACACAGAAGTACGGTTCACAGACGCTTGTAATGCATTCTACAGTGTCAGAGGAGTACAATGCGTTCTCAAGCGACCAGTACAAGTATATCTGCTCTGCCATGGATTCCGGAGTGGCGGGGGCGCAGAGGCTGCATGGCGGCATATCATATTACACATCAAGCCATAACAATTGCAAGGTGATCCTGCTGAAATTCAGTAGCCATGGGATTGCGATACTCACACGCGCGCCCAAGGTTACCGAGGACATCTCACATGATGCCGGAGAGATAATACGGAAGGAGTTCGAGAAGATAGTCGACAATGTAATAATCATAGATGCGCACAACTCCAGGTACGAGACCGCCCAGATGGAAGAGCTGTCCGGAATAAACACAAAGTCGAAGGAGCTGCAGGATTACATACGCGCGATAAAGGGGCTGAGGAAACCGCTGCACAAATCCGGTAAGGTGCAGATAGGCGCATCGAACATCGACATATACAGCAGATTGCAGGCGCCTATCGACATGGCAAAGGGGGCGCTCAATGCCCTCGTATTCCAGTTCAACGGATTCAAGTTCTGCCTTATACAGTTCAACGCGAACAACATATCGCCAAGGCTGCGCACCTCAATAATAAACCACATACGCGCAAAGTACGACATCTCTTCGGAGATATGCACCACGGACACACACTTTGTAAACTCATTGGCGAACACGGAGAGCAATGCTCTAGGAAAGCACACGAAATACAAGGCGCTGGAGCCGCTGGTTGACGAGGCTGTGAAAACCGCACTGGATAATATAGAGGAGGTGCAGCCCTTCCACAAGTCCGTAGTGGTGAAAAGGTTCAGGATATGGGGGCTGGACAGGGATTCCATAGTTACTGTAATGCATTCCATGCTCTCGATAACCAGATTGCTTGTGCCGATCACGATAATAGTTGGATTCTTCATAGCCGCGCTGGTCATAGCAGTGGTGTAATCCGGTGGTGTTTGCATGGAACTATATTATCCATGGTTCGGGGCCGTTCTTACTTTATCCCTACTGGCAGTGACTGTGGTATCATACTACCTGCACATATGCTCCGCCAGAAGATCTAGAGCTCGCCTCTCGTCATACCTTATACCTATCGTACCGCTGATACTAATAATCCCGTTCTTGTTCCAGCAGGGCTCATCTGTTAATATATCTGTGCTCGCCATGACCGCGATTCTCTCGTCATTTGTAGGGATGTACAACTCTGTGGACCGTACCGCATTCTATATATCTATAGCCTCGGTAGCTACAGTAATGTACCTGTCTTCCACGCCATTCTATGTGATTGACGTGTTCGCTATAGGCGCCCTTGCCTCTCTGATTTATGCAAGGTATACGCATGTGAGCAAGGCGCACAGGGCTTCAATGCATGAACAGCGGCGCATTGAGCTACGCAGGGACGCAGTGCAGATATCCGCATGGGTCTGGCTGATTGCGCTCTTCTGGCTCTTCAGACCCGATATCTCTGGAATATCATTCCAGCTGTCCATATTCTATATAGTTGTATTGCTGTTCGTGGTGATAGAGCTGTCTGAAAGGTTCAAGAACACCAAGACAGGCAGGGTTCTCCACAGACTGGAGAAGCCGGGAATGGCGTACGGCAACGGGGCTATGATCCTGTCGATCGGAATACTGCTGCTTATCGGGTTTGTGAGGTACACCCTGCCTATGATGTTCTTCTTATCTGTACTGGTGCTCTCTGATGCGATAGCCACAATAGCGGGGCTTGGGATTGGCGGGCCGAAGCTCCCGTACAACAGAACGAAAAGTGTGGCAGGAAGCATAGCGTTCCTGGTTTCTGCCTCTGCTGTTGGGTATCTGTTTATCGGATTGTACGCCATACCTCTCTCGGCGATTCTGGCCCTTATCGAGGGCATGAAACTCCCTATAGATGACAATATACGCTTGCCTGTGGCATCCATCCTGATATACCTGTTTCTCGCGTATTCCACAGTCTGGGTGAACATGGTTCTACACATCTAGGCCGGCGCGCCTCATTATATTCTTCACAGCAGCGAGGTTTGTGCTTTCGTCCCTCTCATCATTCGCCGGGGTCTCCATCACGAAGCTGCCATCCCTGAACGCCTTATTCCCGAAAAGGTTCTCAAATCCTTTCGCTCCTATATAACCCTTGCCTATGTGCCAGTGCCTGTCCTTCGTGCTGCCCAGGCCGAATCTCGAATCATTGAGATGCACAAGCCTCATCCTACCTATCCCTATGTATTTTTCTATCTCACTGACAGCGTCACCAACCCCCTCCTCGGTCCTGATATCATAGCCGGCGGCAAACATGTGGCATGTATCCAGGCACATTCCGACACCTTTGGAGTCTACCCCTTCTATCACCCTACCTATATCCTCGAATTTGGAGCCTACGTTGTTGGTGTACCCTGATGTGTTCTCGAGAAGAAGAGTCAGGCCGTTTAGAGAGTCGATAACACCTCTCAGGGACTCGACGATGTTCGATACCCCATAATCCATACCCCTGCCAAGATGGGACCCTAGATGTAGTACTAGGTACCTTATCCCAAGGACATTGCAGTTTTTTATGTTTGCGTCCAGCATAACCTTGCTCTTGCGCAGAACCTCCTCCTTAGGAGAGGCCAGATTGCAGAGATAGGGAATATGGGCGAACGGCACTGTGCCGTATTCCTTTACATATTCAGCGAAGAGCCCGGCGTCCTCCGTCTGCGGTGCCTTCTGCTCCCAGCTCCTTGAGCCAGAGGTGAATATCTGGAAGGCGCCGTATCCCATCCTGCCTGCGTCCACGGCAGAGTTATGTATGCCTCCTGCGACAGACATGTGGAACCCGATTCTTATCATACGCTCGCCCAGAATACCACTAATCCCGGATCAGTAATCCTATTTAAAAACCTTCCATATGTAGACTATATACTTTTGCTCGTCTTGCGTTGATATAATGAAAAGGAGAGGGTTCAGTCCGTACGACATAGAGGGGTTTCTGAGAGAGGCCGGAGCTGAGGATGTGAACGAGAAGGCCGTATTCTGCCTTAAGCGCGAACTTGAAGAGCTTACAAAGGACCTTGTAGAGTCGGCGCGCGCCTATGCCAATTATGGGGGGAGGCAATCCTTGATAAAGAGGAATGACCTGCTCCTGGCAAGGTCGAATACAGGGGTGGTGCTTGTGAATGGCAACAACCATAATCACACCCACAACAGCCACTCTTACAAGGGGGTCAGAAAACGTGGACAAGCTTCAGACCGAAGCCGAGCGCCACGAAGCAGAACTCCATAGCCCACATGTATGCTGATATCTGCCACTCGTTAACCTTCCCAAGGTTCATTATGAGGTGCGTCCAGCTGTATATCTTCTTGCCGTAAGGCGCCCTGAACGTTCCGTCTCTTGCTCTCTCTCCGAGCGTGGTGACTTTGAACCTCTTCCTGGCATGGAGCACGAACTCTATTATCCAGGGCAGGAATATTATGACACCGAACGCCTCCATGTTCCCTAGAATCATGGTGCTGACTATTGCTGTGCCTGCTGCATAGGTGAAGCTGTCGCCACTCAGTACCTTTGCGGGATATCTGTTGTACAGGAAGAAACCGAGTACAGAGGCGAACAGGACTCCGGAGAGCAATGCCCCGGTATCCGTCCCGAAGGTTATGCTGTACAGCAGCATAGCCATGCTCACGATGAGCGCACCCCCGGAAGCCATCCCGTTCGCACTTTCTACTAAGTTGAACGCGTTCGCAGCGAATATGACAGCCAACGGTATTATTATGAGCGGGTATAGTATGCCAAAGTTGACCAGCCCTATGAACGGCACATGTATAGTGGATACGCCGGCGTTGACAGCCATTAGAGGTATGGCCCCCATCAGGGACAGCAGGGGCTTCTGCCACTGCTTCAGCCCCTTTCTTATGTCCTTAACGCCGGTCGACTCTACGAGGCTGCTCTTCACGTTTATATCATCAAGAAACCCTACGACTGATATGAGCACTACGGCCAGCACTCCGGCGAACAGATAGGGCAGAGACGCGCTCGGCACGTAGAATGGCGCAGAAGGACCGGGAAATGACGCCCCGAATATGTAGCTGAATATCCCAATTGAGAAGGCGAACGCCACCGCGATTCCGCCGCTGCTTGCCAGACGCACCCTCCTCTTCTTGTTTACATCTATACCTACGATGCCGGCATCCCTCATGTAACCTATTAAGAACCTTGTCCCAATAATGCTTATTACAAGCGATATTATTGCAGGTATTATTATGGTCACGTACGTATGGTACATCCAGAATCACATTAATAAGCTTAGATGTAATTCAATATATCCATTTATTAATCTTGTGCCCTTGTAGTATAGCTTGGACAGAACACGAGCTTGCGGAGCTTGAGACCCGGGTCCAAATCCCGGCAAGGGCGCGGCATAAAAACCCGAATGGTGTAAATGTTGCTCTCTCTGCTACAAGCACAAACCATCCGATGCCCTTGTAGTATAGCTTGGACAGAACACGAGCTTCCGGAGCTTGAGACCCGGGTCCAAATCCCGGCAAGGGCGCGGCATAAAAACCCGAATGGTGTAAATGTTGCTCTCTCTGCTACAAGCACAAACCATCCGATGCCCTTGTAGTATAGCTTGGACAGAACACGAGCTTCCGGAGCTTGAGACCCGGGTCCAAATCCCGGCAAGGGCGCGAGATAATTTTGGCAGAAATTCCCATGCAACAGATGTTAGGCTGCACAAGTATAGCACTGTAGAACATTCCCGGTCATGTTCAGCAGTAAACTGATTTTGATGAGGGAAAACCGAAACGAAACCGAAGCGTTTCAAAATCAATATAAATGTTAAAGTATATAAATCTACGTAGCGGTATTTGCCGTAGCAATGATGATGTATATGACGAAAACATGGGGCACCAAAAAGAAAATACTCCATATGTTGTCTGGAGGCAGGATGAATCTTACCGAGATATCAGACAAACTCGGGATTACGCCTTCAACGGTGAGCCAACATATCGCAGAATTGAGGAGGATTGGGGCCATAACTGAGATTGAGAATATGCATGTAAAGAAATGGAAGTATTATACAGCAAATCCGGATTTTAATGCCGATAAACACATAAACGGTGATAGGTATATGAAAATGAAAAACACGGGGAAGGTGGCAGTAGCCGTAATAATAATAGCTGTGCTAGTGGCACTAGCATATACATACATGTCGCTCCAGTCAACCGCATACGCGCAAGGCGGAAGTAATCTAGTCATGAGTCTAACGGACCCGCCGCAGGTACCTGCAGGCACAACATCCCTCATAATGAGCTATTCTTCGGTCCAGGCGCATGTAATCGGGCATAACTCTTCTGGATGGGTGAACGCAAGCGGATCCGGCACGCTAAGTCTAATGGACTTGATTAATGTGAGTCAGGTAATAGGAACCGCAACAATCCCCAACAATTCATCGGTCAATATGCTGAGGTTCGAGATAAACACTGTAAACATAACGATAAATGGGACAACATATAATGTGACCATTCCGAGCAGCACTGTAACTGCGGGCGTATCCAACACTACTGTAAACGGCACAACAAGGGCGCTGATAGACTTCATCCCGACCATAGTAACTATATACACACAGAACTCAACAGTGTTCGTGATGGTGCCCTCAGTGAGGGCCGTCATAGTTCCGGGACATGGTAGGTCATTGGTCTCCATAGGCGAGAAAAGCGACCTGAACGAATCGGTAAAATTGGAGATAGAGAACTCCACGTCGAGCATATCTATAGAATCGACATCCCTATCTGTGTCGAACAATGATACCTCACTATCAGTGGCAATCCACAACAATGCAAACGTGCCAGTTGAGATAAAACACGTAACCTTGTCGGGCAACCTATCAGTAACAGTGTCTGCGATGTCGGAAATACGCGGCCAATATGGTATCAATGCAGGGATGAACCAGAGTCCGCAGGAGATTCCGTTAGGCATAATACATGCGTCGGGAAGCGGCGATAATGCGGCAGGCATACAGGCAAGCGATGCTGTATACTCTGGTAATGAGAATGACAGCGCAAGCCCGAACCATAGTTTGTTAATAGCAACCAATGGTACTAGAATCAGTGCAATGGGCAACCTCGAATCCGATGCTGGCGTCCATGTTTCCTCTGCCGATGTTGAGAACGAGATACAGTCAATAGTGGGATTCGGGGAGCACCACAACATACATGTGGTGGTGAACTCTAATGGCTCACAGAACGAGTCGTCAGCAGACGCATTGAATGGTACTGTTATGGTAGGGATCCAAGCGAGCTCAATGAGGGTATTGACCTTCATCGCAGCATCGAACGGTACTTTGGTGTTGCCATTTTCGGAGCATGATTTCGAGGGAAATGGCTTCGAGATAGCACCGAACTCAACAGCAACTCTAAGCTTTAACGGAACGATAGAGTTAGCGAACGGGCATATCGAGCTGAATCCGATAGTCAACCAGATATACGGGCTTACTGTGCAGGGTGAGGAAGGAGCAGTTGGGTCAACCAACGTCACAGCCGGATAACTACCTGGAGAACCACGCCTGCCCAGGAGCGCGGCTAGGAAGACCCTCAAATCATCGAGCGGGTAAAGTATTATATTGGTTCATTACAATACATACATTCTGTATAGGGATGTATAAATGGAACGAAACATAGAGCGCATCGATGAATTTACATGGGAGATACCGCAAGACTCCGGTGCAGGAATGAATGTTCCTGTTAGGATATACGCTAACAAGCACATCCTAGAGTACGTCAAGCGTGACCGCACATTGCAACAGGCTGTCAATTCATCGACACTTCCTGGAATAGTGAAGAACATGCTTGTGATGCCGGACGGGCATGAGGGCTATGGCTTTCCTGTAGGTGGAGTAGCTGCGTTTGATGCCAACGATGGCATAATATCTCCTGGCGCGACAGGCTATGATATCAACTGTGGGATGAGGCTGATAAAGACAAATATGTCTGCCGAAGAGATAAAGCCGAAAATCAAGGGGCTGATGGATGCCTTATTTAGAAACGTGCCCAGCGGTGTAGGCAGCAAAATAAGACTGGGCTTCAATAACAAAGATCTCGAACGCGCGTCTTCCGAAGGTGTTGATTACATAATATCGAAAGGATACGGATTCGATAACGACTCCGAAAGGATAGAGGAGAACGGGTGTATGGAAGGGGCGGATTCCGCAAACGTGTCGCAGCTCGCAAAAAAGCGCGGCCTGAACCAGCTCGGAACGCTTGGTGCAGGCAACCATTTCCTAGAAGTGCAACAGGTCGGCTCCATAATCGATGAGAAACTCGCATCAAAATTCGGCCTGTACAAAGGACAAGCTGTGGTAATGGTGCATACCGGATCAAGAGGGTACGGCCATCAGATATGCAGCGACTACTTAGAATCACTTATGGGATACCAGAAGAGGGAGAAGATAAACCTACCGGACCCGCAGCTAATATATGCGTACGCAGGATCAAAGGAGGCCGACAACTACCTCTCTGCAATGAAGGCCGCTGTCAACTTCGCATTCTCCAACCGCCAGATAATATGCCACAACATAAGGAAGAGTTTCGAGGAGATATTCTCAAGGAGCGCCGACTCTATGGATATGGAGATACTCTACGACCTCGCGCATAATATAGTAAAGGAGGAAGAGTACAAGGTAGATGGGAAGCTCAGGAAACTCTACGTCCATAGGAAAGGTGCGACCCGCGCCTTCGGTCCAGGCAGAAAGGAGCTGTCTAAGGTGTACAGGGACTCCGGCCAGCCGATAATCATCCCGGGAAGCATGGGCACAGCAAGCTACATACTTGCCGGAAGAGACGAATCTATGGACAAGAGTTTCGGATCGTCATGCCATGGCTCAGGGAGGGTGATGTCGAGGCACCAGGCGATACGCGAGATTCCTGCCTCAAAAACCATCAAGGACCTGGACAAGAAGGGCATAGAGTTCAGGGTGAGGAGCAGAAAGCTGATAAGCGAGGAGGCCGCATGGGCATACAAGGATGTCGATGATGTGGTAGCGAGTATTGCGGGCGCAGGCATATCAAATCTTGTAGCGAGGCTCGTGCCAATGGGTGTAGCAAAGGGATAAGCCTCGCCAATAAGTGGCATAAGCTATAACCACACCGCAATCATCGAACTTATACAGGGACATATGAATGTAGAAGAACAGGGGAAGCAACCCCTACACACAGCAGACACAGTCACATTCGCCAAAGACGAAACACCTAGACAAAAGTCTAGGGAGAGACCGCACCCAACGACAGTCAAATATAAATATTATATAGAAGGTCTACTTTACAGATGTGATAACATGACCACTAAAAGAATGCAAAAGAGGACAGAAACCGACTCGACGTTTGATAATATCACTCCCTTCGAGAGGGCAGACATAATCCGTTTTGGTGTATTAGGCGATGGACTTATAGATAAGGCACTGGCAGACAGGCATACGGCCGTAAGGATGTCGGTCGTAAAGTACCAGCATCTCATCAAGGAGCAGGTAGACAGGGCGCTTGCAGATGAGAACTGGCAGGTGAGAATGGCTGTGGCGAAGCACCAATATCTCACCAAGGAGCAGGTAGACATCGGTCTTGAAGACAAGTATTATGAGGTCAGGACGGCAATAATAGTGAATCAGAACCTGACAGGGCCGCAGCTGGACAGGGCTCGCGCGGATCCCAACCAGAGCGTCCGGGTTGCTGCAAATGTCCGGAGCCCATTAAGAGCACGAAAGCCAAACTACATGCTTCGGGATACCTAATGGAATTCCAAGTATCTAGGCAAAAATCCAAACTATCTTTATATCGCGCATCCGTCGAACAACCAATCTGCCTAGAGGTCAGCGACCCTACATATAATCTCGCAAAAAGTGAATTTGACGTCAGATACCGAGCCGACCTTTCCTCAAAACATAAGGCTTTTATATGTATCTGTGTGCTATATTGCTGAATTAGAGGTGACTTGAATGGTAACAGAAGAAGAGGAAGATGATGACGAGGAATATGGCTTGGACGAAGACGAAGACGAAGATTCGGACGAGGATTACTAACGAAAATGGCCGGGCAGGGGCTCCCATTTGCCATATCATCACATTAACTTTTTTTGTATTTTATTCAGTTATTTAGGTTGCTGAACCTAGTTGCACCATATGGGCTCCCCTGTCTGCCTGATACTTATATATACCTTTTTGTTCCAATAATCACATGTTCCAATTGGTAACTCTGTGCTCTTCCGAGCCGAGCAGAGACACGAATACAAAACCATCAATTTTAACGTATTGCTGCAGCATTATTCACATGCGCGGCCTGTCTAATTGGTGATAGATTGGTAGATGGCATAGATCTGACTGTTGCTAGCGCACTCGTCACTGACGACGGCAGAGGCATAGCCAGGATTGATTCCAAGGCAAGGAAGATGCTCAATGCGGTGTCAGGGGACATAATAGAGATAAAGGGGAAGAACAGGTCCACAGCAGCGGTAGTCTGGCAGGCGCATCCCCAAGACGAGGGCCTGGATTTCATCAGGATAGACGGCCATACCAGGCAGAACATAGGCGTTGGGATAGGGGACAAGGTTTTCGTAAGCAAGGTGGACGTGCGCGAAGCGACAAAGGTCGTTCTGGCTCCGCCGCCGAACCAACGTACATCGATATCTCCGGAATTCAGCGAATATGCCAAGGCAAAGCTGGAGAACAAGCCGCTGACCAGGGGCGACCTAATACCTATACCGATGTTCGGTTATGTCTTCTACTTCATTGTCGCACAGATATCACCGCACGGGGTGGTGAAGGTGTCCCATTCTACAGATGTCATAGTCAAGTCAGAACCCGTCTCAGAGCATGAGGTAAGGATAGGAGAGGTCCATTATGAGGACATAGGCGGGCTGAAGGGTGAGATACAGAAGATAAGGGAGATGGTGGAGCTTCCGATAAGGTATCCCGAGCTCTTCGAGAGATTAGGGATAGACCCGCCCAAGGGGGTGCTTCTTTACGGTGCACCAGGCACAGGCAAGACCCTTCTCGCGAAGGCTGTGGCCAATGAGAGTGATGCGCACTTCATCAACATATCGGGGCCCGAGCTGGTAAGCAAGTTCGTAGGAGAGAGCGAGGAGCGCCTCAGGAGCATATTCGAGGAGGCCAACGAGCAGGCCCCTACTATAATCTTCATGGACGAGATAGACGCTATAGCACCGAAGAGAGAAGAAGCCACCAACGAGGTCGAGCGCAGGATGGTCTCGCAGCTCCTGACACTCATGGACGGGATGCGGAGCCGCGGACAGGTGATAGTGATAGGCGCGACTAACAGGCCCAATGCGATAGACCCTGCTCTGCGCAGGCCCGGAAGGTTCGATCGTGAGATAGAGATTGGAGTGCCTGACAGGGACACCAGAAAAGACATACTGCTCATACACACGAGGAACATGCCTCTCGCGAAGGACGTCAATCTGGATGAGATGGCGAACCTCACGCACGGCTACACAGGCGCTGACATAAATGCCCTTGTCAGGGAATCGGCAATGGCTTCCCTAAGGAGAGTGATACCTGAGGTGATAAACAAGAAGTCCGTGCCGAACGAGCTTCTCATGAGCCTGGAGGTGTCCAAGCAGAACTTCATCGAGGCTCTCGGGAACGTGCAGCCGAGCGCGCTCAGGGAGCTGTTCGTCGAGCGTCCCAACATACATTGGGATGATGTCGGAGGGCTCACAGATATAAAGACGCAGCTTAAGGAGGTTATAGAGCTGCCGCTGAAGCAGCCCGAGCTATTCGAAAAGGTGGGCATACGCCCGATAAGAGGGGTTATGATAGTGGGTGCGCCAGGCACGGGAAAGACCATGCTCGCAAAGGCAGTTGCCACTGAACGGGAATCCAACTTCATATCAGTGAAAGGGCCCGAGCTGCTCAACAAGTATGTGGGCGAGAGCGAGAAAGCTGTAAGGGAGCTGTTCAGGAAGGCCAAGATGGCTGCGCCGTGTATAATCTTCCTGGACGAGATAGACTCCATAGCCTCCACGCGCGGCGGAGAGACGTCTGATTCTATAGTGATGGAGCGTGTCGTCGACACATTGCTGACTGAGATGGATGGCTTGCAGGAGTTGAAGAATGTCGTAGTGATAGGTGCTACTAATAGGCCGGACAACGTGGATCCGGCGCTCATGCGCCCAGGACGGTTCGACAAGATAATAGAGATACCAATGCCAGACGAGGGCTCGCGCGCAGCCATATTCGCGGTCCATACGAAGCGCATGCCCATCGCCAAGGACGTAGACCTCGAATATCTTGCCAAGGCGACGGATGGCTACACGGGTGCAGAGATAGAGAACATATGCAGAGAGGCAGGAATGAGCGCGATAAGAAGGAAGGGCAGTTCGATGGCAAAGGCGAGCTCCGATGCGGCGAAAGCGAACCTGTATGTGACAAGAGAAGACTTCGATTTCGCGCTGAAGGAGATAAGGCCGGCCATACCAAAGGAGCTGGAGGAGCGCATACGGCGCTTCAAGGAAGAGCCGGAGCACATGTACAGATAAAAGGCGAAGAATATGAAGATCGTTTATTCGGACAAGAAGACTGGGAAATCTGCGCAGGCAGAGGTGAATGCGGACATGGCAGCAACTCTGATGTCTAAGAGAATCGGAGACATAGTAGGGGGCGAGGTCATAGGGTTAGATGGATACAAGTTGAAGATAACGGGCGGTTCTGACAGCAGCGGATTCCCGATGCATAGGTACGTGCAGGGCTCTGTGAAGACCACAACACTGAAGAGAGATAAGAGGGGCAGTGTGAAGGGGCGCAGTACAGTAGTAGGTGGGGTAGTGAGCGTGGACATTGCACAGATAAACACAGTCATAGAGGAATACGGGAGCAAACCGGTAGAACAGCTGTTCGGCAAGCCCGCAGCAGAGAAAGTGGAGAAGCTGGAACAGGCAGGGCAGAAAGAGTAGACCTTAAATCCTGATGGATACTCATGAAAGAGATGAAACAGAGCCAGATAAACATAGGCACGCTGGGTCACATAGACCACGGGAAGACCTCCCTAGTCAAGGCCATAACCAATATATGGACCGACAGGCACAGCGAGAGCATAAAGAGGAACATGACGATAAAGCTGGGGTACGCTGACGCTATAATAAGGAAGTGCGACCACTGCAAGGGCGCATCCGCATATACGATAGAGAGGAGATGCCCGAACTGCGGAAATGAGGCCAAACCTGTGCTCAGATTCTCGGTGCTAGATTCTCCGGGGCACGAGACTCTCATGGCGACTGCTATATCGGGAGCCAACATAATAAACGGCCTGCTGTTCATAATAGCTGCCAATGAACCATGCCCTATGCAGCAGACGCGAGAGCACCTCATGATAATAAACCTGCTCGGGATAAAGAATACTATAATAGTGCAGACCAAGGTCGATCTTGTGGGTAGGGAACATGACGATAAAGCTGGGGTACGCTGACGCTATAATAAGGAAGTGCGACCACTGCAAGGGCGCATCCGCATATACGATAGAGAGGAGATGCCCGAACTGCGGAAATGAGGCCAAACCTGTGCTCAGATTCTCGGTGCTAGATTCTCCGGGGCACGAGACTCTCATGGCGACTGCTATATCGGGAGCCAACATAATAAACGGCCTGCTGTTCATAATAGCTGCCAATGAACCATGCCCTATGCAGCAGACGCGAGAGCACCTCATGATAATAAACCTGCTCGGGATAAAGAATACTATAATAGTGCAGACCAAGGTCGATCTTGTGGGCAGGGAGAAGGCAATAGAGCATTACAGGCAGATAAAGGAGTTCATAAAGGGAAGTGTGATAGAGAATGCAGAGATAGTGCCGGCAGCCCCGAACAAGAACATAAACGTGGATGTTGTGCTCGAGCTGATAACCAAGATACCTCTGCCGGATTTCGACACGAACGCCCCGCCTATAATGTACATAGCAAGGTCCTTCGACGTCAACAAGCCGGGCGCCGAGATAGCCGGGCTCAAGGGAGGCGTCGTGGGAGGTACGCTCATACGAGGCACCATAAAGAATGGTGACACTATAAGCATAGTTCCTGGCATGAGCGTCCACAAAGGCAAGCGCGAGGCTTACAAGGAGATAATAACACAGATATCTGGCATAAGCAGCGGAACAGAGCAGTTGGAGCATGCCCTTCCTGGCGGGCTCATAGGGCTTTCGACAGGTCTCGACCCTG